>MNYK01000133.1 GCA_001873115.1 Desulfobacterales bacterium CG2_30_60_27 | reverse complement strand
GACCATATCACCCTTCGCTGGTTTGATAGTGATGGTGGTGAGATCGGCATGGGTGGTGATTTTGACAGCCCTGCCCTTGACAAAGAGGGTACCATCCGCCGCGGGGCCAGCCGAGGTCTTGGTCGAGGCGCAGCCGCTGAGCAGGGTCAACAGGGTCAGCAGTACAATGAGGATCACGTTGGCCGGTTTGTTTGGTTGCATTGAAATATTCATAGCATCTCCTTTTTTAGTTTTCCAGCTTATTCTTTGGGCAGGGATTGCCCGGTCGTAAAAATCCGCCGTTATGGTAACGGTCACGCATTGTTGCAGACATATCGTACTCCTTTACGTATCCAGGACAGCCAGTCAAAGAGCGGGCCTGCCCAGACCCGCAGCTAACAGCAGGCGCCACCACTATAATTACCTGTCGCATCATGCGCCTTGACCGATGCCGGGGCGCAATCAAAGGCCCCGTAATGAACCGAGCGGTTTCCGCTTGTTGTGAAGTATGCCGCATATCTCGTATTTTTGAGCATTGCGGCGGTATTGCCACAGACCAGCATCGGCTTGCCGCTAAAAAAACGGTGATGATCATCCAGATCGAAGAAATGGGATGTTCCGGCAGGGTACGGTTATAGACCGCCACCTGGCCGTAGTCCTCACAGATATCTTCCAGGTCCTGGAGCTTGAAAGCCCGAATCGTCATGGAAAAAAATCAACCATGCCGATTCTTTCCTCTATGCCATGGTTGTCGATGCTGACCCGGCTCTTGGCGCAGACCCGGAAGTCGGCATAGCCCAGGCCCTGCAACAGTCTCCTGAAGTCTTCGATATACATGGCCCCGGCCAGGCATTCGCCATGGAGAACCGGATCATCCTTGAGATTCCCGGGCACCCGGCGGGAGGAAAAAATATCGGAAAAGTACAACTCCCCGCCAGGTTTGAGCACTCGGAAGATCTCGCTGAACACAGCCTGCTTGTCCGGGGAGAGGTTGATGACGCAGTTTGAGATCACCACATCCGCGGAACTGTCCGCCACGGCAAGTTTTTTAAGATCTTCGATGTAGCCTTGCCGGAACTCCACATTGGCCTTGGCGTAGCCGAAGCGTTTGGCCTGAGAGGCGATGTGCTTGCGGGCGATGGCAAGCGGTTCATCGGTCATGTCAACCCCGATCACAAACCCCTTCTCCCTGACCAACCGGGAGGCGACATAGACATCCCTGCCGGTGCCGCAGCCCAGATCGAGCACCGTGCATGCATCCAGCGCCGGCGGGATTGGCGAGCCGCAGCCAAAGAAGCGATCGATAATTTCGTCGTCGATCTCTTTCAAGATATTTCTGATCTGCCGCGGCATGGTATCCTCGCTACAGCAGCAAGCATTGGCTTGCAGGTCTTTCGAGCCAGCCAAAATCCGTCCGTAGTACTCTTTCAATTGCTCCTGGGTAGGACTTGAGCCGTGCATGGTACCTCCGAATTAGTGTTATCCACGGATGCAGGTGTTATTTGTTGTATCTCGCATCAAGGGTTCGATAAACCTGGTGAAGAGCAGCAATGCCAGGATGCCGCCGGCAATCGGACCCAGCACATAGACGATGAGAAAACCATGGGAACTGTCCGGCAGTCCCGCCCTAGAGGCCAGCAGGGCTGGAAAACAGAACCGTCACCATGACGGAACCGCACCCGAAAAAGACCAGGATAAAGGTTCCGATGCCTTCTCCGGTAAAGTCGCGAAGATGTTGCGACATGATTCTTTCCTTTTTGGGGGTGTCAGGTAAGCGCAGACCTTTCTCTCTGTCTTAAGCTCTTCAGTTGTGTATTCGCAAAAATGGAAATGCCACACCCTGGTTCAAGGCCAGGATGTGGCGGCTGCTCCCTTTCCTTGCATAGGCAATTATAAAGTAATGGTCTCCCGGTCCGCCATTTCGGCGGCGATCATGGGAATCTGCACTATCTTGACGCCATCCACCAGTTCCTCTGCCGCAATGTTGTAGATTTTGGCGCAGGCCCCGCACACATACATCGGCACCTTGGCCTCAAGCAGCAGGGGAAAAAGATCTCGGACCGGGGCAAAATTTCTTCCTGCAATGGTTGCCGCCACGCCTTTTCTGGCAAGCATGGCACCCTCAAAAATAAAAAAAATCACCAAATCCGCATCGTCAGAGAGCAGTGATGCCGCCAAGGCAATGGCGCCGTTGGCCCGATCCTGATCATCCGTGGAGTGGGTTATGAGGAAAAGAAATTTTTTGCCCATCTTTTATCTCAAGGTACGAACAAGGGTAGCGTGGTTGCGGGTTTGTGTGAAAAGTCGGCAGAGAAAGGCTGCTCCATAGCCGCACAAAAACAGGGCGAGCACTTGTTCCCTTCCTAACTGTTCAGCCAGAACCGAATGGTTGAGCCAGAGAAGGCAGAGCAACACCGGCAGCAGGTAGGCAGCACCGTTTCTGGCAAAAAGTCCGGCCAGAAAGTTATTGTATAAATCGTCCAAGCCGTTGTCGCGCAACTTGGCAAGGTTCGCTTTTAATGCCCGGTCTGGAGCAGCCGCGATTCCAGCCGACCATGTATCTTTTTCCGCGGCAAACGCCGCATAAAATTCCTCGCGGGCCCGGTCCATCCGCAACAGCCGGCATAGCAAAAAGCTCAAGAACCAGGTGAGAACGCCAAGAAATGCCACTTGCACGGCAGCGGAAACGCCTGACGCCTGCAGCGGGTTCAGAACGATAGCGTCCATAATTCCCGCGGCAGCAACGAAGCCGGGTTGCACAACGTTTTCAAAGAGGTGATCTAAAAAGCCGTTTAACAATGCATGGAGATAGGTCATGGAATTCCTCTCGGCGTCTCAACGGAGAAACGGCACCGCTCCCGTGTAGTTAAGAAAGACCAAGACAAGAGCAAGCGCCAGGAGGCGTTTTAAGAAAACCTCGGGAAGACGTTTCTGAATTTTCGGCCCCACGACGCCACCGCCTATGGCGCCGGCCGCGATGCAGATCGCCATCACCCAGTCCGGCGAATAGCCCATGAGGAAATACTTGGTAATGCCCCCCACCGAGGTGGCGAAGGTGCCGGCCAGGGCAATGGGCACTGCCAGATACATGGGATAGCCCATGAGCGAGGTCATGAAGGGCATGAACATGAAGCCGCCGCCAACCCCGAACGAGGAGGCGATCATGCCCATGAGGATGCCGCTCACCAGCATGAGCAATGGCTTGGCCAGGAATGTCTCGCCCCAGAATTGCATCTTGAAGGAGACGGGATGGAAATGATCGAATTCCACCCGACCCATTTCCATGGCGGTGCCCTTTTCCTTGGCGTCCTTAACGGCCTGGTTGAATTTTTGGATAATGGCCTTCATGGTCTTTTTCTTGGCGATGGAGGAGGGCAAACTCTCGATGAACAGTTTTATGCCAATGACCAGGCAAACGATCCCCAAGTAGAATTTATAGGCCTTCATGGACAGGTACTTAGCGGAATATTCCGGCCCCAGCCAGAAAGCGCCCAGCACGATGCCGGCGGCGAAAAACAGGGCCAGGGGCCAGGCGAAGCGTCGTTCCTGAAAATAATGGAGCAGCCCGGTAACCGGTGAACAGAGCGTGAGGAAGAGATTGGTGGGTTTGACGGTGTTGGCGGCGTTAATTCCCAAAGGACCGTTGGTGCCGAGCACCGTGATCTGGAAGGCGGCGGTAAACAACCCCCCGGCCGCGCCCATGATGACGAAGAGGACACCGATCACAAAGGCGCCCAGCACGACAACCAGCGGATTCATATAGGTGTTGGCGGTGGCGAAGAAGTAACCGGCTCCCTTGATTGTAAACAGCCCCGCCTTTTCGCCGTTGACGTATACCGCCAACTTGGTGCCGGGCGCCAGGTTGCGGTATGGGGCCATGGACAGGGAGAAGGCGCCGGTTTTTCTGTCCAGGGAGAGGGAGACCCCCTTGTTCCAGGGTTCAGGTTGCAGCCCATGGTCGGTCAGGACCATGCGGGCATTGCCACCGCTGATCGGAATTTCTTTGCTTATGGTATTGATGCCGAACTTATCCTCATGGGTGTAAGTAAGAAATCGCCACTGTTCACCGGTAGCCACTGGGCCGAGATTTTTTTTGACCTCCCCGGTAATAGTCTCCCACGGTTTGATCTTATTCACCCGCAACGCATATTGGAACGGGGGGAAGGCGAAGAGGCCGCTGGTTTGCCCCTTGTTGACGATCATGGGCTCGGCCAGGGAGTAAGGGGCACTGGTTGCGACGTAATAAGTGGGCGGAATGGCGGTTTCGCCGAAGGACTTAACCAGCTTCTTCTTCTCTTCCAGTCCCTTGGCATCCGGTGGACGGAATTGCGAGTCCGAACAGATCACCACATAAAGCTCGCTGCCCGGGTCAATGACGCCGTTCACCGTTACCGGGTCGCCGGCGGTGATCTCGGTTTGGGCAATGGTCGCCTGGAGCGCCAGCGCTTCTTGGTGCGAACCGGCCACAAATGCCAAGGCCAGCGCGCAGATC
This sequence comes from Desulfobacterales bacterium CG2_30_60_27, assembly GCA_001873115.1. Taxonomy (GTDB): domain Bacteria; phylum Desulfobacterota; class Desulfobulbia; order Desulfobulbales; family CG2-30-60-27; genus CG2-30-60-27. The sequence continues at coordinate 22,179 of MNYK01000133.1, read as the reverse complement.
ATCCAAATAGATTTCATGTTCATGCTCCTCCGGGACATCGTAGGTTTACCCTTCTTCAAGATGGCGCTTGATGGCTGCGATCAGTTCTTCTTCTTTGATGTCCTTGATAACCAGTACGGTGTCATCGATCATGATTGCCGGCGCCTTTGGAAGCCCGGTGGCAGCATGGGCGGCAGTCGCATACTCATCCCTCGGCTTGGAAATAACCTCAACCGTTACCTGCTCCATGGCGCCCAGACCGGGCAGCATTTCCTTGAAATGCCGTCAGGTTTTACCTTCTGGTTCATTGAGGATAAACCGTACTCGTGTCATAATTTTCCCTCCTGTTCGCCATTAAATTTTGTTTTCTTTTTTGAGTTTGGTTATGAGGAACGCCGCGCCGTTGGCTGAAAGACCGAGGTTGGCGGCCAATGTTCCAATCTCGGTGGCCCCGTGTTTCTTGGCATACCCGATTACTTCCCCCTCCAATTCGTCCAGCCAGTCTTCAAAGAGCACCAGAATGTCCGGATCGGTGACCGCCATCAACTGCTTTGACTGGGCGACCTTGTGCACCAAGGTCTGACACATATGCGTTGGATCGACACCTTCGTCCATGCATTCGGCCAGTCAGAGGTTGACCATGCTGCCGACCTTGTCCTCGCCGGCGCCGCCAAGCAATTGCAGCACATGCTGCACGCGGGCCTCCTCGTCAAGATGGGCAAGCAGGGATTTCATCAGGGGCAGGAGCCGGGTCAGGGCGTCGGTCGGTTCCATGGTGTCGAGAATCTGTTGCAGCTCTTTCATCTTTGCTACCTTCCTGCCTAATATGAGGATTTTTGTGATAATAAATCAGCAGCCAGACCGAGGAGGAGATCCATAGCCTGTAAAATTCGCTGGTCCGCCAGGCTGTAATAGACAAACGGGCCCTGCCGTTCCACGGCAACGAGCCGGGCGCGTCGCAACTCCTTCAAGTGGTGGGAAACCAGGGGCTGGGAGATCCCCAGTTCCTCAACAATGAGAGACACCGGTTTGCGGCCCCCGCGAAGTGCCGAGAGGATCCGCAAGCGATTTTCATCGGCCAGGGCTCTGGCCAGAAACGCCACTGCGTCCAGGCCCGTTCCCGGGTTGTTTTCCTCTGAAAAATTTACCCGCACCCTGTTCTCCATTTTTTGTTTATCAATACATAAACATATGTTTATATGAAGCAGGTCCGGTTGTCAATGCTATTTTAACCCTGTCAACTCTTGCATCTTGACAATCTCCTGCCTATTATGGAGATTGTCCGGGTTGTAAACGGGCCTGCCGGTCCACGACAACGAGCCGGTCGGCTTATCAACCCTCTGGCAGCAATTGCGCGCATAAAAAGGAGACCTATGAAACGAAGAATGCTGATTTTACTACTCCTGCTGCTGGGCATGGCAGGTCCGGCCGTTGGTAGCGAGGCACTGGAGTTTTACTTTGTCGATCTGGCTGGACATGGGTACATCTCTTCTGACCTGAAGGGTTCGCCGCTGATCATTTATGTCGGTTCCACCAGTTGAAAGAAGTGCCAGGAGGACGCCCCCGTACTGCAAAAGGCCTATACTTCCTATAAAGACAAAGGTCTGCTGATGTTTGCCCTGTTCGACAACAGCACCAAGGAAGATGTGGCGGATTTCGCGGGGGTATTCCAGCTAACCTTCCCGGTCGGGAAGGAAAACGGCATCGCCAAAGCGGTCGGAGCCAAGGGATTATCGGATATCGTCGTATTTATCTCCAGGGACGGAGAGCTGATCAAAGTGGTGGGCGGTCCGATCAGTTACGCGGCACTCAGCGCCGGTATTGAGGAAATATTGGAATAAGGGAGCCTCTGGTCGGGAAGGAGTTCGCGTGATGTTGGAGAAGCACGAAAAAAACGCCCCGGCCGCCGGTTGAGCGCCGCCAGTAGCGGCTGACAGTTGTCAGTCCAGGCACTGCATGATTTGCGGCGCCGCCCTGCGCTACTATGAAAAGGCGGTGGCGGTGGTCTGCCATTTCTGCGGGCGCCGGGAACAGGGGTATATCCGCTGCCCCAACGACCACTACATCTGTGACCATTGTCATAACGAGGACGCCCTGCGGGTCATTGAAAATATCGTCTGCACGACCGGGTCCACCTCACCCCGGGATATTGCCGAGCTGGCCATGAGTTTTCCGGGGCTGCCCATGCTCGGTTGCCAGCATGCCTATATCGCCGGCGGCGCGCTGATGGCCGCCCTGAAAAACGCGATTGCGGGCCGGTTCAGCAATGAGGACATCAAAGAGGTGCTGCATCGCACCGGCCAGCAGGCCCATGGCGGCTATTGCGGGCTTACGGGCGTCTGCGGCATTGCGCCCGCCATCGGCGCCGTGTTCGCGGTCTTGACCGGCTCAAAATGCGGCACGGATGAGCCACAGCGGCGCACCATGGAGGCGGTCTGCCGGGTGAGCCGGGCGATCACCGACCTTACCGGCCCGAGCTGCTGCAAGGCTTATGTGCGGGCCGCCCTGGCCGTGGCCGTGGAATTTCTCAAGGAAAATTTTGCCATAAGCCTGCCAACGGGTGAGCAAGCGGTCTGCGGGGACGGCCCCCGCCATCCCCATGGCTGTCGGCAGGAGCGCTGCCCTTTCCGGGCTTAGATAACCTCGCTGCCCGCCAGGGGGCAGACTGAGCAGAGCGGCTTGCCCTTCTTGCAGAACTCCTTGCCGAGGCGGACCAGGAGGGCGTGGTATTCGTTGAACAGGGCCGCATCCGCGGGTAACTGGTCCAGGAAACACTCCTGGATCTCGTAATAGTCGGCCTCCTCGGGGATGAGGGCGTGGCGCGCCAGGACGCGGTGGGTGTAGGCGTCGACCACGAACACCGGGCGGCCGGCCGCGTAAAGCAGGATGGAATCCGCCGTTTCCGGGCCGATGCCGCGCACCGACAGCAACAGTTCCCTGAGGGCGCCGGTGTCCTCGGCAAACAGGCCGTCCAGGCCGTTTTCATATTGGCCGATCAGGGCCAGGAGATTTTTGAGGCGGTTGGCCTTGAGGTTGTAATAGCCGGCCGGGCGGATGTGGCAGGCCAGGATGTCGGCGGGCAGGTCGACCAGCTCCTCCAGGGTAAGCAGCCCGGCCTCCTTGAGGTTGGCGATGGCGCGGCTGACGTTTGCCCAGTTGGTGTTCTGGGTGAGCACCGCTCCCACCATGATCTCGAAGGGCGTGTCGCCAGGCCACCAGTGCTGGGGGCCGAAGCGGGCATGCAGGGTGTGGTAGATGTCGAGCAACTGGTCGGACATGGCGTCGTTCCGGTCGGGCTCAGTCGGAGCGGCCGAACAGCAGGTAGACGATCACCCCGACCACCACCACGCCCATGGCGATGATGGGCAGGATCTTGTTGAGCTGGATGAAGCCCTTCTCGTCGATGAGGCCTTCCACGTAGTGGCTGCCCATGAAGGCGAAGATCCCGACGGCCAGGCCGACGAGGACCAGGTTGGCGAACTGCTGTTTGCTTATAAAGTAGAGGATCAGGGCGGCAAAGGGCACCAGAAACCAGGGGTTGGTGAAGAGCCCGACCGTATCGAACTTGTCAAACTGTTCGATAAGCTTGGTGGATTCAAGGAATGCGAGAAATGACGCGAAAAAATCGGACATATCATCCCCTCCTGTTTATGATTTGTCAGGCTTAACGAGTCGCGGCGCGACGGCCTTTTTGTACACCTTGATGGCGCAGTAGGAGCCGCACATGCTGCACGCGTCTCCCTTGTAACTTCCTCCCTCCTCCCGGAAGCTTTTGGCCTTGGCCGGGTCCAGGGAGAGTTCGATCTGTCCCTTCCAGTCCAGCCGGTTGCGGCAGCGGGCCATGGCAATATCCTTGTCCATGGCGCCGGGCAGGCCCTTGGCGATATCAGCGGCGTGGGCCGCGATCCTCGAGGCGATCACCCCATCGTGCACATCCTGGGCCGACGGCAGCTTGAGATGCTCGGCCGGGGTGACGTAGCACAGGAAATCGGCGCCCGCCGTGGCGGCGATGGCCCCGCCGATGGCGCCGGTGATGTGGTCGTAGCCCGGCGCGATGTCGGTGACCAGGGGCCCCAGCACATAGAAGGGCGCCCCGTGACACAGGCGCTTCTGCAAGAGGACGTTGGCGGCAATCTGGTTCAATGGCATGTGGCCCGGCCCCTCGATGATCACCTGCACGCCGGCGGCCCAGGCCCGCTGGGTGAGTTCGCCCAAGTGGATCAGTTCCTGCACCTGGCCGCGGTCGGTGGCGTCGGCCAGGCAGCCCGGCCGGAAGCCGTCGCCCAGGCTCAGGGTCACCTCGTGCTCCTTGAGGATGGCCAAGAGATCGTCAAACCTTTCGAAGAGCGGGTTCTCGGCGTTGTTGAGGCTCATCCACTCCAGGAGGAAGGAGCCGCCCCGGCTGACCACGCCCATGAGGCGTTCGTGGCCTTGGAGGCGCGCCAGGGAATTGCGGGTGATGCCGCAGTGGATGGTCATGAAGTCCACGCCGTCCTCGGCCTGCCGCTCGATGGTCTTGAAGATGTGGTCCACCGTCACTTCGCCGATCTGCCGGCCATCGCGCTCCACGGTTTCGGCCACCGCCTGGTAGATGGGCACCGTGCCCAGCGGCGCCGGGCAGTTGTCGAGAATGGCGCGGCGCACCGCATTGAGGTCGCCGCCCATGCTTAGATCCATGACCGTATCGGTCCCGGCCTTGAGGCAGACGCAGAGCTTTTGCAGCTCCTGCGCCGCCTCGGGATAGTCCTTGGACGAGCCGATGTTGGCGTTGACCTTGGTGGTGACCCCCTGGCCTATGGCCATGATCCGGTCAAAATTGTGGTTGTTGTTCTTGGGGATGGCGATGGTGCCGGCGGCCACCCCGGCCATCAGGGTCTCTACCGTGATGCCTTCCTGGGCGGCGCAGGTCGTGAAGAGGGGGGTGGTCGTTTTGGCGATGGCGTCTTCGCGAATGCTCATGGGGGGGTACCTTTGGCGTTGCCCGGCGAGGCGTAATAAGGGGAACTGGTGTTGCCGGCCATTCAGGGCCGGGCTGCGAAAAGTAACCACGCAGTAGCACGGCTGTCAACGGGAAAAGACGAAACGCGCTCGGCGCGGCCGGATCAGGCCGGCCCGAGGTGCTCCCAGAGGATCTTGGCGCCAATGGCGATGAGTACGCCGCCGCCGACCATCTCCGCCCGGGCCCCCAGGCGGGAGGCGGCGCCCGCCCAGCGCCCGAGGTGGAGGCCCGCGGCGGTGCAGAGCGCCGCCACCAGGCCGATAACCAGGGAGGGCTGCCAGGCGCTGATGCGCAGCACGGCCAGCGACAGACCCACGGCCAGGGCGTCGATGCTGGTTGCCACCGACAGCACTACCAGGGTGGCGCCCCGGGTGGGATCAACGGCCTTACGGTTCTCGTCCTTGGCCGCCAGGCCCCCCAGGCTCATCCGGCCGCCGACCAGAGCCAGCAGGCCGAAGGCCAGCCAATGATCGACACTGGCGATCAGGCCGCTCACGCTTAAGCCCCCGGCCCAGCCCAGCAGGGTCATGGCCGCCTGAAAAAAGCCGAAGTGCCAGGCCAGCCGGAAGGTATGCCGCCAGTGCAGGCGCGGCAGGCCGGCGCCGGCGGCCAGGGCCACGGCAAAGGCGTCCACGGCCAGGGCCACGGCTATGGCAAAGAGGGTTATAGGGGCCATGGTTCTCGACTTTGGCGGAAAAATGAAGAAAGGTCAGCTCCGGCACTATAGAGCACGGCGAGGCCGCTGCCAAGCAAAAGCGCCAGCCGTGGCCGGGGATTCTCTTCCCTTCGCAGGCGGAAAGTGGTATGTCGGGATAAAAATGTGCGCACCGTTCTCCCTTGGCGGCCCCATTCCAGCCCCCCGCTTTGCAAGGCGGAAAGCAGACCAGCGATCATGCGTGTTGCCATTATTTCCGACATTCATGGAAACCTCGAGGCCCTGCTGCGGGTGCTGGACGATGTGGCCCAGGTCGGGGCCGATCGGATCATGAGCCTCGGGGATAACATCGGCTATGGCCCGGAGCCCGAGCAGGTGGTCGCCCTCCTGCGGCAACGGGGCATTGCGAGCATCATGGGCAACCATGAGCTGGCCCTGGCCAGCCCCGGCTATCTCGAACAGTTGAACCCCACGGCCCGCGCATCCATGCGGATTACCCGCACCCTCCTTTCACCCGCGGCGACGGCGTATTGCCTGGGGCTGCCCCTCTTCCGCCTCGAAGCCGGGGCGCGGCTGGTGCATGGCTGCCCGCCCGATTCCCCCTCCACCTATCTGTTCGCACCGCCGCCCGCCAGGCTGCGTCGGCTTTTTCAGTTGTTTGCCGAGCCGCTTTGCTTTTTCGGCCACACCCACCTGCTCCTGCTTTATGATTGGGACGGGGTCACGTCCCGTACCAGCGAACCGCGGGCGGGCGATTATCAGCTCGACCCGGAGCGGCGCTATCTGGTCAACGTTGGCAGCGTCGGCCAACCGCGGGATGGCACCAGCCATGCCAAGTACCTTATCTGGGATCAGGAAAGGGCGGCGCTTACCGTGCGCCTGGTCCGCTATGACGTCGCGGTTACCGCCCGGAAGATCATGGCCCTGGGATTTCCGGCCATCAACGCCCAGCGCCTTGGCTGGCAAGGCGAACCATGAGAAAGATCGGGCGCTACATCGTCCGGGGCCGGCTGGGCCGAGGCGGGATGAGTACGGTGTTCAAGGCGGCCATGCCGGTCACCGGCAAGATCGTCGCCCTGAAACTGCTCGATCCGCTGGAGCCCCTCCCGGCCCTGGTGGGCGTCGGCGAACTGCGGCGGCTGTTTATTGCCGAGGCCGTCACCCTGGCGGGCCTCCATCACCCCAATATCGCCGACGTCTGGGACGTGGACGAGCAGGCGGGCCGGCCCTTTTTCGTCATGGAATATTTTTGCGCCACCCTGGCCAGCCTCATCGGCGAGCAGCAGGTGGTGGAAGAACCGACCAGGATGCTGGACTCCGACAAGGTCTTGCACTACGGCCAGCAGGTGCTGGCCGGGCTGGTCTGCCTGCACCAGGCCGGCATCATCCACCGGGACATCAAACCGGCCAATATTTTTATCACTGACCAGGACACCGTGAAAATTGCCGATTTCGGCATGGCCAAGCTCGCCGGCGAGCCCTTTCCCGAGGTGGCGAATCTGGCCATCGGCTCCCCGTATTACGCGGCCCCGGAACAGGAGGCGGCCCCTGGCCAGGTCGATGGCCGGGCCGACCTCTATTCGGCCGGGGTCATGCTCTACCGGCTGCTGACCGGCCGGCTGCCCATGGGCAGCCGGGTCAGCCCCGGCGACTATCAGCCGCTGGCGGGGGATCTCTGGGATGGCTTTTTGCAGCGGGCCCTGGCCGTGGCGCCGGGCCAGCGCTTTGCCGACGCCGGGGCCATGCTCCGCGCCCTGCTGGAGTTGCAGCGGCAATGGGAGAGTCGCAAGGAACAGGCCTGCCGGCTGGGGCCGGAAGTCGAGGTGGCGGCGGCTCGGGCGGTTGGCGAGAAACGGGCCTTGCGGTGCGAGGCCGTGAAAGTCGATGCCCGGCAGGCCCGCGCGCTTTTTGGCGTCAACCCGCTGTGGCGGCCGCTCTACCCGCACGTCAGCGATTTTCACGTTGATGACGAGGTCACGGTGGTGGATCGGGCCACGGCGCTCATCTGGCAGCGGCGTGGTTCCGAGTTTCCCCTTACCTGGGAGCAGGCCCATGCATACGTGGAGTGGCTGAATCGCGAAAGGCTCAGTGGCCGCACCGGCTGGCGGCTGCCCACCGTGGACGAGTTACTTTCCCTCCTCGAGCCGGTGAACGAGCTTGGCGATTACTGCCAGCCCACGCCGTTCGACCCAAGCAAGCGCTGGCTGTGGAGCATTGATCGCCGTTCTTTCGTGGCCGCCTGGTATGTCAACATGGACACGGGTTTTGTCGGCTGGCAGGATTTCAGTTGTTTTTACTATGTGCGGGCGGTTTGCTCCCTGGCTTGAATGCCCCAGCCTGTGGCGCCAGCGGCGCAAAGCGCGGCTGAACGATCAGAAGGTTTTCATGACTTGCAGCCAGGCCTGGCCGCCGCGGTCCGTATCGCTTTGGGCCGGGGCATCGCCAAGTTTCCAGGCATAAGTGAATTGCACATCGACATGCCCGGGCGCCGCCAAGGCGCAGCCAACCCCGCCGCCCGCCAGATGCCGGTTGTTGCCGTCGGCCAGGAAGGGGTTGTGGTTGACCTTGATGGACCCGGCGTCGGCAAAGCCAAGCAGGGTAAGTCTGGCGCCCGGCGCCGGCAGCGGCAACCCGTAGCGCAATTCCGTGGTAACGAGATAGCCATCGTCACCGGCAGCCTCGCCTACGGGATAGGCGCGCACCCCGAACGGCCCGCCGAGCGAGAATTTTTCCGCTGAGTCGAGATTTTTCGAGGCCTGCTGGCCGCTCAGCGCCAGGAATAGCACCGTATTTTGGGCAAGCGGCTGGTAACGCGCCAGGCCATAGCTCAGTTTGCTGTATGGTCCGTTAGTATTTGCCGTGGCGGTATCGGCGTCCAGCGCCGCTGGCGTTTCGATGCGCAGCTTGCCCGCGTCCAGATGCAACGAGAACGTGGTCAGGCCCCCATGCTGATCGGTATGATCACCGCTCAGTCCGACGGATCCAGCATCATTCTTTTTGGTTGTGTCAGCCGGCATCGAGCCCAGATGATCATCAAGAAGCTTATGATCGTACGACGCCTCGCTGTACATATTGAAACGGTTTGTGCGCACCACTGGATACGTCACCCGTAACGACCAGACCCTCGCTTGACCATAGGCGTCGAGCACACGGTATTCCTCGCCTATCCGATAGCGTGATTCGGTGTATGCAATACCCAACCTGAGTCCCTGACCGCCTGCCGGTAAGTCGTACGCGAGACGACCATAATCCTGGCCTTGCCCCGAGGTGAGAATTTTCGCTTCCAGACGGTCACCCTGTCCGGTCGGGCTATGCAGTTGCACCGCGCCACCCACCCGGTCGCGCCCGGTGACCCTGACGCCATAGTTGTCCGCCTCAAGCCGGCCGGTGACCAAGGGCGATGGGGCAACCGACACCTCAAAATCAGACTCGCCGGTGGCGGCGCCCGGACGCAGTACACCGTGCACCGCGCCCGTCTGTACGGTGTCCTGAACCAGCAAGAGGGCGCGGTCGATGCGGTTTGCGTCAATCACTTCACACAAATGGGCAGGGGCCAGGAAGCGATCCAGCACCGCATCATGGGTATGTGAATCATTCTTTAGGCTGATCCGCCCATAATGCCCTTCCAGTACGATGATATCGACCCGGCCGTTGGCGATTTCCTGCGGCGGCACGTAGGCGTAGGCGACAAGGTAGCCGAGGCTATGGTAATAGTCCGTGATTCGCGCGGCCGCCTTCTCGAGGTCCGCAAGACTGCGGTGGTCACCGGTACAGTCCTGTACGAGCGGCAACAATTCCTCGGCGGCCAGCATGCAATTGCCGACGATTTGGAATGACTTGATGGTGAAGCTGATCCCCGCGGCGGCCTTTTGATCAGGCCCTATGACCTGTGGCTCTAACTGTACGCCAGCGCCGGACCGGGCAGGCGCGGCAGGAGCAAGCTGTTCAACGTCACGCAGGGCCCGGCCGGCGTCTGGCAGGGTAGCCGCCATAACTGTTGAGGAGACCAGGCACAGACCAGCGCAAGCAATTACGCCCCCCCAGCCCGGCAGGCCCCTCATCGTAGCGCTCCTGTTCCTGAAGAAAGCACATCATTACCGCGCCGTAATTGCCGCGATGATCCCTGGTCCGCACTTGCGCCAGCCGGCAGCATGATGCCGGGTTCCTGGACTTGCAACCGCGTGGATCTTGCTGAATGCTCCCGAGACATATTGCCGGGCGTTGCGAAATTTACCGGCGTCTCCCGCCAGTCCGTCAATATTGCCCGGGTTTTATTTGCCTCGTCGGGCGCGGCCAGGATTGCCGCCGTGCGAATTTCATGTGATGCCACGGTAAGGGTGCCGGGCACGAAGTTGATCAGGTAATTGCGCGCCGCCAGGCCGGCAATGGTGATCGGATAGTCGCCGACCGGCGCGAGCGGCGTGGCCATGGTACCGAGCAGCGGGGCCCCTTCCAGCTCGGCCATGGTCTGTCCGCCTACAAAGCCGCTGGCCCTGAAGGTAAACGGCGGATTGGCATCCCCCGCGAACTTGAACTGGTCGTCCGCCTGCACGGTCAGCAATGCCCTGTCGACGGTGAGCGTGCCGTTGTTGAAACTGATCGTGTAGTTGCCCGAGGTCAGGCCATCGGGGGTGAGGGTATAGCTGCCGGCCTCCGTCGCGCCCTGGGCCGTGCCGTTGTAACCGAGTACGCCGCCCAAAACGGCCGCGGTCTCGCCGTCTGCAAAGCCGCGGTAGGCAACCCCGTTGCCGCCGCTGTAGGCCAGGCCGTCGTAGGTCTTGCCAAAGTCGCTGGCGGTGACGCTCAGAGGGGCCGGGTTGATGGTCAGTTCGCCATTGTTGAACGTGATCGTGTAGTTGCCGTTCGCCAGGCTGCCCTGCCCGATCGTATAAGGGCCGGCGGCAACGGTCTCGCCAGTCGCGCGCGTCAGCGCACCAGCAAGGCTATCCGATTCGACCAGGCCGCCCGCTGTCACCTGGCAGGTCAGCAACGGGTCCACGCTGCCATATCCCTTGCTCTGCTTGTCCGCCGTGACGGTGATGGGTTTTGGGGTGACCGTCAGCAGGCCGCTGTTGAAATTGGTGGCATAGCCTGAAACCGCCAACGAGCCTGGGGCCGCGTTGATGGGATACGGTGAATCAGATACCGCGGCGGTGGCCGCGGTCCCTGGCGAAGTCAGAATCGGGGTGCAGCTCTCCTGGGTAAAGACGTCGCCAAAACTGTCGGCGTTCATCAAGCCGGTCACGGTCGCGGTCAGATTTGGCACGTTGCCGTACACCTTGCTGGTATCGTCCGGGGTCACGGTCAAGCTAGGGGTATAGCCGAACAGATAACGGTTGCCGGTCTCCACGACACTGCCGGGGCCATAATCGGCGTAGGTCTTGCTCCACAATGGGGTGTTGTTGCTGAGCAAGGCGCCGAAGGTGTCAGTGGCTGGATCGCTGGAGTAAACCAGCCAGCGCCCGCCAGCGGCTATAGCCGTGGCACCGGCGTTGTTGATGAAATTTTCGCCTGCCGACAACACGACCGCATCGCCGGCGCTGACCGGTTGATCCAGGGTGAGGTTGGCGCCTGGGTTGGTGGTGGCCAGCGTGACCGAGGCGCTTGACGATCCCGTTATCCCCGCCCGCCCGGCCACCGTTCCCACCGCCAGGCTGCCGGGCTGCGTGTAGGAAAGCGGGCCTGATAGGGCCGCGACGGTATCGATGCTGCCCCCGCTGTCCGTCAGATTGTAGTTGGCGCTGCCGCCAAGGAAGAGCAACTGCGTGACAGTGCTGTTGCCAAAGGCCAGGTCACTGCCGCTGACGGTGTAGGGAATATGCGCATCCGCCAAGCCGCCCTTGGCCGTGGCCAGGGTGGCATTGCTGACGCTGCCTTGCATTTTGAGGGTCAGTACGCCGGTGGTGATGTCCGCCTGCGTCACATCGGTATTGGCGCCATGCGCCACCACGGCGCCATCGACGGCCGGCGCGCCACTCAACCAGGCCAGCAGGTTATTGCTGGCGGTGAAGGAGCCGGCTGGCAGCATGGCATAATAAAAGCCGTTGCCGCCGGTGGCGGTAAGGGCCATAAGCGTGCCGTCGTTGGCGATGGAGACCGGGGCGCCGACCGCGGCCCCGGTGACGGTGCCCGAGACCACCTGGACACCGGCCGGGTTGATGGCACGCAGATACGGGTAGGACACGGCGCTCGTAATGCCCCAGGTGTTGCTGAAATCCCAGTCCGCGAAATTCGCCTGCTGCATCATCTGCGCGGTGGTCAGGCCGCTGCCGCCGGCGCTCGTCGCCAGGCCGCTGGTCTGGGTATCCCAGTAAGAATTGCTGATCACCGCATCGGACTGGCTACCGATCAGGCCGCCGACTTGCGTGGTTCCATAGACGTAGCCGGTGGCATAGGCGTTGCTGACCGGTGAACTACCGAGAGAACCAATCAGGCCACCCACGTTGAAGGCTCCATGTACAGCGCCGGTTGCGTAGACATTGTTATACGACGCATTATACGTAAAGCCGACCAGGCCGCCGGTGAAGCTCCCCGTGTTATTGACGCTGCCCGTGGCGGACGAATTGGTCATGACGCCCTGATTCGAGCCTGCCAGGCCGCCGACGAAGAAATTTCCCGAGACTGGGCCACTGCTATGGGAATCGGTAATCGAGCTGCCCGTGTTAGCACCAAGCAGGCCACCAACCTGCCAGGATGTTCCTGTGACGGTGCTGCTGGCATAGACGTTGGTTATCGGCCCGCCGCTCTTATTTTGTCCAGCTAACGCGCCGACGCAGTGACTGCCGGTGATGCTGCCGCCATGCAAACCGAGGTTGCGCAAGCCACCGGCATTCAATTGCGTAACGCCGAACAGGCCGACGTTGTTGCTGGCTGGCCGGTTAATGTACAGATCGCTGATCACATGACTGTTGCCGTCCAGGGAGCCGGTAAAATTAACGCTAGTGTCGCCAATCGGCAGAAAACCGGCCCCGGCATTCCAGGTAGAAGTTGCCGCGGCGTCGATGTCGCGGCCCAGGGCGTAGTCGCCGCTCAGGTTGCTGGTCATGGCCTGCAGTTGGGTGACGTCGTTCACCAGCATGCGCGGCGTGAACGTGCTGCCGTCGGCGAGGGTCACCTTGGCGGTGTAGTCGGTGGGCGTCGCATAGCTGGGGCTAGCGGCATTGGCGCCAGCGGGGTTATAGTCGAGCCGCACTGCCCCACCGTTAACGCTGATCCCGCCTCCAGCACCGAACAGCACCGTCCCGCAGTTTGCCGCGCCTGGCACACAGGCCCCTTGCGAATCCGCCCGCAGGGTGACCCCGCCGGTCCCAGCATTGCTGACCGTGGCGTTGATGTTGACGTTGTGGTGCGCGCTCAGGCTGAGGCGGTTGGCGCTGTTCCAGGCAACGGCGTCGTTAAGCAGAATGTCCCCGTTACCGGGGCCGGCGCTCTCGGTCTGAATCGTGACGTTGCTGGTGTTCAACTGGCTGGCGAGCGCGGCGCCGGTGAGGTCGCCGCCGCTGGCGGCAATGCTGTAATCGGTCGGGTCAAGCAGCCATTGGCCGGTCTTGCCCTGTGGCGCGGCGGTGGTGATTGTCGCGCTCGGATCAATCCGCACCCGTGCCGCCGAGGTTTCGATGAAGCCACCGTCACCGCCATTGGGCGCGGCCGCATCCAGGGCGCCTGTCACCTGCACGCGGTCATGTTCCATGCCGCCCAGCAGGGTGATCACCCCCTGCCGATTGGCCACGGTACGCGCCTGGATGACGCCCTCGTTGTTTACCAGCCCGGCCAGCACGGCATCCCGGCCTTGGGCCGAAAGAATCACCTGGCCGCCATCGGCCTGGATAAGTTGCCGGTTTTCCGCCAGGGCCCTTACCGCGCCTTGATCCACCGCCAGACTCAGCAACCGATGGTCGGCAAAGGTCAGCGTGACGCCGTTACCCGCACCCAGCGCCACCGTGCCGGCTGGTGCGGTTATCGTGCCTGCATTGCTGACCCGTGGCGCGATTAACGCCACATAGCCGCCGTCCGCGGCGTGGATGGTGCCGCCATTCACCACGCTGCCTGCCGTGCCATGGCCAGCGAAGTTGTATCGCCCCGTCAGCAAGGCCTGATCCGACAATTGCAGCGTTGACGCCACCAGACCGCCGACGTCGACCTGCGACCCGGCCCCGAACAACACGCCATTGGGATTGAGGAGAAATACCTGACCGTTGGCCGAAAGGCAGCCGAGGATCGTTGATGGATCCTGCCCCAGCACCCGATTCAGCACGATTGAGCCGGGCCCGGGTTGATTGAAGCGCACCGCTTCACCGGCGTTGATACTGAAACTGTCCCAGTTGATCGACAGCCGGTCGCTTTGCTGCGTAACGGTGAGATTGGCGCCGCCTTGCCGGATGGTTCCGGCCCCCGCCGTCACCTGCTCACCCCCTGGCAAACCCCATGCCGCATCGGCAAGCGCGAGCAGCGCCAGCAGGCTGGGCAGCAACCATGGGGCTTGTAACGTTTTTTTACCCATACTGGCTCCGAGTGTTAACCGCATGACTGTGCTATCCACATGTAACACCTGGATGACAAGAGGAAGCGACGATACCCGGCGTTGACTAACTGCTTAGGCGGAGTGTACTATACGTTATAATTTGCCAAAAAGCCTGTTTTTTTGTTTCCCGGCGAAAAAATGTAAGGCAACGAAAAGGGGTATCCCTGGTTTTTTTGAACCAGGACGCGAGGCAAAAAAAGGCAAGGAAGCTTGCCGGGCTTAGGTTTTTGGCCGTCGGCCGTCGGGGAAACCGCTTGACATGGGACAGGGAAGGGCGTAATTTGAGGCAGCATTTTCCCAATGCACCATTGCCCAATACCCGCTTGTCACGCCGAAGCGTGAGGCCGAAATTTGTTAACCGCCTGCCGGTAACAGTTGCCAACGCCCGCGGAGTTCATGATGCCGTTGTCCATAGCCCAATTGGCCGTGTTGTTCGCCCTCGCCTCGGCCCTGGCGCCGCTGCCGTTTTTTCGTTCGAATCGTCTCCTGAAGGCCATGGCCTTTGTTCTCCTCGGGTTCTCCGGTCTGGCGGCCTTGATTGCCGGGGGGCTTGCGCTCTTCGCCGACGCGCCGTCCGATCTGATTCTGCCCATCGGCCTGCCCTGGCTGCACTGTCATCTGCACACCGACCCGTTGGCCGGGTTTTTCCTGGTGATCATCGGCCTGATTACCACGGTCGCCGCGGTTTACGGTTCCGCCTACGTCCGGGAATATGAAAACGGCCCTCAACCCCTGGCGGTCCTGACCATCTTCACCGGCCTCTTCGTGGCCGGCATGTACCTGCTCGTGCTGACTGCCGACGCCTTCTCGTTCATGATGGCCTGGGAGGTGATGTCGGTATCGAGCTATTTCCTCGTAGCCTTTCAGCACCAGCAAGCCGCCAACCGCAGGGCCGCCTTCCTCTATCTGCTCATGGCCCAGGTGAGCGGTCTCTGCATCCTGCTGGCCTTCGGCGTGCTGGCCGGTTTCGGCGACGGCTTCAGCTTCCAGGCCATGGCCGCCGCCCCCCTCGGCAGCGGCTGGGCGACCATCGCCTTCACTCTCGCCTTCATAGGTTTCGGCATAAAGGCCGGGGTGGTGCCCCTGCACGTCTGGCTGCCCCAGGCCCACCCGGTGGCGCCTTCACATATCTCGGCCCTGATGAGCGGGGTGATGCTGAAGGTCGCGATCTACGGTTTCATCCGCTTCACCTATGGCCTGTTGGGCGATATTCACTGGCAGTGGGGGGTGCCGACCCTGATTATCGGCAGCGCCTCGGCGATCCTCGGGGTCCTTTACGCCCTGATGCAGCATGACCTGAAGCGGCTGCTTGCCTATCACAGCGTCGAGAACATCGGCATCATCTACATGGGCCTCGGTCTGTCCATGCTCTTCGCCGGCCACGGCCTCCCCGGGCTCGCCGCCCTCGGCCTGATCGCCGCCCTCTATCATTGTCTGAACCATGCCATCTTTAAAAGCCTGCTCTTTTTCGGGGCCGGCGCCATCCTCCAGAAGAGCCACGAACATGATCTCGAAAGAATGGGCGGTCTGCTGCGCCGGATGCCGGTTACCGCCGTCTGTTTCCTGGTCGGCTGTATCAGTATCTCGGCCCTGCCCCCTTTCAACGGCTTTGTTTCCGAATGGCTGACCTTTCAGGCCGCCCTGCAGGCCCCGGCCCTGGGTAACGGGGTGCTGGATTCGCTGATTCCCATGGCGGCGGCGGTGCTGGCCCTGACCGGCGCCCTGGCCGCCGCCTGCTTTGTCAAGGTCTTCGGCGTGGCCTTTCTCGGCCAGCCGCGCACCCGGCACGCCCGCAAGGCCCGCCTGGCCCAGCCGCGCATGATGTTTGGCCAGGGAGTTCTGGCCGTGCTCTGTCTGGTCCTGGGCGTCCTGCCGACCTGGACGGTCAGCGTGCTTGACCGGATTACGCGGCAGCTTCTCGGTCGCGGCCTGCCGGAGGCGACCGCCCACGGCTGGCTGTGGCTGACGCCGGTTGCCACCCACAATGCCTCCTACGGGGCGCCGCTCGTACTCCTGGGGATCGCCCTCGCCTGGATGCTGTCCTATCTCTTCCTCCACCCTCGGCGCGGGCCGCGATCAGTCCGGGTCGGCCCGGCCTGGGACTGCGGGTTTGGTGGCCTGACCCCGCGGATGCAATACACCTCCACTGCCTTTACCATGCCCATCCGCCGCATTTTTCGACCGGTCTGGCCCATCGAGGAAGGACTCGAGGAAACCTCGGCCGGCCGGCGTTATCACCTCAAGGTTGGCGACTGGGCCTGGCAGACGGTCTATCAACCCATGGGTCGGATGCTGCTGGCCGCCGCCCGCCGGGTCACCATCGTCCAGGGTGGCAATATCCGTGTCTATCTCGCCTATTCCTTCTTTACCATTCTCATCATGCTATGGTGGATCGTATGACCGCCTGGCTGGTTGCCATCATCAAGACCGGCATCATGGTCCTCTGTGCGCCGCTTTTGGCCGGCTGGGTCAAATGGCTAAAGTGCCGGCTGCAGAATCGGCAGGGCCCGCCCCCCTGGCAACCCTATCGTGATCTGTTGAAGTTGTTCCGCAAGGATATCGTGGTGGCGGAGACGGCCTCGCCTATCTTTCGGATGGCGCCATATATCGTCTTCAGCGCCACCACCCTGGCCGGGTCGGTGGTGCCGTTGCTCATGGTCAACCTGCCGACCTCGGCGATCGCCGATGTTATCGTGCTGGTCGGTTTTTTCGCCCTGGCCCGGTTTTTTCTGGCCCTGGCCGGCATGGACGTTGGCACCGCCTTCGGCGGCATGGGTTCATCCCGGGAGGTCACGGTTTCATCCCTGGCCGAACCCGCCATGCTGCTGGCCGTGTTCACCCTGGCCATGACCGTTGGCAGCACCAACCTGGCAACCGTGATCACGCGCCTGGCCGCGGCCCCCTTTCAACTCTATCCATCCTTTATTTTCTCGGCCATGGCCATGCTGCTGGTGGCCCTGGCCGAGACCGGCCGCATCCCGGTGGACAACCCGGCCACCCATCTCGAGCTGACCATGATCCACGAGGCCATGATCCTCGAATACAGCGGCCGCCACCTGGCCCTCATGGAATGGGCGGCGATGATCAAGCTCATGGTCTACGGGGTGTTGCTCGTCAATCTTTTCCTGCCCTGGGGCGTGGCGCTGAGCAGCACGCCGTCGGCCATCGCCACGGCCATCGCGGCCGCGACCGGCAAACTCCTGGGGCTGGGTCTTGTCCTCGCGGCGGCCGAGACCGGTCTTGCCAAGATGCGGCTCTTCCGGGTGCCGCAATTTCTCGGCTTGGCCTTCATCCTAAGCCTGATCGGCATGCTGAGCCACGTCATCCTGGAGGTGCGCTGACCATGCCGCCCGCCGTTCTGCCTTTTGCCGATCAGATGATCCTGACCCTGGCCGCGCTTATTCTCTTCAGCTCCTTTCTGCTCCTGGCCCAGACCAGGGTGGTAAGCCTGATCCACACCTTTGCCTGGCAGGGGGGGCTGCTTTGCCTGACCACCGTGCTGATGGCCGCCACCTTCGGCCGTCATCATCTCTATGTGTCGGCCGCCCTTACCCTGGCGCTGAAGGTCTTCTTTATCCCCTGGCAGCTCCGCCGGATGGTGGAGCGCCTCGATATCCGGCGGCAGGTGGAGATCGAGGTCGGCGGCCCCCTGCTGGTGATGATCGCCGCCGGGGCCCTGACCCTGTTCAGTTACTATGTGGTCATGCCGATCCGCGAACTGTCGCTGTTCTCCACCCGCAACATCATTGCCGTGACCCTGGCCGTGATCCTGATCGGCATGCTGATGATCATCACCCGACGCAAGGCGGTGGCCCAGGTCATCGGCTTCATGTCCATGGAAAACGGCCTCTTCTTTGCCGCCGTGGTCTCCACCTACGGCATGCCGATGGTGGTGGAACTGGGGGTCGCCTTTGATGTGCTGGTGGCGGCGATCCTCTTCGGCATCTTTTTCTTCCATATCCGGGCCGGTATCGGCTCCCTCGATGTCGATCACCTGAACCGGCTCAGCGAGGTGGATGCCGTCGGGGACGAGGAGGAGGAAGAATGACCGCCCTCTATCTGGCCCTGCTTTTCCCCCTGCTGGGCGTATTTTGCCTCGCCATCATGGGGCATCGGCGCCAGGCCGGGACGGTCAATCTGCTTTTTACCATCGCCACCTTTGCCGCGGCGTTGCAGTTGTCACTGAACGTCTTCAGCCATGGCACGCTGATCTCGCCCGGCAAGCTCTTTTATGTCGATGCCTTCAATGTTTACCTGATTCTGTTGAACGCCCTGGTCGGCATGACCACCGCCATCTTCTCCCGGCCCTATATGGCCCACGAGGTCGAAATCGGCCGGGTCGACGACGCCCGGATGCGGCTATATCACGCCATGTACCAGGGTTTTCTGCTGACCATGCTGGTGGCGCTCTCCACCAACAACCTGGGAGTGCTGTGGGTGGCGGTCGAGGGGGCGACCCTGGCCACGGTGTTGTTGGTCAGTCTCTATCGCACCCCGCAATCCATCGAGGCGGGCTGGAAGTATTTCATCCTCTGCGGGGTCGGTATCGCCCAGGCCCTCTTCGGCACGGTGCTGATCTATTTCGCCGCCGAGCACATCATGCCCGGCAGCGACGAAGCCTTGCTCTGGAGCGTGCTGCGCGACCACGCCAGCCAGATGGAGCCGCGGGTGCTGACCCTGGCCTTTGTCTTCCTGCTGGTCGGCTATGGCACCAAGGTGGGCCTGGTGCCCCTGCATAACTGGTTGCCAGACGCCCACTCCGAGGGGCCGACCCCGCTGTCGGCCATCCTCTCCGGACTGTTGTTGAACATTGCCCTTTACGCCGTGGTGCGTTTCAAGATGCTGGTCGATCCGGCCCTGGGCAACCATCTGGCCGGACGGATGATGATGGGCTTCGGGATGCTCTCCTTCACCGTCGCCGGGCTTTTGCTGCATCGGCAGCGTGATGTCAAACGGCTGTTCAGTTATTCGTCCATCGAGCACATGGGGATCATGACCTTCGCCTTTGGCATCGGCGGTCCGCTCGCCACCTTCGGGGCCCTGTTGCATATGATTGTCCACTCGCTCACCAAGTCGGCGATTTTCGTTACCGTCGGCCACGTCGCCCATATCTCCGGCACCCAGGCCATCGACAAGATCCGTGGCCTGATTCATACCCAGCCGGTGGTGGGCTGGTGCTTCCTGATCGGCACCGTGGCCATTGCCGGTTTTCCACCCTTCGGCATCTTTACCAGTGAGTTTTTACTGTTTACCGCCACGATGAAGAGTTTCCCCTGGCTGGTGATCCCGTTGCTCAGCGGGCTGGTGATTGCCATGGCCGGGCTGTTCAGGCATATGCAGCGCATGGTCTATGGGGAGCCTCCCGCCGGGCAGGTGGCGGTGGTCGCCAACATGTGGCCGGTCATTCTTCATCTGCTGCTGGTCCTCTGGCTGGGGATAGCCATCCCCGGGGTGCTGGTCGATTGGCTCAACCAGGCCACCATCATGGTGGTGGGCGAGGGGGTGCTATGAGCGGCCGGGAGCAACCCACGGTAACCCAAGGACGGGTGGCCGAACTGCCGGCAGCGCTGCGGGCGGCCGGGATAGCGGCCCGGCCGGACGCCGGCCCGGTGGGCCCGGCCTCCCTGCTCATGGTGCCGCCCGACAACTGGGGCAAGGCCGCCGGGGTCGCGGCCGGCCTTGGGTTGCGCTGGTCCGCCGTCTGGGGGGAACACCGGCCGCCGGAAATTTTGGTTACCGCAGTATTATTTGGTCAGGACGGACATCTCCTGCTGCGGACGGCGCTGCCCGAGGCCGGGGCTGAACTCACCTCCCAGACCCCCCATTATCCGGCGGCCAATCGGCCCGAACGCTATATCCAGGACATGTTCGGGGTCTATTTCGTCGATCACCCGGACGGCAGACGCTGGATGTGCCACCAAGCCTGGTGGCAGGACCAGTTCCCCCTGCGTAAGGATTTCCCCGTGGCCGGGACGCCCGAGGCCGAGACGCCGCCGGATTACGAGTATCCCTTCCAGACCATCGTCGGCGAGGGGGTCTATGAGATTCCGGTGGGCCCGGTGCATGCCGGCATCATAGAGCCGGGGCATTTCCGTTTTCAGGCCGTGGGCGAGACCATCCTTGCCATGGAAGAACACCTGGGTTATGTCCACCGGGGGGTCGAAAAGATTGCCGAGGGCCGCGACCTGGCCGGGCTGGCGCGTCTGGCCGGTCGGGTTTCCGGCGACAGCACCGTGGCCCACACCTGGGCCGCCTGTCAGGCAGCCGAGCGGGCCCTGGGGGTGACGGTGCCAGCTCGGGCGCTCGCCCTGCGGGCGATCATGGCCGAACGGGAGCGGATTGCCAATCACCTCGGTGATATCGGCGCGATTGGCAACGATGTCGGCTTTACCTTTGCCCAGGTGCAATTTTCCCGTCTGCGTGAACTCTGGCAGCGCCAGAGTCTCAGCGCCTTCGGGCACCGGCTGTTAATGGACCGGATTGTGCCGGGCGGGGTGGCGATTGACCTTGCGGCCCCGATGATCGAGGCGTTCCAGGCCGAGGCGACACAACTGCGCGCCGAGATCGAAGAGTTGCTGCCGTTGTTGCTTGAATATCCATCCCTGCAGGACCGCTTGCGCGGCACCGGCGTATTGGCGCCGGTGCTGGCCCGGCGCCTTGGCGCCCTTGGCTTCGTCGGCCGAGCCAGTAATCTCCAGGATGACCTGCGACGAGACGCCCCGTATCCGCCCTACGACCGGCTGCGGGTGGAGGTTCCGGCCTACCGGCAGGGTGACGTCGCCAAACGGCTGCGGGTGCGCGGCGACGAGATTGGCGTGGCCCTTGGTCTGATTGAGCAGATGCTAGGGGATCTGCCCGAGGGGCCGCTGCTCGCCCACTGCCCGCCATCCGGCCACGAATGCGCCGGGCTCGGCCTGATCGAGGGCTGGCGCGGCGAGACGGTCTGCTATCTGCGCCTCGACGCGGCGGGCAGGGTGCTGCGCTACTTTCCCCGGGATCCGAGCTGGCTGAACTGGCCGGTGCTCGAGAGCCTGATCCATGACAATATTGTCCCGGATTTCCCGGTCTGTAATAAATCGGTCAACGGCTCATACGCGGGACATGATCTTTGAGAAGGGTGAAAGATTAAGGGTGACGGGTGACGGCGGGGAGTTATTGATATGCTGCATATATTTGATAAAATAATGCGCACCGGCAGGCTTACCGAACCGGTTGCGCAGCCCGAAAAGGCGGTGGCCGAAATTGGCGCCACCTTCAGCCGGGAAATCGCCGCCCGTTTCGGCGGCAGTTTGGCGATCCGCATGGTGGATGCCGGCTCCTGCAACGGTTGCGAACTGGAGATGAACGCCGCGAACAACGGCTTTTACGATATAGAGCGCTTCGGTATCCACTTCGTGGCCTCGCCGCGTCATGCCGACCTGTTGCTGGTCACCGGCACGGTCTCCCGCCACATGCAGGCGGCCCTGCAACGTACCTGGGAGGCTACTCCGAACCCGAAATTCGTGGTCGCCATGGGCGACTGCGCCGCCAGCGGCGGCGAGTTCGGCATCTCCTACGCCAGTTGCGGCGCGGTGGCCAACGTCATCCCGGTGGACGCGGTCATCCCCGGCTGCCCGCCCACGCCGATCACCCTGCTGCAGGGCCTGCTGGAACTGCTGCGCCGGTAACCGCACGTTTTACGTGCGTAAACTGGCTAGTATCATGGAACACATATTCTTTCGCATCTAACCCCTCCAAGCCTCCCCTTATCAAGGGAGGCTTCAATACTTCCCCCCTGATAAGGGGGGATTGAGGGGGGTTGGACTTAAAAGTTACAGGGTACTGGTGTCATGTCAATCTTGAAATGTCATTTCGACCGCAGGGAGAAATCTTTCTAGCTCATTGACAAGGAAAGATTTCTCGTTTCACTCGAAATGACATAGTGTCGTTGACACGACACCAGTAACCTGTAACATTTCGTAACTACTCAGGGCTATAGGCTGTAGGCATTTAGACTGTTAGCAACAGCGAAACACGAGATATAAA
>MNYK01000063.1 GCA_001873115.1 Desulfobacterales bacterium CG2_30_60_27 | reverse complement strand
AAGAGGGTGGCCGGCATACGCCGTTCTTCAATGGCTACCGGCCGCAGTTTTACTTCCGGACCACGGATGTGACCGGGGTGGTGACGCTGCCAGAGGGCGTGGAGATGGTCATGCCTGGTGACAACGTGTCGATTGTGGGGACGCTGATCACCCCGATCGCCATGGAGAAGGAACTGCGTTTCGCTATTCGCGAGGGTGGCCGGACGGTTGGCGCCGGCGTTGTTAACGAGATTATTGAGTAATCGGGGAAGGGTGATATGGCCATGATGCCTACACAGAAAATCCGAATCAGGCTGAAAGGCTACGACCATAAGCTTCTCGATCAGTCTACCAGGGAGATTGTCGAGACAGCCAAGGGTACCGGGGCCAGTGTCGCTGGTCCTATTCCGCTGCCGACCAGCATCAACAAGTGGTGCGTGCTCCGTTCACCCCACGTGGACAAGAAATCGCGGGAACATTTTGAGATGCGCACGCACAAGCGTCTCCTCGATATCCTGGAGCCCACGCAGCAGACCATCGACGCCTTGATGAAGCTGGAACTTTCGGCCGGCGTTGACGTTGAAATCAAGCTCTAACCGTTTTCGAACGGTAAGAGGGTTCCAGCCGGTTGCGCCATATGGGACGCGCCCGGCATGAACGACTGAGAATGGATGGAAAGCATGCCTAAGACAATGGGTTTACTTGGCAAGAAGTTGGGGATGACCCGCATTTACTCGCAGGAGGGTGCGGTCATGCCGGTGACCGTGATCACAACCGGTCCCTGTGTGGTCCTCCAGAAGAAGACGGTGGCCAAGGAAGGTTACAGCGCCATACAGGTGGGCTTTCGCGCCAAGAAGGATGCCCGGGCCAGCAAGCCCTTGGCCGGGCACTGCAAGGCGGCCGGCAAGGGAACCTTCTACCACATTAATGAGTTTCGGGTAACCAACCCCGATCAGTACGAAGTGGGGCAGGAGATCAATGTGGCCGACGTCTTTAATGTCGGCGACCTGGTTGACATAACCGGCCAGAGCAAAGGGCGTGGTTTTCAAGGGGTTATGAAACGCCATGGCTTTAGGGGGGGGCCGTCCGGGCATGGGTCCAACCATCACCGGGCCCCTGGCTCCATCGGCGCCAGCGCCTGGCCCAGTCGGGTGGTTAAGGGGCGCCGTATGCCAGGTCAGATGGGCAACGTCAAGATGACCAAAAAAAATGTCAGGGTGATTGATATCATGCCGGAGGACAACGCCTTGGTGGTTAAGGGCTCGGTTCCCGGATCCGAGGACGGAGTACTTCATATTTACATCAAGTAAGTGTTCCGCTTCATCGTTGTAAAGTGACTCTTAGGGGAGCCAGAATATGGCAATGACACAGGTTGTCAATACGAAGAATGAAAAGGTAGGTGAGGTCGAATTGAACGATGCCCTCTTCGGGGTTGAAGTCAATTCACACTTGCTTCATGATATTGTCAGGATGCAGTTGGCTGCTCGCCGGCAGGGCAATGCGTGTACAAAGACCAGGGCCGAGGTACAGGGCAGCACGGCCAAGCCCTATAAGCAGAAGGGAACTGGCCGGGCGCGTGCCGGCAGCAAACGTTCTCCCCTGTGGCGTGGCGGTGGCACTATGTTTGGTCCCAGGCCTCGGAGCTATGCGTTCAGCATGCCCAAAAAGGTGCGTAAACTTGGCCTGAAGATGGCCCTTTCCACCCGGTTTTCCGAGGAGCAACTTGTTGTCTTGGAGGCTTTCCAGTTGGACGCCATCAAAACCAAGGCTTTTCGGTCCGTCATGATGGAATTGGGGCTTGAAAATGCCCTGATCATCATTCCGGAGCGCAATGAGAGCCTGGAAAAATCATCCAGGAATGTACCAGGTTACAAGGTTCTTCCCACCGAAGGGCTCAATGTGTACGACATCTTGCTGCACAAGCATGTGGTGTTGCTCAAGCCTTGCATTGGTCAGCTTGAAGAGAGGTTGTTGTCATGAATTCTATCTACGAAGTGATTAAGAAGCCTTGCCTTACGGAAAAAGGCTTGGGGCTGCAAGAGGCTTACAACCAGGTCGTGGTCGAGGTGGATCGGCGGGCCAACAAGGTTGAGATTAAGAAGGCCGTGGAAATGCTTTTCAAGGTCAAGGTCGACAAGGTGCGCACTGCCGCCATTCATGGCAAGCAGAAGCGCGTCGGTCGTCATACCGGGCAGACATCCAACTGGAAAAAGGCGATTGTTTCCCTTACCGAGGGTCACAAGATTGACTTTGTCGAAGGGATTTAGCCTTTTTTAGGCGTGGCTGCAGTCGTTTCTGGGGTTAACGCAGGCAAAATAGCTATCGGGGTTTCACATGGCGACCAAAACCTATAAACCGACATCACCGGGAAAACGTGCCCACGTGACGATCGTGAATACAGAGTTGTCAAAGGCTGGTCCGGAAAAAAGTCTGGTCCGATCGATGAAGAAGTCGGGAGGCCGGAACAATAACGGCCGGATTACCGCCCGGCATATCGGCGGCGGCCACAAGCGCCGTTATCGGGTGGTTGACTTCAAGCGGGACAAGGTAGGTATTCCTGCCCGCGTGGCTGCCATCGAATATGACCCGAACCGTTCCGCCAACCTGGCCTTGCTTTATTATGCCGACGGCGAAAAACGATACATCCTTTCGCCGCTTGGCATGAAGGTGGACGATACGGTGGAGGCCGGCGAGACCGTGGATATCCGCGTGGGTAACTGTCTGCCCATGGGTAATATCCCGCTGGGTTCGACCATCCATAACATCGAGATGCGGATCGACAAGGGCGCCCAGTTGGTGCGGTCAGCCGGCGCCGCGGCGCAGTTGATGGCCAAGGAGGGCGATTATGTCATGGTCAAGCTGCCTTCCAGCGAGGTGCGCCGTTTTCATCGCAAGTGTCGGGCCTGTATCGGTCAGGTAGGCAACATCGAGCATGAGGGCCAGAAGTTGGGTAAGGCCGGTCGCAACCGCTGGAAGGGGGTACGGCCCAGTGTCCGGGGCGTTGCCATGAATCCGGTTGACCATCCCATGGGCGGTGGGGAAGGCAAGAGTTCCGGCGGCCGGCATCCATGTTCGCCGTGGGGCATGCCATCCAAGGGTTTCAAAACCAGGAAACGGAAAAGATCCGACAATGATATTGTGAAGAAACGGTCCTAATGGCGGTTCGCGTGGCAATCAGAACCGCGCAGCCGAACCGGAACAGGGGGTAGATGCTGTGGCTCGATCAGTAAAAAAAGGTCCCTTTGTGGACGATCATTTAGCAAAAAAGGTGGAGGTCGCCAAGGAGACCAGCTCCAGGAAGGTGATCAAGACCTGGTCCCGGAGGTCAGACATCCTGCCTGATATGGTTGGGATTACCTTTGCGGTCCACAACGGCAAGAAATTCATCCCGGTTTTTGTCACCGAGAATATGGTGGGCCATAAACTGGGCGAATTCTCCCCGACCCGTACGTACTATGGCCATACGGCCGGCAAGAAGGGTAAGAAGTAACCACCCCTGATTACGAGGGGCTTTTCTGGAAATCAGAGAGGAGCCAGAGACGTTATGGAAGCCAAGTCCGTTTCCCGATATAGTAAAATTTCTCCGCAAAAGGCCAGGCTTATTGCCGAACTGGTGCGGGGAAAATCCGTTGAGGTCGCGATCAACACATTGCGCTTCATGCCCAAGAAGGGGGCGCGGATTTTGCGTAAGGTCATAGAGAGCGCGGTGTCCAACGCCAGTCAGAATGAATCCATCGATGTGGATACCCTGTTTATAAAAACCGTGTTTATCGACGGCGGGCCCATGCTGAAAAGATTCATGCCGCGGGCCATGGGCCGGGCCACCAAGATTTTGAAGAGGACGAGCCACATCACCGTGGTGCTGGATGAACAATAGAACATTTTGTGTGTGGCTACCTGCCTGGTTGGGCTTGGTTGTCGGGGTTTTTCCTACACAGATGTGATGGAGGACTATTTTGGGTCAGAAAGTCAATCCGATCAGTTTACGGCTGGGTATCATCCGGACTTGGGATTCCATTTGGTATGCGGACAAGAATTATGTGCCGTTTTTTCTTGAGGACCAGAAAATCCGGAAATTCCTGAAAAAGAAGCTTTTTCACGCCGGGATTTCCAGGATTCACATTGCCAGAACCGGCGACAAGGTGCGGATCAAACTGGTTACCGCCAAGCCGGGCATCGTGATTGGCAAGAAAGGCGCTGAAATAGAAACATTGAAGCGTGACCTCGATAAACTCACCAAACGGCAGTGTCATATTGATATTCAGGAAGTGCGCCGGCCAGAGGCCGATGCCCAACTGGTGGCCGAGAATGTGGCCATGCAGTTGGAGCGCCGGATTGCCTTTCGCCGGGCCATGAAGAAAGCAGTAAATATTGCCTTGAAGTTCGGCGCCAAAGGGATTAAAATTTCCTGTTCCGGTCGTTTGGGCGGGGCGGAGATGTCCCGCCGTGAATGGTACCGGGAGGGCAGGGTGCCTTTGCATACCCTTAGGGCCGATGTTGATTACGGCCTGGCCGAGGCCAAGACCACTTACGGTATCATTGGCGTCAAGGTCTGGATTTTCCAGGGAGAAGTGTTGTCCGAAGGGGAAATGGCGGTTTAATCGCCGACCTTGCGCTGGCTTGGCAATTGAAACATCGTACAACTGAGGCGGATACCATCCACGTGATGAGGAAATAGCATGCTTAGCCCAAAAAAGGTTAAATTCAGAAAACAGCGCAAGGGCAAAATGACCGGCAATGCGGCCCGGGGATCTTCCCTTGCTTTTGGCGAGTATGCCTTGAAGGCTGTCGAGTGCGGGCTGATGTCGGCGAGACAGATCGAGGCGGCCCGTGTGGCGATCAACCGAAAGGTCAAGCGTGGCGGCAAGATGTGGATTCGCGTCTTTCCGGACAAGCCGATCACCAAGAAGCCGGCCGAGACCCGTATGGGTAAAGGTAAGGGCAACCCGGAGTCGTGGGCCGCGAAAATTCAGCCCGGGCGGATTCTCTATGAGTTGTCCGGGGTGGAGGAGGAGCTGGCCATCGTGGCATTAACCCTGGCGGCTGCCAAGCTGCCGTTTGCCACCAAGGTGATTATGAGGAGTGCCATTATATGAAACTTAGTGAGATCCGTGGGTTGGACATGGAGGCGCTGGTCGCCAAGGCGAAGGACTTGGGTGAGGAATTATTCAAGTTGAGGTTTAAGCACGGCATCCGGCCGCTGGAAAACACGGCAACGCTAAGTGTTGTTAAAAAGAGCATTGCTCGGGTGAAAACGATCATAGCCGAGAAGCAGGCGGCCGCTCGTTGAATGGTTTGTCTGGCAATAAGACATTCTTAAAATACTTTCTAAGTGACAGGACAATAAGATAATGGGCGAGTTGAGGAAAAACCGGAAGACGAAGGTCGGGGTGGTGGTCAGTAACACCATGGACAAGAGCGTGGTGGTCAACACCGAGCGGACTGTTAAGCATGATTTTTATGGAAAAATCATGCGGCGGAACGTTAAGTACATGGCCCATGATCCTGAAAACAGTTGTGCGATCGGGGATCGCGTGATGATCGAGGAGTGCCGCCCTTTAAGCAAACGCAAACGGTGGCAGGTCCGCGAGATCATCGAAAAGGCGGTTTAAACCCTTCCAGGCCCAGGCAGGGTCAAAAAGGGCAAGGTCATGGAAAATTATCCGGCCCCGTGATCACCCCGGCGGAGCCCCAGTTTGCAGCATAGAATTCTTGCTTGTGCCCAGATGAGGAAGTCATGATACAGAATGAAACAGTGCTAAATGTGGCAGACAATTCCGGGGCCAAAAAGGTCCTGTGCATCCGGGTACTCGGCGGCACAAGGCGTCGGTACGCCAGGGTCGGCGATGTGATTGTCGTGGCCGTGCAGGAAGCAATTCCGAATGCCAAGGTGAAGAAAGGCGATGTCATGCGGGCGGTGATCGTTCGGACTGCCGCGCCAATCAGGCGCGAGGATGACACCTCGGTGCGCTTTGACGATAATTCGGCGGTACTGCTCGCCGGGAGCGGCGAGCCCCTCGGTACCCGTATTTTTGGCCCGGTGGCCAGGGAGTTGCGGCCCATGGGTTACATGAAAATAATCTCCTTGGCGCCCGAGGTTCTGTAAGGGCGTGGCAAAAAAAGGCAGGGAATAATGCAACTCGAAAAAAGTCATATAAGAGTGAATGATCAGGTTGAGATAATTGCTGGCAAAGACAAGGGTCGAGTCGGCAAGGTGCTTAAGGTCCACCATAAGACCAGCAGGGTTGTGGTGGAAAAGGTCAACATGGTGAAGCGGCACACCAAGCCGAGCGCCGTGAACCAGCAGGGTGGCATCATTGAGAAGGAAGCCGCGGTGCATGTTTCCAACGTCTTGATTATTTGCCCCAAATGTACCAAAACGGTGCGGGTCGGTAACAAGATGCTGGATGACGGGCAGAAGGTTCGTTTCTGCAAAAAATGCGGCGAAGCAGTGGAATTCAAGGCCTGACAGGGGCTGTTTGGTTTTCGGAGGCGATCATGGCGGGCGTACAGGAATACTACGAAAAAGAATGCATTCCCCAACTCATGAAGGAGTTCGGGTATCAGAACATCATGCAGGTGCCGAAAATCACCAAGATTGTTCTGAACATGGGTCTGGGCGAGGCGGTGCAGAACCCCAAGATTGTCGATGGCGCTGCCCAGGAGCTTACGCTCATCGCCGGCCAGAAGGCGGTGATTACCAAGGCCAAACGCTCCATCGCCACCTTCAAACTGCGGCAGGGCATGCCCATCGGGACCTGCGTCACCTTGCGGCGCGACAGGATGTACGATTTTTTCAGCAAACTCGTGCATATCTCCTTGGCCCGCGTACGGGACTTCCGCGGAATCTCGCCCAAGGC
This sequence comes from Desulfobacterales bacterium CG2_30_60_27, assembly GCA_001873115.1. Taxonomy (GTDB): domain Bacteria; phylum Desulfobacterota; class Desulfobulbia; order Desulfobulbales; family CG2-30-60-27; genus CG2-30-60-27. Next base: position 15,438 of record MNYK01000063.1, on the reverse strand, counting down.
CTTTGACGGTAGAGGCAATCTTAGCCTTGGCATCAAAGAGCACATCATCTTCCCGGAGATCGACTACGACAAGATTGACAAGATCAAGGGGTTGAATATCTGCATTGCCACCAGCGCGAAAACCGACGAAGAGGGGCGTGCCCTTCTGAAGCTGATGGGTATGCCTTTCAGACAATAATCAACGGCCAGGGAGAAACACGGTGGCTAAGAAATCATTGGTGGCAAAAAGTCAGCGCATTCCGAAGTTCAAGGTACGGGCATACAACCGTTGTCCACTGTGCGGGCGGCCGCGGGCCTTCATCCGGAAATTTGGGGTCTGTCGTATCTGTTTCAGGAATCTTTCATCCCGCGGTGAAGTCGCCGGGGTGACCAAGTCGAGCTGGTAGGTCGGCGGTAAGCGTCATAGCCAAACAGGCTGGTCGCTGGTTGTTTTTCGAAGAACGCTTGATGACGAGGAGTGCATCTCATGAGTATGAGTGATCCCCTGGCTGATATGTTGACCAGGATTAGGAATGCCGGCATGGCGAAGTTCAAAAGCGTCGATATGCCGAAATCCAGGCTTAAGGTCAATGTGGCCACAACTTTGAAGAAAGAAGGTTACATCGCGGACTACCAGGTCATCGATGACGCGAAGCGGGGCACCCTGCGGGTTACCCTGAAGTACGACAGTGACAATCATAAAGTCATCACCAATCTGCGCCGGGTCAGCAAGCCCGGTCGCCGGGTATATGTGAAGGCGGACGGGATTCCGAAGGTCATGAGCGGCCTGGGGGTTGCCATCATCTCCACCTCCAAGGGCATTGTCGCCGACCGGGAGGCCAGGACGCTTGGCCTTGGCGGCGAATTGCTCTGTGAGGTCTGGTAAGCCGAAACATCAGGTTGCTGGTCGGCCCCGGCAGTTTTCGAGGATTGCAAGCGGTATGCATGCTGGCGGCGAATCTGCAGCGCGGCCCGGCATTTTGCGAAAGACATTGGAGAAATTACATGTCCAGGATAGGTAAGGCACCGATTACGATTCCCAGCGGGGTAAAGATTCAGATAAAGGGAACGCATGTGAAGGTCACTGGACCAAAGGGCATGCTGGAACGGGATATCCGCCCGGAAGTGAAACTTGAGGAACATGACGGCAGCATGCTGGTCATCTGCCTGGATGACAGCAAGCGGACCGCGGCCTTTTCCGGTTTGACCCGCACCTTGGTCGCCAACATGGTACATGGGGTTGACAAGGGTTATCAGCGCAAGCTGATTATTGAGGGGGTCGGTTACAAGGCCGAGGTTAATGGTAAAGTCCTTGTCCTCAATGTTGGTTTTTCCAATTCGGTAAACTTTGCCTTGCCGTCGGGTGTGTCCGCCAAGGTTGAAAAGTCGGATATTGCCCTTGAAGGCATTGACAAGGAACTGCTTGGATTGACTGCCGCCAGGTTGCGCGCCGTGCGGAAGCCTGAACCCTACAAGGGCAAAGGCATCAGGTATGAGGAAGAGCGCATTGTGCGCAAGGTCGGCAAGGCGGCCGGTAAGTAACGGGTGAACTGTTTCAAGAAGCGGGGAAGAGAAAATGGCAAGGACGAATCCCAAAACGGTGGCCCGGCAGAAGCGGATCAAGCGGATCAGGAAGAAGATCGCCGGTACGCATGATATGCCGCGGCTGCGAGTATTCAAGAGTGCAAAACATATTTACGCCCAGGTCATCGACGACAAGGCTGGCCGTACCTTGGCAAGTATGTCCACCGTTGCCAAGGACTTTACGGGCGAAGAGCTGAAGGGCAAGAAAGGCCAGGCCCATCAGGTTGGCAAGCTTCTGGCGGCAAAGGCCAAAGCCGCTGGCATTGCAAGTGTGGTCTTTGACCGTGGCGGCTATATCTATCATGGCAGGATCAAGGCCCTGTCCGAAGGGGCCCGCGAAGGCGGCCTGCTTTTCTAGGCGGATCTGGCCAGGATTATGACCAGATGAGCCTTGGAAATGTGAGATTGTTGGGGGAATAATCGTGGCGAATTTTAAGAACGTCTCAAGCGACGATCTGATTGAAAAGATTGTCTTTATTAATCGTACGGCCAAGGTGGTGAAGGGTGGCCGGCGGTTCAGCTTTAGTGCCATCTGCGTGGTTGGCGACGGCAAAGGTAAGGTCGGCTACGGCCTTGGCAAAGCCAATCAGGTTCCCGAGGCCATCCGCAAGGGCCTGGAAAAGGCGCGCAAGGATATGCAGGGCGTGTCGCTTACCGAAACCAGCATCCCCCATGAGATCAAGGGGAAATTTGGCGCCGGCCTGGTCATGCTTAAACCCGCCTCGGCCGGTACCGGCGTAATCGCCGGCGGCGCGGTGCGCGCGGTGCTGGAGGCGGCCGGTATTCAGAATATCTTGACCAAATGCCTGGGGTCGCATAATCCCCACAATCTGGTCAAGGCTACCTTGAACGGCTTGCGGACCCTGCGTTCTGTCGAGCAGATTGCCGCCAGCCGCAACCGGTCGGTTGAAGAGATCATCGCCTGAACATGGCGGTTGGATGACAGGCGGGGTTATATCCTCCGCGGGTTTCGTTTCGTCAGCGCGGGCTGGCGGTGAAAGTGAAGGATCAGCAGAAGGATGGGGGCTGCCATGGCAGACGGACTCAAGGTTACCTTGAAGAAAAGTAAGATAGGCAGCACCATGAAAATCAGGGCTACCCTGACTGGCCTGGGGTTGACCTGGACCAATAAAACCGTGGTGCGGAAAGATACGCCGGAAATCCGGGGCATGATCAGAAAGGTCGCTCACCTGGTGGTGGTGGAGGAATAGAACCATGTTGACGTTAAGCAATCTGTCCCCGTATCCGGGATCGCGCAAGCAGCGGAAACGGGTCGGCCGTGGTCCGGGTTCCGGGCATGGCAAAACCTCCGCTCGCGGTCATAAAGGCCAGAAATCCCGGTCCGGTGGTGGCAACAAACCAGGCTTCGAGGGTGGCCAGATGCCGTTGCAACGGCGTCTGCCGAAACGGGGATTCACCAATATCTTCAAGCAAGAGTTTGCCATCGTTAATGTTCAGGATCTGGAGCGGTTCGAGGCCGGCGCTCGGGTTGACCGGGCTACCCTCATCGCGCTGGGGCTGGTCAAGAAGCGTGACCTGCTGGTTAAAGTGCTTGGCAAGGGGGAACTCTCCAAGTCCCTGACCGTGGTGGTGGACAAGATCAGTGATGGGGCTCGTAAGAAGATCGAAGCCGCTGCCGGCAAGGTTGAGGCCAAGGAGTAGAGTTTCCCATGAAGGCCGGATTTCAGAACGCCGCGAATATCCCGGAACTGCGCAGGCGGGTGCTCTTTACTCTTGGTATGCTCGCCGTTTACAGAATCGGGGTGCAGATTCCCACGCCGGGTATCAATGGCGAGGCCCTGGCCGCCTTCTTCGCTAAAAACGCCGGTACCCTGTTTGGCATGTTCAACATGTTCTCGGGCGGGGCGTTGGAGAATTTCTCGATTTTCGCCTTGGGCATCATGCCCTATATCAGCGCCTCGATCATCTTTCAGTTGCTGACGGTGGTGATCCCGCAACTGGAAACCCTCTCCAAGGAGGGGGAGTCGGGGCGGCGCAAGATTACCCAGTACACGCGTTACGCCACCGTGGTTCTGGCCGTTATCCAGGGGATGTTCATCAGCATAGGACTGGAGGGCATGAGTGCCCCGGATGGTGGCATGATTGTCATCAGCCCTGGCTGGAGCTTCCGGGTCATGACGATCTTGACGCTTACCTCCGGTACGGCCTTTATCATGTGGTTGGGCGAGCAGATGACCGAGCGGGGCATCGGCAACGGGATCTCTCTTATCATTTTTGCCGGGATCGTGGCCCGCATGCCGGTCGCCATCGCCAATACCGTACGGATGTCCCTGGCCGGCGAGATGCCATTTATTCTGCTCCCGGTTCTGCTGGGCATGATGATCGTGGTGGTGGCCGCGATTATCTACTTTGAGACCGCCCAGCGTCGTATTCCGGTGCAGTATGCCAAGCGGGTGGTTGGCCGTAAGATGTATGGCGGCCAGCAGTCTCACCTGCCGCTGAAAATCAATATGTCCGGAGTCATCGGGCCGATTTTTGCCTCGTCCATCATGATGTTTCCCGCTACTATCGGCGGGCTCACCAAGGTGGAGTGGCTGCGGAAGGCCTCGGAGATGATGCAGTGGGGCAGCGTATTGCACACCATTATGTATGTCGGGCTCATTGCCTTTTTCTGCTTTTTCTATACCGCGGTGACCTTTAATCCGGTGGATGTGGCGGAGAACCTGAAGAAAAACGGCGGCTTTGTCCCGGGCATCCGGCCTGGCAAGAAAACCGCCGAATTTATTGATAAGGTCATTGTCCGGCTCACCGTCATTGGCGCCATTTATGTGAGCGCCATCTGCGTGCTGCCAACGGTGCTGGTCAGCAAGCTGAACGTCCCCTTCTATTTTGGCGGCACGGCCCTGCTCATCGTGGTTGGCGTGGCTATCGACACCATGTCACAGATTGAGTCCCATACGGTAATGCGGAACTACGATGGTTTTTTGAAGAGCGGTCGGATCCGAGGACGACGCGGTTGAGGTTGTTGTCCTGATGGGAAAGAGGATCATCCTGAAAACGGAGGCGGAAATCCGCATCCTGCGGGAAGCGAATCAGATTGTGGCCGCCACCCTTGCCATGCTGCGAGAAAAGGTGGCCCCCGGGGTCACCACCTGGCAGTTGGACAGTTGGGCCGAGGATTTTTGTGTGAAACGGGGTAGCACCCCGGCCTTTAAGGGGTATCGGGGTTTTCCCGGCAGTTTGTGCGTGTCGGTGAACCATGAGGTGGTGCACGGCATTCCCTCCAAGAAAGTCGTGTTGTTGGACGGGGACATCGTCAGTATCGACTTCGGTGTGAGGTATGAGGGTTATTACGGCGACGCCGCGATCACCGTGGCTGTTGGCCCGATCAGCGACAAAAGCGCGGAACTTTTGCGGGTAACCCGTGAATCCCTTGATAAGGGGATTGCGAAGGCGCGGATCGGTAATCGGATCAATGATATTTCCGGTGCGATTCAGGACCATGTAGAAAAGCACGGCTTTTCGGTAGTCCGCCAATTCGTGGGCCACGGCATCGGCGTGCGTTTGCATGAGCCTCCAGAGATCCCCAATTACCGGCGTAACGAACCGACCCCGCGTTTGCTGGCGGGCATGGTGCTGGCCATTGAGCCCATGGTGAACGCCGGCGGTTTTGACGTTGAGGTCTTGCGGGACGGCTGGACCGTGGTGACGCGGGATCGGGCGCTGTCGGCGCATTTTGAGCACACCGTGGCGGTTACCGAGGGTACTCCTTACATTTTGAGCCAGAGTCCGATGTGAGATGGGCGCCGTTTTTTTTGTGGAAGCATAAAATGGTTGAGCAAAAATAAAAACAGGGTATAGTAACCAATTTTGCCTGGCTCCTCCCTTGGCCAAGGAGTTTCAGGCGGCAAATTTACCATTCTGCTATTGGTTGCGCATACAGCGGGAGAAGCGAGTTTCCATGCCCAAGGAAGAGGCCATTCAGGTTGAAGGGACGATTGTCGAGCCGTTGCCCAATGCCATGTTCCGGGTTGAACTGGATAACGGTCACAAGGTGCTTGCTCACATCTCCGGGAAGATGCGCATGCATTTTATTAAAATACTGCCCGGCGATAAGGTCACGGTTGAACTTTCACCCTACGATCTGAGCCGAGGCAGGGTTATTTTCCGGGCCAAGCAACAACCCCGCCAAAGATAGGGGATCAACTAGTTCCAGACAGGTGCGGCAATGAAAGTAAGAGCTTCGGTGAAAAAAATGTGCCCAGACTGCCGGGTCTTCAAGCGGAAGGGCGTGGTGCGCGTTTCGTGCAAAATCAAGAAACACAAGCAGCGACAGGGATGATTCCCGGTCGCGATTCTGGAGGACGACCTTGGCACGTATAGCTGGCATCGATCTACCCAAGGGCAAGCACATGGAGATTGCCCTGACCTATATCCACGGCATTGGGCGCGTTTCGGCGCGCAAGATCCTGGAGAGGGCCAATCTCGCCTTCAACATGAAGAGCGATGATCTGACCGACAACGATGCGACCGTCATCCGCAAGCTCATTGAAAGTGATTTTGCCGTTGAGGGTGATCGCCGTCGGGAAGTGGCCATGGACATCAAGCGGCTCATGGACGTCGGGTGCTATCGTGGCCTGCGGCACCGCAAAGGGTTGCCGGTGCGCGGCCAACGGACCAAAACCAATGCCCGCACCAGGAAAGGGCCCAGACGCGGCGCTGGAGCGCGGCGGTAACAATCAGCCATTTTCACGGATGGTCGAGCCAACCGAATGAGAATTGTTTTTTAGGAGAATGCCATGGCAGGACCGAAGACACACCGCGTTAAGCGTAAGGAAAAGAAACATGTCCCCGAGGGCATCGTTCATATCCGTTCCACTTTCAACAACACCATCATCACCTTTAGTGACCGGCAGGGGAATGTGATTTCCTGGTGCAGTTCCGGGGTTCTGGGGTTTAAGGGGTCGCGGAAAAGCACACCTTTCGCGGCTCAGAATGCCGTGGATGCCGCCGCCAAAAAGGCCATGGAAAACGGCATGCGCAAGGTCGAGGTCAGGGTGAAGGGACCTGGCCCGGGCCGCGAGTCGGCGATGCGCGCCTTGCAGGGTGCTGGGCTTGAGGTCAGTTACATCCGCGACATTACGCCTCTCCCCCATAACGGCTGCAAACCTCCCAAGCGGCGGCGGGTGTAACGGCAACGGGTGTTTGGCGGGCGATTTTTTTCACAGGTAAATCAGGTACGGAGGTAAAGCATTGGCCAGATATACAGGAGCTGTCTGTCGGCATTGTCGGCGGGAAAAGCTCAAACTGTTTCTCAAGGGGGATCGGTGTTATTCCGACAAATGTGCCTTTGAACGGCGGGCATTTCCTCCCGGACAGCATGGCCAGGCGCGGGTGCGCAAGGTTTCCGATTATGCCATTCAGTTGCGTGAAAAGCAGAAGGTGCGGCGCATTTATGGCATGATGGAAGGTCAGTTCCGTCACTTCTTCGAGAAGGCGGAGCGGGCCAAGGGCGTTGCCGGCGAAAATTTGTTGGTGTTTCTGGAGCGGCGTCTGGACAATGTTGTGTATCGGATGGGTTTTGCCAGTTCCAGGAGTCAGGCGCGCCAGATTGTCCGGCATAACCATATGCTGGTGAACGACAAGATGGTCAATGTTCCTTCCTTTTTGGTTAAGGAAGGCGACGTGCTGACGGTCAAGGAAAAGAGCCGGAAGATCGAGACGATCAACGATAGCCTTGAGGCCGTGGTGCGTCGGGGGCTACCGACCTGGATCGAGCTTGATAAGGATAACTATAAGGCCAAGGTGAAATCACTGCCCAGTCGGGAAGAGATCACCATGCCCATCCATGAGCAGCTCATCGTGGAATTGTATTCCAAGTAAGCGCCAGATGACTTCTTTGCATATGAACGATTTCTTGCCGTTATTGCGTTAGCAGCAAGCTTAACGGTCAACGCGTCCGAATCAGTTTTTTTCCCCTGCAAGGGGCATTAATACGATTTCGACAAAAAAGGTCTCCCATGGAAAAAGAGCAAGTCATCTCCACCGAGAAATCCCCTTTTTACCGGAACTGGCATGAACTAATTGTTCCTGAGCGGGTGGATTTAGATCTGGAAAGCCATTCGGCGAGTTACTGCAAGTTTGTGGTTCAGCCCATGGAGCGCGGTTTTGCCACCACCATCGGCAACTCCCTGCGGCGCATCCTGCTTTCCTCTATTCAGGGGGCGGCCATCACCTCGATCAAGATTGAGGGGGCCAAGCATGAGTTGTCTACCATGCCGGGCATTCTTGAGGATGTCACGGAGATCATCCTGAATCTGAAGGAACTCCGTCTGAAGCTCAAGGGGCCCGAGGCGCAGACCATCACCATTGACAAGAGCGAACCGGGCCCGGTGCTGGCCAGGGATCTTAACCTTGGCAACTTGGTTGAGGTCATGAATCCGGACAAGCACATCTGCACCATCACCGGCGATGACGGTCGCTTTACCGGCGAATTCCGGGTCGAATGGGGTAAGGGCTATGCGCCGGCCGAACAGCATAAGCCTGAAGCGCAGGTCATCGGTGTCATCCCCATTGACGCGATCTTCACCCCCATCACCAAGGTGACCTGTCTGACCAGCCAGGCCCGCGTAGGCCAGCAGACCGACTACGACAAGTTGACCATGGAGGTTCATACCGACGGGTCGATTCGGCCCGAGGATGCCCTGGCCTTTGCCGCCAAGATCCTCAAGGAGCAGATGCAGGTCTTCATCAATTTTGATGAAGAAAAGGTGGAGCCGGCCCCCGAGGCCCTCGAAGAAAAACATGCCGCGCCGATCAATGATAATTTGTGCCGCAGCGTGGAAGATTTGGAGCTCTCGGTGCGGTCCGCCAACTGCCTGAGGAACGCCAATATCTGTTATATTGGTGAACTGGTGCAGCGCACCGAGGCCGAGATGCTCAAGACCAAGAATTTTGGTCGCAAGTCCCTCAATGAAATTAAGCAGTTGCTCTCGGAGATGGATCTTTCCCTGGGGTTGAAGCTGGACCACTGGGAGGTGCCGACCACGAGCAGTGTTGATGCCGTTTCCGTTACAGAGAATGATTAGAACCCGGTACGAGGTTTGTTATGAGGCATAAGAAAACAGGTAGAAGGCTGGGGCGGACCACATCACATCGCAAGGCGATGGTGCGCAACATGGTGACGTCGCTGCTCGAGCACGAGCGGATTGTGACCACGGTGCCAAAGGCCAAGGAACTGCGCAAGGTGGCCGACGGCATGATCACCCTGGCTAAACAGGGTGGTCTGCACGCCCGGCGCCAGGCGTTGGCCGTGATTCAGGATAAGAAGGTGGTGGCAAAGCTTTTCAGTGACCTGCGCGAGCAGTACATGGAACGCAAGGGCGGTTACACCCGCATCATCCAGACGGGCAACCGGATCGGCGATGCCGCGCCCATGGCCATTCTGGAGTTGACCAACTACCAGGAGGCCGCCAGTCAGAAAGAAGCCTGACAAGGTTAACTGACTCATGCTGTCGCAAGGTTGGTATGATTCATTTCATATCAACCTTTTTTCGTTGCGGCAACCGTGGTTTAAGGCATAACGGCAGGCACAACGGCAGAAGGCACCAAGGAATATCGAACACCGAATATCGCATGATGAATATGAAAATAATCTGCAACGGCGCCAAAATCGCGGTGGAAGACGAACTCAGCCTGGCCATGTTTCTCCGTGGCAAAGGCCTCGACCCCGATACCGTGGCCGTGGCGTGTGACGGCGCCATCCTGGCGCGCGAGACCTATGCAGACCTGCGGTTGCGGGAGGGCATGGTGCTGGAAGTGGTACGTTTCGTGGGGGGCGGTGCATCATGTTGACTATTGCCGGTCGTACCTTTACCTCCCGCCTGATCGTCGGCACTGGCAAATTCGCCTCGTCGGCCGTGATGCAGGCGGCCATCGAGGCCTCTGGCACCGGGATGGTTACCGTTGCCCTGCGCCGGGTGGATCTAAATGATCCGGGCGATGACCTCATGGCGGTGCTGGACCGGCGGCAATATGTCTTTTTGCCCAACACCTCCGGGGCCAGAAACGCCGCCGAGGCGGTGCGCCTCGCCCATCTGGCCAGGGCTTCCGGCGCCGGGGACTGGGTTAAACTGGAGGTGACTCCCGATCCCCGCACCTTGTTGCCAGACCCGGTGGAGACCCTGAAGGCCACCGAGGCTTTGGTCAAGGATGGCTTCATCGTATTGCCGTATATGAACGCCGACCCCATTCTCGCCCAACACCTGCAGGCGGCCGGGGCGGCTGCCATCATGCCGCTGGGTTCGCTTATCGGCACCAATCAGGGGTTGCTCACCCGTTTTCAGTTGGAGATTATCATCGAACAGGCGCGGGTGCCGGTGGTGGTTGACGCTGGTCTCGGGGCGCCGTCCCATGCGGCGCAGGCCATGGAGATGGGCGCTGACGCCGTGCTGGTCAATACCGCTATTGCCGTGGCCGGCGACCCGGTGCGCATGGCCCGGGCCTTTGCCGCCGCTGTCCAGGCCGGTCGGGACGCCTTTGAGTCTGGCCTGGGCGTAACCGCGCCAGTCGCCGCTGCCTCTTCACCGCAGTCCGGCCTTGGTTTTTTGCGGTGATCCCCATGGAGTTTCCCCCGGTGTTTGCCGACCTCCAGGCGCGCCTGGCGGCCGTCTCGGCCCCGGAGGTGGAACGCGCCCTGGCGGCCCATAGGGTCGGCATTGATGGGTTGATCGCCCTGCTGTCGCCGGCTGCCGATGCCATGCTGGCGGCCATGGCCGAACGCTCGGCCGCCATTACCCGGCAGCGCTTCGGTTCTACCATGCAGCTCTTTGCCCCTATCTATCTCTCCAACCTGTGCCAGAACCGCTGCCTGTACTGCGGGTTTTCCGCGGACAACCGGATCGAGAGGCGGGTGCTGACGATCGAGCAGGCCGAGGACGAGGCCGCCATCCTGCACGACCGCGGCTTCAGTCACATCCTGCTGGTGGCGGGCGAGGCGCCTAACCGGCTGGGGGTTGATTACCTGGAGGCCCTGGCCCTGAGGCTGCGTGACAAATTCGCCGCCGTGTCCATGGAGGTGCAGCCGCTGTCCACCGGGGAGTACGCTCGGTTGTTCAAGGCCGGCATCACCGGTGTGGCCGTGTATCAGGAAACCTATGACCGGGGAATCTATGCCAGCCTGCATCCACCTGGCCCTAAACGTGACTTTGATTTCCGGCTGGCCACCCCGGCCCGCGCCGCCGAGGCCGGCATGCGCGAGGTGGGCATCGGCGCCCTGCTGGGCCTGGCCGACTGGCGCGCCGAGGGCGTGGCCCTGGCCCTGCATCTGGCCGGGCTGCGCCAACACTTCTGGCAGACGGCCTTCACCGTTTCCTTCCCCCGCTTGCGGCCGGCGGTCGGGGGCTTTACGGCTCTGGCGCCGGTGTCGGAGCGCGACCTGGCCCAGTTACTGTTCGCCATGCGCCTTTTTGACCATGACATCGGGCTGCTTTTGTCCACCCGGGAGGAAGCGCGTTTCCGAGACGGCATGCTGGGCCTGGGGCCGACCCGTTATTCGGCCGGCTCCTGCACCGCGCCGGGCGGTTACGGTAACCCGGCGCTGCCCGGCGAGCAGTTCGCCGTCGGTGACCACCGCTCCATGGACGAGGTGAGCGCCATGATCCGCCAGCAGGGTTTCGACCCGGTCCGCAAGGATTGGGACCCTTCCTTCCAACTGGCCGTGGCCCAAAGCCGCCAGGTTGTCTGAATCGAAAAAAGGTTTGCCGTTGCCGTCGGGCATGTTATGGGAAAGTGACAAAGTGGCAAAGTGACAAAGGTGCAAAGGGTTCAAGAAGTTTCTGCTCGATATTGCTCTGCCCCTCTGTCACTTTGCTACTTTGTCACTGACAACAATAAGGAGGCAAGATGGCCACGCAAGATCTTAAAAAAATGTATACCAACATCCTTGGGGACCACTTTCCCATGGAGATGACCATTTCCTTCGGCGACCAGACCAGGGTGTACCGCAAGCGCACCTGGAAGATCATGGCCGAGGACGGCACGGCGGATGAACGGGGCGTACGCTACGGCGAGAACCCCAACCAGGAGGCGGCCCTCTATGAACTGGTTAACGGCAACCTCATGCTGGGCGACTGCCGGTTTATCGAGCCGGGCAACGGCCTGGTTAGCGGCATTACCGTGGAGGACATGTTGCAGGTGGGCAAGCACCCCGGCAAGATTAACCTCACCGACATCGACAACGGCCTGAACATCATCAAGTATCTCATGGACCGGCCGGCCGCCATCGTCCTCAAGCATAACAACCCCTGCGGCGCTGCCTACGGCGGCACCCTTGCCCAGGCCTTTAACCGGGCCAACCGGGCCGACCGTATTGCCGCCTTCGGCGGGGCCGTGGTCCTCAACCGGCCCTGCGATAAGACCACGGCCGAGTTGCTGAGCAAGAACTACCTGGAAGTGGTTTGCGCGCCGGAGTTCGAGGCCGGCGCCCTGGAGATCCTTGCCGGCCGCAAGAACCTCCGCGTGGTGCGCATGGCCCGTATCGACCGGCTGGCCGATTTTGAAAAGTACCGGTACGTGGATTTCAAGAGCCTTATTGACGGCGGCATCATTGCCCAGCAGTCAGCGGTCAATTCCATCCGCTCCGCGGCGGATCTTAAGCCGGCGGTGGCCAACTGGAAGGGTAAGGAATACCGGGTGGAGCGCGAGCCCAGTCAGATGGAGATCGACGACATGATCTTTGGCTGGGCCGTGGAACACGGCGTCACCTCCAACTCGGTGATCTATGTGAAGGACGGCTGCACCGTGGGGATCGGCACCGGTGAGCAGGATCGCGTTGGCGTGGCCGAGATCGCCGTGCACAAGGCCTACATCAAATACGCCGACCTCGTCTGTTTCGACACTTACGGCATCCCGTATGCCGAGCTCGCCTTGCAGGTTACCAGGGGTGAGCGGGATCGCGCCCAGCAGGCGGCCATCGATGCGCGGACGCAACAGGACCGCGCCGGGCTGCCGGGTTCGGTGATGATCTCCGACGCCTTCTTCCCTTTTCGGGATGGCGCCGACGTTGGCATCCAGCAGGGGATTAGCGCCATCCTGCAGGCCGGCGGTTCGGCCCGCGATTTCGAGACCATCGTGGCCTGCAACGAGGCCGACCCCCAAGTGACCATGAAATTCACCGGCCAGCGGTCCTTCAAGCACTAGCGCCCTTATGCGCCCCCTAAAAAAACAGGGCGCCTGGCAAGGGCGCCCTGTCTGGGAGGGGGACGGCGCCGAGTCGGTTATTTTCTCGTTTGCCTTACACTCTTGGCGACAGTGCCAAGGTTCACGGTGATGGCGGTGGTGGCGGTGTTGCCGGCGCTGTCTTTAGCAACGGCATTGATCTTATGAGCCCCCACGGTTGCTCGGTTGGTGTTCCAGACGCAGGTCATGGAGCTGGCATTACCCACGCATTTCAACTTGTTGTCGACCAGGACGCTGACCATGGCAAGGCTGGTGTCGTCGGCGGCCCGCACGCCAATCGAGACCCTGCCGCGCACCATGGCGTTGTTTACGGGGCTGGTAATGGTCACCGAGGGTGGCGTGGTATCGGCCGCAACGACGTCCGGGACGTTGTCTATTGTCACTAGTACGCCCTTGGCGGAGCCGAGGTTGCCGGCTGCGTCCACGGCGGTGGCCGACAGGGTCACGGGGCCATCAGCGACCAGGGTGGAGTTCCAACTGAACCGATACGGGGCGCTGGTGGCCGTGCCGATAAGCTGGCCGTTCGCGTAGAGCGAGACACTGGTCACGCCGGTGTTGTCCAAGGCGCTGGCCGCAATGGCCACCAGACCATGGACCATGGCGCCGGCGCTTGGCGAATCGATGCTCACCACCGGCGGTTGGCTGTCGAGGGTAACGGTTTGCGTGGCCATCTGCACGGCTTTGGCGGCGTTGATCCGGCCGCCGCCGTAGGCGCTATCCCAGCCCTGGGTGCCAAGGTCGTCGGCGGACCGGATCAGGATGCCTTCCACCGCATCCGGCGACAGGGCAGGGTTGGCGGCCATGATGAGCGCCACCACCGCCGCGGTGGCCGGGCTGGCGAAGGAGGTGCCGGAGACGGCCGCATAGCCGCCGCCCTTGGTGGTGGTCCAGATGCCTGAACCAGGCGCCGACACATCCACGTAATTGCCAAAGCTCGACCAGCTCGTCTTGGTGTCGGAACTGCCGGTGGCGGCCACCGAGATCATGGATGGGTTATCGGCGTACCCGGGGTCGGTTCCGGAATTGCCGGCCGCCACCACGACCACGCCGCCCTTACCGCGCATATATTGGGCCGCGCTGGTCACCGACGCACTGTTGGTGACGTCGTAACTGATGTTGGCGACCTTGGCGCCGTGCTCGGCCGCCCAGAAAAGTCCCTCAGCGATGTCGCTCCAATAGGCATAGCCGTTGGCTGCATCGGTGACCCGCACCGGCAGGATCCGGGCGTCGCCGGCAATGGCGGCCACGCCTATGCCGTTGTTGGTGGTGGCCGCCACGGTGCCGGCCACCATGGTGCCGTGCCCGTAAACATCAGTGGTAAGCGTAGTGTTCGAGGCGGTATTCCAGCCTGGCAGAATGTGCCCGGCCAGGTCGGGATGGCTGGCATCAACGCCGGTGTCGAGGACGGCCACAATGACCCCCTGACCCTGGGTGGTGGCCCAGGCCGTCGGGGCCTGGATCTTGGCCAGGTGCCAGGCACTGGCGTAATCCGGGTCATTGGGAGAGATTACGCTTAGTTCCACCAGCATGTCTGGTTCGGCAAAGGCGATATGGGGATCCCTGGCCAGGTCTTGGGCCACGGCCAGTTCGGACTGGGGCTCAACCTGTACCACATGCAGGTTGAGCCGGTGGTTCTTTCTCATGGCCTGGCCATGGTGGTGGCGCAGGATGGTTCCCATATCCTCATCCGACAGGCCGGCGGCGGGTTGCACCAGGATACGGCCTTCGGCCCAGCGGTGTTGACCAGCCAAAGCCTGGGTGTAACAGCCCAGGAAGGCGATGAGCAGCAGTTGGGTGGCCATGATGATAAGCGGCCAGAACCAGCCGTTGTCCATGGTTGTAATTAGGGTGGGCGTGGAAGATGGCATGGCGTTGCGGTTGGTCATGGCGTCCCTCTTGGTTAAAATGGCGTTGCCGTCATTCAGAACTCTTGAGTGGGCGGACCTGATTGCGCCCTGCTTTCATTTTTTGTCCTGCTTGCCTTTGGTATGAACAGCAAGTCCCGTGCCAGAAAAATGGGTGGCCCTGGAATAATTTGTAACTTGTTTGTTTTGTTTGAATTTTAAAAAATTATGCTGTGGTTGCGGCCGGAATCGTGGTGCGTTATAAAAAATAGCATAAAATTTTTTTATTGTTGTGGGCTTGGGCACGACATCCCTGACGGGTGCCGAGCGGCAGGGGCCTTATGAGGCCATGGGAGCGGCTTTTCCGTTCTGGATATTCGACATAAGCAATCCTCCGCCAAGGCAGCGGACGATTTTTTTTTAAAAATTTTCCAGTGGAGAGAGGAAAATTTTCGCGCGCCCTCCGGCAGCGGCCCTTGATTTGCTTGCCCATTCCAGCCCCCTGGCACTACCTTGGCGCTCCATTTCCGCCTCTGGCGGTATCCCCCCGTTACCTGCTCGCCAGTCATCGCGTAGCGACCACGCTAGAGATCGAAATAATGACGTAAAATCAATGATATTTGTTTTTTTTAAAAATTTTCCAGTGGAGAGAGGAAAATTTTCGCGCGCCCTCCGGCAGCGGCCCTTGATTTGCTTGCCCATTCCAGCCCCCTGGCACTACCTTGGCGCTCCATTTCCGCCTCTGGCGGTATCCCCCCGTTACCTGCTCGCCAGTCATCGCGTAGCGACCACGCTAGAGATCGAAATAATGACGTAAAATCAATGATATTTG
>MNYK01000112.1 GCA_001873115.1 Desulfobacterales bacterium CG2_30_60_27 | reverse complement strand
GCTTGTAGGGCCGGGGAATGGCTGATGCATCGGGTTCACACCCTTTGCCTCTCTGTCGCTTTGCCCCTTCTTGTAGCTAAGCCGCTGTAAAAAAATAACATGGCCAACGAGTTGACTGGAGCGGCATAAGGAGCCGTAACGAAATCAATATAAATGGCCAAGTTATTTCGTAACGGCTCCTAAATGTCGAGTTCCGAAACTTCCAGGGCATGATTCTGGATGAAGTCCCGGCGGGGCTCCACCTTGTCGCCCATGAGGGTGGTGAAGATATCGTCGGCCTGTTCGACGTCCTCGATCTGCACCTGCAACAGGGCGCGGCGCTCCGGGTTCATGGTGGTGTCCCAGAGCTGCTCCGGGTTCATCTCGCCCAGACCCTTGTAGCGCTGGAGGTTGAATCCTTTGAAGGCCTCGGCCCGCACCTGAAGAAGCAGCTCGCGCCAGTCGGCGGCGGCAATCTCGCGGCCCTGGTTGTTGACGACAAAGCCTTTACCAAGGAAGGGTCGCACCCCTGGGTATTGGCTCAGGGCGGTGCGGTATTCGGGAATAAGCGGAATCTGCGGCCCCACGATGATGGCTATGTGGGCCTTGTCCTTGATGGCCGCGTTGAACTCGTAACACGAGGGCTTCCAGCGGCAGGCCCGGATATTGCCCAGGATAAGTTTGTTCTCGGAGAGCTGGTCCCGCAGGTCTTTTACAAAGTGCTCGTCGGCAAACTGATCGGCCGAGTGGATATCGTTTTCCAGGAGAAAATGAATCATGTCCGGCCACAGGTTGACCCTTTCCAGGTACTCGATCACCCGCTGGTGGGCCGCCAGACCCCGCAGGGCCGCCACCAGCGCGGCGCCCGTCATCGGCTCGGCGTCGCCATCCTTCCGCACGGAGAGCAGATCGCTGGCCTGCTGGAAGAGATACTGGTTCAAATCCTCCTCGTTTAAAAAATACTGCTCCTTCTTGCCCTTGCCCAGCCGGTAAAGGGGCGGCTGGCCGACGTAGACATAGCCGCCCTCGATCAAGGCCTGCATCTGGCGGTAGAAGAAGGTGAGCAGCAGGGTGCGGATGTGGGCGCCGTCGACGTCGGCATCGGTCATGATGATGATCTTGTGATATCGGAGGTTGGCGGGATTGAAGTCCTCCTTGCCAATGCCGGTGCCCAAGGCGGCGATGACGTTTCTGATCTCCTCGGAGGAGAGGATCTTGTCGAATCTGGCCTTTTCCACGTTCATGATCTTGCCGCGCAGGGGCAGCACTGCCTGGAAGCCGCGATCGCGGCCCTGTTTGGCCGAGCCGCCGGCCGAATCACCCTCGACGATGAAGATCTCCCGCTGGGCCGGGTCCTTGGACTGACACTCGGACAGTTTACCGGCCATGAGGATATCGAGGCCCGAGCCCTTCTTGCGGGACAGGTCCCGGGCCTTGCGGGCCGCCTCCCGGGCCCTGGCCGCCTCCACCACCTTGAAGAGGATCTTCTTGGCCTCGGCCGGGTGCTGTTCCAGGTAGATGCCGAGCTTCTCGTTGCACACGCTCTCGACAATGGACTTGACCTCGGAGTTGCCCAGCTTGGTCTTGGTCTGCCCCTCGAACTGGGGGTTGGGCACCCGCACCGACACCACGCAGGTCAGGCCCTCGCGCATGTCGTCACCGCCCATCTTCTCCTTCATGGCCTTGGGCACGATGTCGTCGCTGGCGTAACGGTTGATGCACTTGGTGAGCGCCGCCCGGAAACCGGCCACGTGGGTGCCGCCCTCCCGGGTATTGATATTATTGACAAAGGAGAAGAGGCGCTCGGAATAGCCGTTGAAGTACTGAAAGGCGACCTCCACCTGCACCTGATCTTTTTCCCCGGCCAGCATGACGGGCTCCAGGTGGATGGGCGTCCGGTTCCGGTTCAGGTACTCCACATAGGATTCCAGGCCGCCTTTATAGTGAAATTCGTCCGCGGCGCCGGTGCGTTCGTCGTGCAGGATGATCTTGACGTTGCGGTTCAGGTAGGCCAGCTCCCGGAGGCGGTTCTGGATGATGTCGTACTTGAACTCGGTGGTCTCGGTGAAAATCTCCGGGTCGGCCATGAAGGTGATCCTGGTGCCGGTCTGGTCGCTCTTGCCGATCTCCTTGGTGTCGCCGTCCCGCACCCCGCGGGTGTATGACTGGGTGGTGATCGCCCCATCGCGTTTAACCTCGGCCACGGTCCAGAGGCTGAGCGCGTTCACCACCGACACCCCAACCCCGTGCAGGCCGCCGGAGACCTTGTAGGTGGAGTGGTCGAACTTGCCGCCGGCGTGCAGGGTGCACATGACCAGCTCCAGGGCGCTCAACCCCTCGGTGGGATGGATACCCACCGGGATGCCGCGGCCGTTGTCCTCCACGGATACGCTGCCATCCTTGTGAAAGATAACGGTGATTTTCGAACAGTAGCCAGCCAGGGCCTCGTCAATGGAGTTGTCCACCACCTCGTATACCAGATGGTGCAGGCCCTCCTCGGCGGTGTTGCCAATGTACATGGCCGGTCGCATCCTGACCCCTTCCAGGCCGGAAAGAACCTTGATCTGTTCGGCGCCGTATTTTTTTTGTTCCTCGCTCACTGTATGCAAACCTCTGTTTTTTTTCAGGTCAAGAATGAGATATCCCGGTAGTCGCCGCTAGCTTTTCATGGGCATGATGATGCTCATGAAGCCCGGGTCTTCGTCGCCCTCGACAAGGCAGGGGCTTTCCTCGCTGTTGATGTAGGCCTTGACCTTGTCGCTATGCATGACCTGCATGGTTTCCAGGTAATATCTGCCGTTGAAGCCCAATTTGAGGTCCTGGCCGGCGTAGTTGATTTCCACTTCGTCTCTGGCATCGCCAAGATCGACGCTCTGGGAAGAGAGCACTATGGTGTTGCCCTTGATGTCGAAATTGACCATATTGTACTTGTCCTCGGCAAAGAGGTTCATGCGCTTCATGGAATTCATGAAGGGGCCACGCGCCACCTGCACCGGGTTTTCCTTCTTGATAATGGCCAGGATGTTCCGATAGTCGGGGAAGTCCCCCTGCATGAGGCGGATGACCAGCAGGGCATTGCCACTTTTGACCACCGCCTGCTTTTCCTCCAGCCCGAACTGCAGGGTGACGGCCAGGTCACAAAATTTACGGATCTCCTGCACCCCTTTACGCGGGATGAGAATGGTGTTGTTCATGGAGAGTTTTTCCACCTCCGGGCTGGCCTCCTTTTCCATGAGAGACAGGCGGTGGCCGTCCGAGGAGACGGTACGCAGGACCATGGTGCCGTTCTTGTTTTCTTTCTCCAGCAGCAGACTGGTCAGGTTGAACTGGCTTTCACTCTCAGGGGCCAAAGAGAAGATCGTTTTGTCGATAAGCTCTGCCAGCAGTTCCGAGGGCAGGGTTATCATGCTCTCTTCTTTGTATTCGGGAAAAGAGGGAAACTCCTCGCTGGGCGTTCCCCCCAGGCGATATTCGCTTTTTCCGGCTGAAATTTTCGCCTGCAGGTTGTCCAGCACCTCAAGTCTTACGGTTTCGGCCGGCGTTTCCCTGATAACCTCAAAAAATTTTCTGCAAGGCAGGGTGATGGTGCCCGGGGTAATTATTTCCGCCGGTACGCTGATGCGGACGCCAACCTCAAGGTCAGTGCCGGTAAGTAAGAGATGACCGCCTTCCACCTGGATCAGTACATTGGCAAGAATGGCCATGTTGCCCTTCTTGCCCGTGACGTTTTGCAGGGAGGAAAGGCATGCAAGCAAGTCATTTCTGTTCACGTTCATGGTCAAAGACATAGCGTGCGCCCTCTATCTTTCTTTAAGTTATTTAAAAAAATGGTGGTAGTAAGGGGTGTTGGTTTGTGTATAACTAATATAACTCTTTAAAATTAAAACAAAGTTTGTTAACACCCAGTGTGTGGATAATATGTGGAAGAGTACTAAAAGCATCTTTTCAACATCTTTTCCAAAAGCAACCAACATCTTTTCCCAAGGGTTTTAAAAAACAGGTTCGGAGACTGGGAAAAGCGTTCCAGGCGAGATCTGGGTATGAGACTGATTTTGTTGTTAAATTAAGACCATTTTTTCCGGCCCGATCAGGTGGTTGAAAAAGTATGGGAAGCATAGTGTAAAACCGACCAAAATTCAATCATTATAAAGCCAATTACGGGGTGACGCGGCTTGCTTTTGCGAAGCAGCTTCCCAAGACGCCACCCCATGGCGGCAAAGAGGAAAAAGAACGTGGAAAAAATGGTGGCAAGGCTCCTGCGCGAGGGGTTGGAAAACCAGGTCTTTCCCGGGGCCGCGGTCGGGATCGTGGCCGGGCCGGTCGGCCACGGAAAAACCTGGTTCATAACCGAGGGTTGTACCTCTTTTTTAGCGGAGCGGAGCGCGGTGGACAAGGCCACGGTTTTTGACCTGGCCTCCTTGACCAAGCCCCTGGCCACCACCCTGGCCGTACTCTGTCTGCTGCGCGACCGGCGCCTCTCCCTGGCCAGCGGGCTGGCCGCCCTCCTGGGCCAGGCCGTTCCTGCGGACAAGGACGCTATAACCCTGCGGCAACTCCTCTGCCACCAAGCCGGGTTGCCAGCCCACCGGGAATTTTATAAAAAGTTCCATGAATTTGACAGGGAGGCCACAGGTCCGGCCATGCTGGCCATGGTCCTGGCTGAACCCCTGGAACATCCGCCGGGCCGCCGGACGGTATACAGTGACTTGGGCTTTCTGTTGCTCGGCTGGGCCGTGGAAAGGCTCGCCGGCCAGCGGCTGGACCATTTTGTCCGGGAAAGGATCTATGCGCCGATGGGGCTTTGCGACCACCTCTTCTTCGTGCCCACGGCCGAGCGCGTCGGCCACGGGGCCACGATTTTTGCCTGCACCGAGAACTGCCCCTGGCGCCAACGGGTGCTGTGCGGCGAGGTAAGCGACGACAACGCCTGGGTCCTGGGTGGGGTGGCGGGACAGGCCGGCCTGTTCGGCGACATCGTTGGTGTCACCACCCTGGTCGGCCATATTTTGGACCAGTGGCAGGGCCGCGAGGAGCCGTGCGCTTATGATGGCGACACGCTGCGGTCCTTTCTACGCCGTCCGGAGGGCACCGAGGCCGGCGCCAGGGCCCTGGGGTTTGACACGCCGGCGCCAACCGGTTCGAGTGGCGGCGCCCTGATTTCCCCGGCCAGCGTCGGCCACCTGGGGTTCACCGGCACCTCCTTCTGGATGGACCCTGAACGCGACGCGGCCGTAGTGCTGCTCACCAATCGGGTGCACCCCTCTCGGGAAAATGAACTGATCAAGGAGTTTAGGCCGCGCTTGCACGACGCGGTTTGGTCGATGTTGGATACGGGAGAGGCAGAGGCACAAAGGCACAAAGGCACAAAGGGGCAAAGACCATAAGACAACAGATGTATCAGGCTTGTGGCGTTTACCGCGTCTCCGGATACAGGGCCAGGATGGCCGCCTCATTTGCCTGGCACACCCCGCGTTCGGTGATCAGGCCGGTGACCAGCCGGGCCGGGGTGACGTCAAAGGCGTAGTTGGCGGTTTGGGTATCAATCGGGGCGATGCGGACCGTGGCCAGGGAGCCGCTGGCGGTCTGGCCGGTGATGGCCAGGATCTCCGCGCCGGGTCGTTGTTCGATAGGGATCTCGGCCACGCCGTCGCGGATCTCCCAGTCAAAGGTGGACGAGGGCAGGGCGACATAGAAGGGCACGTTATTATCCTTGGCCGCCAAGGCCTTAAGGTAGGTGCCGATCTTGTTGGCCACGTCGCCGCTGCGGGTGGTGCGGTCGGTGCCGACGATGACCAGGTCGACCAGGCCGTGCTGCATGAGATGGCCGCCGGTGTTGTCGGCGATGAGGGTGTGGGCAACGCCCTGCTGACCCAGCTCCCAGGCGGTGAGTTTGGCCCCTTGCAACCAGGGTCGGGTTTCGTCCACCCAGACGTGCACCGGGATGCCGGCCGCCTGGGCCGCGTAGATCGGAGCAGTGGCCGAGCCGTAATCGACAAAGGCGAGCCAGCCGGCGTTGCAGTGGGTGAGGATGTTGACCTCTGCCCCCCCTTTTTTTTCGCTGATCGCCTGGATGATGGCCAGGCCGTGCTCGCCGATGCGACGGCAGAAGTCGGCGTCCTCGTCGGCAATGGCGCAGGCCTCGGCAAAGGCTGTCGCCTGCCAGCGGCCCCGATCAGGCTCGGCAGTTATGGCTGCCAACTGTCGCTCCACGGCCCAGGCCAGGTTTCTGGCCGTGGGCCGGGCGGCGACCAGGGCAGCAGCGGCTTGCAGCAGCACCCTCTGGTCCGGAAGCCCCTCGTGGCTGGCCAGGGCCGCATACATGGCAAAACCCGCCGTGGCGCCGATCAGCCCGGCCCCGCGCACGTGCATGTCGCGGATGGCGGTGACAAAGTCCGTGAGGGTGCGCAACTCCTCGACCTCGAAGCGGTGCGGCAGTTGGCGCTGGTCAATGATGTGGATGATCTCCGGCCGGGTCGGGTCGGGCCAGATGGTGCGGCAGGGCTTATTGTTTACATTCATGGCCTGGATTCCTGGGCAGAAGGGAAGGAGAAGCCAGTTTACGGGACAAGGAGGTTCTGGTCAAGCCGGGCGTGCACAGCCATTATTCGCGGCAATTTTTCATCTCAGTTTGTCCAATGTCCAGGCGACCCCTTGGCTTTTCCCCTATGAATCGTGTTCCGGCCATGAATATTTTACTTTTTTATGGTCGGTTCAGGGGGGCTGGGCGGGTGAGGGGATACGGTTTTCGCCTCCACCTTGCCCATTAGTTTGGTGAAATAGTCCGGCACCCCGGTGGTAAAGGTCATCTCCTTGCCGCTAGCCGGGTGTTTGAAGGAAAGCGCCATGGCATGCAAGGCCATGCGTTTGTAAGCCTTACCGTCTTTGCTATAGCGCCGGTCGCCGACAATGGGGTGGCCGCTCTCGGCCAGATGCACGCGGATCTGGTGCTTTCTGCCGGTCAACAGGTCAATCTCCAGCAAGGCCAGGTCCCTGGTCTGCTGCACCACCTTGTACGCGGTATGGGACAGATAGCCTTTCTGCGGGTCGGCGGTCGAGTAGACGCGGTGGGCCGCGTTTTCCATCAGACAGGAGGAAATGGTGGCCGCGGGCTTTTCCAGCCGGCCATGCACCACGGCGACATAGGTCTTCTTGGTCTCCGGCCACTGGCCCTGCAAACGGCGCTTGGCCTCTTCGCTCTTGACGAAGATGAGCAGGCCCGAGGCATCCCGGTCCAGCCGGTGCACGATGAAGATGCGGTTCCTGGACTTGGAGTAACCCTTGCGGACATAATCGGTGAGGATGAAGTAGACGGTGCGTTCTTTTTCCGTGTCCGTGCCCATGGTCAAAAACCCCGGGGGCTTGTCCACCACGAGAATATCCTGGTCTTCGTGCAGGATCACGAGACCTCTGGGGAGGAATCTGGTGCGGGGTTTGGCAGGTTTGAGCATGGTGTTAACTTATACGAATAGGTTCCCGAGCGCAACACCTCGCGGCTGAGATCATGGCCGGACTGCCCGTTGCTGTTGAGTTTTCCGCGCCGCTGGTTTATCATGGACCCCCGGCGACCTCGGAACTTGGGGTGCCGGGAATTGGGCAAACGATCTTTCGCCATGGGATAGCCAACTATGATCCGTATCGGCGTTCTCTCCGACACCCACCTCGCCGTGCCCGCGCCGCGCTTCCGGGCCCTGGTGGAGACCTGTTTTGCCGGCTGCGAGGTTATCCTGCACGCCGGCGATCTTACCGAGCTGGCCGTGCTCGAGGCCTTTGCCGGCAAGGAGGTGCATGGTGTGTGCGGCAACATGTGCAGCCTGGCGACCCAAAAGTTGCTGCCCGCGAAAAAGGTGGTACAGGTGGCGGGCTTTGTCATCGGCCTCATCCACGGCCAGGGCCTGGGCTACGACCCCGAGGAGCGCCTGCCCTTTGAGTTCGAAGAGGTGGACTGCATCGTCTATGGTCACACCCATCGCCCTTCCTGCCGCCGGATAGGTGGCATCCTGCTGGTGAACCCGGGCAGCTTCCTGGCCGTGGGCCGCCATGGCGCGCCGGGCACCTACGCCATCCTGGAGGCCGGCGACACCCTGCGCGGCGTCATTCACGAGGTGCCGGTCCTGCCATGACCCAGCCGGCCAAGCTCACCCCCATGCTCCAGCAGTACCTGGAGATCAAGGCCCAGCACCAGGACGCCATCCTGTTTTATCGCATGGGCGACTTCTACGAGATGTTTTTTGACGACGCCAAGCTCGCCTCCCGGGTGCTGGGTATCACCCTCACCGCCCGCGGCCATCAGGACAACGGCGAGAAGATTCCCATGTGCGGGGTGCCGCATCACGCCTCGGCCGGGTATCTTGCCCGACTGGTGCGGGCCGGCCACCGGGTGGCGGTCTGCGAGCAGACCGAGGACCCGGCCCAGGCCAAGGGGGTGGTGAAGCGGGAGGTAGTGCGGGTGGTGACCCCGGGGCTGGCCGTGGAGGCGCAGCTCCTGGACGACAAGAGCAACCGCTTCCTGGCCGCGGTCTGTCGTCGGGGTGCCGTCAAGGGCGGCAAGGCCTGCTGGGGCGTAAGCCTGCTGGACCTGTCCACCGGCGAGTTCTGGGTGGCGGAACGCGACAGTCTGGCCGGGGTGCTTGATGAGTTGCAGCGCCTGGCGCCCGCCGAACTGCTGGTGGACGAGGAGGACGGCCTGGCCACGGACAAGTCCTTGCTCGTCGCCCTGGCAGACGATCTCTGTCTCACCCCGCGGCCAACGGCCGGTTTCCATCCGGCCACGGCCCGCGCCGCCCTGCAGGAGCACTTTCGTCTGGCCAACCTGGCTGGCTTCGGCATCGACCACATGGAGGCCGGCCTGGGCGCGGCCGGCGCCCTGCTGCACTACATCCAGGAGACCCAGAAGACCAACCTGGACCATATCGAACGGCTGCGGCCCATCGACCTGGCCAGCGTGCTCATGGTGGACGAATCCTCCCGCCGTAACCTGGAACTCACCCGCACCATCATCGGCAACGCCCGGGAGGGGTCTCTGCTGGCCTGCCTGGATTTCACCCGTACACCGATGGGCGCCCGTCACCTGAAGCGGGCCCTGCTCTTCCCCCGGCGCGACCCCGTGGTCATCAACCAGCGGCTGGACACGGTGGAGCAGCTCTACGACGACCAGGACGGCCGCGCCGAACTGCGGGAGCGCTTGGGCCAGGTCTACGATCTGGAACGGCTGAACAGCCGGGTGGTGCTGGGCAGCGCCAATGGCCGGGACCTCGTTGCCCTGAAGCAGTCCCTGGCCCAGTTGCCGGCCCTGCAGGCGGCGGTGGCCAACGGTCGCGGGGCGCTGGCCGAGCTGGGGGCGGGTCTCGACCCCCTGGCCGACCTATATCAATTGCTGGAGCGGAGCATCCGCGAGGACGCGCCAGTTGGGCTGCGGGAGGGCAGCCTCATCCGGGCCGGCTATAACGCCGAGGTGGATGAACTGCGGGCCCTGCTCACCGACGGCAAGGGCCACATCCTCGCCCTGGAGGCGGCGGAGAGAGAGCGCAGCGGTATCGCCAAGCTAAAGGTAGGCTTCAACCGGGTCTTTGGCTACTACTTCGAGGTGAGCCGGGGTCAGGCGGTCAATGTGCCTGACCACTTCATCCGCAAGCAGACCCTGGTCAACGCCGAGCGCTTCATTACCCCGGAGCTGAAAGACTTTGAAAACAAGGTACTGCACGCCCAGGAGCGCCAGTTGGAGCTGGAGTACCGGCTGTTCACCGAGGTGCGCGGCCAAGTGGCCGCGGCCAGCCCCCGCCTCCTGGCCGTCGCGGCGGGTATTGCCCGGCTCGACTTCTACGCCGCCCTGGCCGAGGCGGCCCGCCAGCATCGCTATGTGCGGCCAGTGGTCAACGACGGCGAGGCCATCGGCATCACCGAAGGCCGCCATCCGGTGATCGAGCGGGCCCTGCCGGCCGGCCGTTTTGTGCCCAACGACATCCACCTGGACCAGACCGCCGACGAGGTGCTGATCATCACCGGCCCCAACATGGCGGGCAAGTCCACGGTGCTCCGGCAGACCGCGCTCATTGTGCTCATGGCCCAGATGGGCTCCTTCGTGCCGGCGGCCGCGGCCACCATCGGCGTGGTGGACCGCATCTTCACCCGGGTCGGCGCCATGGACGACCTGCGCCGTGGCCAGTCCACCTTCATGGTCGAGATGAACGAGACCGCCAACATCTTGAACAACGCCACGGACAAGAGCCTGGTGGTGCTGGACGAAATCGGCCGCGGCACCTCGACCTTCGACGGCCTGGCCATTGCCTGGGCGGTTACCGAGGCCCTGGTCACCAAGAACGGCCGCGGCGTCAAGACCATCTTCGCCACCCATTATCACGAACTCACCGAGCTGGCCCTCACCTGGGACCGCATCCGCAACTTCAACATCGCGGTGCGGGAGTGGAACGACACCATCGTTTTTCTCCACAAGCTCCTGCCCGGCGGCACCAACCGCAGTTACGGCATCCAGGTGGCCGCCCTGGCCGGGGTGCCGGAACCGGTGATCGTCCGGGCCAAGCAGCTTTTGAAGAATATCGAGGGCGGCGAACTCACCGCCAGCGGTCAGCCGCGCCTGACCGCCCCGGCCGATGCTCCTGGCCGGAAGTCACCCAGCCAGCTCGCCCTCTTTGCGCTGGCCCCGGACCAGGTACGCAAAAAACTCAGGGAAACCCATCTCGACAATCTCACCCCCCTGGACGCCCTCAAGGTACTCTATGAGCTCAAGGCCCTGGACGACACCTGAGGCAGCGGGGCGTGATTTACCGGAATGGCTGCTGCTGTCCAGGTTGCCGCATGCTGTTGGCCACTGTGTTGGTGGCTATTGCCTGACCTGAAAACAGGTTTATGGCAAAAGGCCCGGACGGTTCGCTGTTGCCGCAAGCCTGGCGATATGGTACTTGCGACATGCGCGTGTGCATCGAGAGATTACGAAGTGGTAACGAATAACCGCGTTCTTTCCCAAAAAAGTGGCCAGCCCTGGGCCTGGACAGGTGAGACATGAGTTCTGAAACCGAAGTGCTGTGCGCGGAAAGAGAGGTATGTCCTCACGACCCCGAGGAAAAGGGGGGCAACAAGAGGCTGGCCAAGCTCGCCATGGCCGCCCTGGGGGTAGTCTTCGGCGACATCGGCACCAGTCCGCTCTATGCCATTCGCGAATGCTTTCATGGCGATTTTGGCATCCCGGTGACCCCGGGGAATGTCATGGGCATTCTTTCCCTGATCTTCTGGGCCCTGATCATCATCGTCACCATCAAGTACCTCACCTTTATTCTCCGGGCCGACAACCAGGGCGAGGGCGGGGAGATCGCGCTCACCTCCCTGCTCTCCACCCGCAATGTCACCACCTATAGCCGGCAATGGGTTCTGATCGCCCTCGGCCTCTTTGCCAGTTGTCTGCTCTACGGCGACGGCATGATCACCCCGGCCATCTCGGTGCTCAGCGCCGTTGAGGGTATCGGCATCATCACGCCGCTCTTCTCCCCCTATATCCTGCCGGCCACCGTCGGTATCCTGGTGGCCTTGTTTTTCGTGCAGCGCCATGGCACGGCCCGGGTGGGAGGCATCTTCGGGCCCGTCATTTTTCTGTGGTTTGTGGTGATCGGGGTGCTGGGCCTGATCCAGATCGTCCAGCAGCCCCGGATTCTGGCCGCCGCCTTGCCGTGGCACGGCATTGGCTTTCTGATCCGCAACAAGATGCATGGTTTTATCGTGCTGGGCGCGGTCTTCCTGGTGGTGACCGGGGCCGAGGCGCTTTACGCCGACATGGGCCACTTTGGCCGGCGGCCCATCCAACTGACCTGGGCCATCCTGGTACTGCCCATGCTGCTGTTAAACTATTTCGGGCAGGGGGCGCTGTTGCTGGCCAGACCCGGGGAGGCGCATCATCCCTTCTATGCCATGGTCCCCGACTGGGCCCTTATCCCCATGGTGCTGCTGGCCACCGTGGCCACCATCATCGCCTCCCAGGCCGTGATCACCGGGGCCTTTTCCCTCACCCGTCAGGCCATCCAGCTCGGCTATCTGCCGCGTCTGCGGATTACCCATACCTCATACAGCCAGATCGGCCAGATCTACGTGGCCCCGGTGAACTGGATGCTCATGCTGTGCACCATCGGCCTGGTGCTGGGCTTCCAGTCGTCCAGCAAGCTGGCGGCCGCCTACGGCGTGGCGGTCACCACCACCATGCTGATCACCACCACCCTTTTCTATGTGGTGGCGCGGCGGCGTTGGGGCTGGAGCCGGCTGCTGGCCGGCAGTCTGTGCTCGCTGTTTTTCCTGGTGGATTTCCCCTTTTTCCTGGCCAGCATCAGTAAGATCTTCCATGGAGCCTGGTTTCCCCTGGCGATTGGCGGCTTTTTCTTCATCATGATGCTGACTTGGGAGAAGGGGCGTGAGATCCTGGCCGATGAACGGAAGATCATCGTGCCCACCCTGGCGGAGTTCCGGGAAAGGCTGCAAAAGGATCCGCCCCAGCGGGTCAGCGGCCAGGCCATCTTTCTCTCCGGCCGGCCCAACGTGGTGCCCGTCACCCTGGTCCACAATCTGAAGCACAACAAGATCCTGCACAACGAGGTGGCGATCCTGCACTTCCGCACCGAGGACCTGCCGCGCATTCCCAATCTGGAGAAAATGGAGATCGAGAAGCTGGGCGGCGGCTTTTATCAGATCATCGTGCACCACGGCTTCATGGAAGAGCCGAAGATCGATAAGGTTTTCGCCCTGCTGCGCGACAAGGGCATTGATCTGAAAATGGACAGCGCCAGCTTCTATCTTGGCCGCGAGCGGCTGTCGGTGGGCGCGCATCCAAGGATGAGCCGCTGGCGCTCAAACCTCTTCCTGTTCATGTCGCGCAACGCCATGGACGCCGCCTCCTTCTTTGATGTGCCGCCCAGCCAGATTATCGAGGTGGGCGTGCAGTTGGAGCTGTGAGGGTTGCGGGGCGGTTGGCGGCAATTTTGCTTGGCAAACCTGACAAATAAGGGTAACCATTGCCAGCTATCCGATGCGCCCTTGCGCAGGCTGCAGGTAATGGCCATCCATGACAACGGAGGCATAGCGGCTGAGCGATTATCGAAATTGATTATCTGTTGACGCACAAAATTAAATTGTGGCCAACCTGCAAAAATGGATAACATCATGATTGAGCAACTATCTTCTGATTCCCAGGGCAAACTCGTAGTCTTCGGAGCAAAACAGATTCGTCGCGTTTGGGTTGATGAACAGTGGTATTTCTCGATCGTGGACATTGTTGCCGCCCTTACCGACAGCGATAATCCGCGCGATTACTGGTACCGAATGAAGCGCCGCGAGCAGGAATCCTCTGGAATCGAGTTGTCGACACTTTGTCGACAACTGAAGTTAACCGCCGCTGACGGAAAAAGTTACAAGACTGAGGCGGTCAACACCGAAGCCGCCTTCCGTATCATCCAATCCATCCCAAGCCCCAAGGCCGAGCCCTTCAAACGCTGGCTGGCGCAAGTCGGTTACGAGCGGGTCCAGGAAATAGAGAATCCAGAGCTGGCCCAGCAGCGCATGCGGCAACTCTTTAAGGAGAAAGGCTACCCGGACGACTGGATCGAGAAGC
The DNA here is from genome assembly GCA_001873115.1 of Desulfobacterales bacterium CG2_30_60_27. Taxonomy (GTDB): domain Bacteria; phylum Desulfobacterota; class Desulfobulbia; order Desulfobulbales; family CG2-30-60-27; genus CG2-30-60-27. The sequence continues at coordinate 22,986 of MNYK01000112.1, read as the reverse complement.
GCGTCCGCGGCATCGCCGTCCGCGATGAGCTTACCGGCGAATGGCAGAAACGCGGTATTGCCGAGCAGCAGGATTTCGCCATCCTCACCTCGGAAATTTCCAAGGCCACTTTCGGCGTAACACCTTCTGGTTACAAGAAACTGAAAGGGCTCAAACGCGAGAATCTTCGCGACCACATGACTGACCTGGAGTTGATCTTTACCATGCTTGGCGAAGCCGCCACCACCGAGATCGCCCGCAACAAAGACGCGCAGGGTTTCACCGAGAATCAGCGCGCAGCCCGTGACGGCGGTACAGTTGCCGGTGATGCTCGTCGGCAGCTCGAAGCAAAATCAGGCAAAAAGGTCATCACTTCAAAAAACTATCTGACCGACAAACCCAAACCCAAATTGCCGCCCAAGTCGGAGTAAGGATTCGCAACCGTGGCGTCGCAGGATGCCGAAGGCCAGAATAAAGGAGCTATGTATGCGCGGTCAAGCCGATCACTCACATCAGCGACTTCGCTCCAGCGGCGGCTATCGTGACCTGCGCTCATTTCGCGTGGCGACCGTGGTCTACGATGCCACGGTGGCCTTTTGCAGGCGATTTATTGATCCGCGTTCGCGCCTGGTGGACCAGATGGTGCAGGCGGCAAGAAGCGGCCGGCAGAACATCGCCGAGGGCAGTCGCGCCTCCGCGGTTTCGAGCCAGACCGAGTTGCGTCTCGTAAGCGTGGCGCGTGCCAGCCTTGATGAACTTCTGCTCGACTACGAGGATTTTCTCCGCCAGCGCGGGTTGCGGCAATGGAAAAAAGATTCGCCGGAAGCCATGCAGGTGCGGGCCAAGGGCAAGGGCGATCAGCCCGATCAGTCTGATCCGACCGATCAATATGTGGCCTGGCTGCAAGCGCCCGCCCCGGAGGTTGTCGCCAATGCCGTAATTTGCCTGATTCACCAGACCAACTATCTGCTGGACCGGCAACTTTCCGCGCTTGAACAACAGTTCATTCATAAGGGCGGCTACAGTGAATGCCTGGCAGCAGAGCGCATTGCCGAACGCCAGCGGCGGCAGCGCACGGCACAGCCGGCACCCCCGGTCTGCCCCCTCTGCGCCAAGCCCATGGCATTGCGCACCGCCCGGCAAGGCAAAAATAGCGGCGCGCAGTTCTGGGGTTGTTCTGCGTATCCGGCATGCAAAGGCAGCCGTGGCCTCGACGATGTAGAGTAATGGCAAAGGGAACGTTATATAATATAATAACAAAAGGTTAAGCCACCCCATTGTAAAGATTAAAATATTATTTTATCAGACTTCCCAAACAAAAACCTCCTGTTAAGATGTAGGTGCGACCCTTTAATCCCAACAGGAGGTTCAGAAAGATGGAGAACAATTTACAACGACTCGGGGAATTTCGTCAACTGAAGAAAGAGATACTGTCGTCAAGCGAGCCGCCGACCCACCTGACAAACGCACTGCCTTCCTCCCTGGCCGGCCGCATGAATTCAGCGTTGAACAACCCATAGGGGACGCTCCTGCTTTATTGATTTAAGACGGAAATTCCTTGCCACGCTAAGCAAAGAAAAATCCGACAAAACTATTTTATCCTTGCAAGCTGCAAAGCTGCACCGCTTCCCCAGGCATCCATTCATAGGCAGGCTGCACCGTCACCCCGGATAGGGCCATGGCTGGCGCGCGAAGCTTTAAAGCCGCGCACCTGGCCCATCCTTGCTACGCTGTACCGAGAATATCCTGAAGAATCCGGGTAATGGTGTGACGGTCATCGTCCTGGAGAGTGCCGAGTTGCTTGAGAACCAGGGTGTTTTCGATGGTTGCAAGAATAGGCTTGAACACGGAGGGTTTGAGCAACCCGGCTCTCTGCCAGCCGGCCACCGGCTGCTCGCCCAGCTTGCCCACCTGATGCAAACGGCTGGTGATGGCCATGATTATGAGATCTGGCCGGCCGCTGTTGTACGCCTCTGCACTGATCACCACGGCAGGCCGCTTTTTGGTGGTCGTCTGGTCGGTGAAGGGGAATGGGACCAGGATGATATCGCCGAACCTACAGGTTGTCATACTCGGCATCTTCCTGGTTGTCCCACGCTTGCTGGAATGATTTTTCTGAAAGCGCGCTTGCCGCCCAGACCAGATTGTCGTCCTGGCCGCGATGCCCTAAGAACTCCACAAAGTCCTCGACAACCGCGACCTTTTCCGGCGGCAGCCTGTTGATCTTGTCAAAAAGCGCCTGCGTGTGCTGTGTCTGCATACCTCACCTATTCTTTGATCTCTGGCCTCGGTGGCCCTTTGGTCCGCAGCATTTTTATCTTCTCGCCTAGAGAGAGTCTGTCCCGTGATTATAATACTATTTCTAGTATTTCTAAAGCCTATTGCTTTAATATCTTGAACTCTTCGCTTCCCCCAAGCATCCATTCATAAAGCTGGAAAAAGGGGCCAGTCCCCTTTTCCCTTCGTAGGCATTTGGAAGGGCAATATTCAGAGCTGCCCAAATGCCCTTGATGGAATGGATTTCATTGAGGATGGCTGTATGCAGCCTGATCCGCTTGATCCTCATGCACAACGAGACCGCCTTTGCCATCCAGCGGCGCTTGCAGTGCGCGGAGCTTACCACCGTTATTCTGCCGATCCGGCTGGCGCTGTGATGTGAGCGCGGCGGGCGAGGCGCTGGCCCGGTGTTTGAATTTTTTTTCACCCTTGCTGGCGAATTGTCCGAAAAGTAGCATAAGGACAGTTTTGCAAGGAGGGGGAAACATGAAGATCCAGCAGGCCCAGGTTCATCTGCACGCCGCCCACCAGTTGCAGCAACAGGATGCAAAGCAGGAGTCGTTGCGGGTGTGGGTCGATGATCCGCCTGACCGGCAGCCCGTGGCCAGGGACCGCTTTACCCTTTCTGCGGCCGCGGCGGCACCGCCGGCAGTTGACGATGACGAGGCCGGCCTGGACCCGCGGCTGCAGGCCATGCAGCGCATCCTGGAGTTTCTCACCGGCCGCAAGATCACGGTCAGCAATCTGCGGATCCACGACTCCGGCCCGCTGCCGACGCCTTCCTCCAGTCAGTCCCAGACGGCCACCGCCGACGTTCCGGCCAAGGTGGGCTGGGGCCTGTCCTATGACGCCACCGTCAGCCATACGGAACAGGAGTCCATCACCGTGACCGCCGCCGGCACCCTGGTCACGCTGGACGGCCAGAAGATCGCCTTCAGCGTCAACCTCACGATGGACCGCTCTTTCACGCAAACCGAGACCACCCGGATCCGGGCCGGCGACGCCAAGCTGGTCGATCCCCTGGTGATCAACTTCAACGGCACCGCGGCCCAGCTCACCGACCTCACCTTTGCCTTTGACCTGAACAGTGACGGCGTCAGCGAGCAGATGCCCCTACTCGGTGCCAACAGCGGCTTTCTGGTGCTGGATAGAAATGGCGACAGCCAGGTGAACAACGGCCAGGAACTCTTCGGCCCGGCCACGGGCAACGGCTTTGCCGAGCTGGCCCGCCTGGACAGCGACAAGAACGGCTGGCTGGACGAGGGTGACCAGCAGTGGCAGGCCCTCAAGGTCTGGACCCGGGACCTGGCGGGCAACGATTACCTTGACTCCCTGCATGACCGCGGGGTGGGGGCCATCCTGCTTAAGTCCGTATCCTCACCATTCAGCCTGACTGATGCAAGCGGCGTCCAGCAGGGCGCCATCAGAGAGAGCTCGATTTTCGTTGGCGAACAAGGCGGGGCTGGCACGGTCCAGGAGGTTGATCTGGTGGTTTGAGCTAACAGGTCAAGTAGTGAAGCAGCTTGCCTTCAGCTTTGAGCCTTCAGCCTCTTGTAACGTCCACAGGGTAAGCGCTTATTTGCAATCGCCTCAGGCCGACAGGCCGGCAAGCCAATGGGCGGCATCGGTAATTCTGATGCCGTTGCGCAACTCCTCCTGGCGCAGGCCGTAGACAATCTGCACCGCCTCAGCCTCGGGAAACTGTGCGGCAAAGCGTGACAGACCACGATGCGGCTTGTTGTCGCCCAGCTTGCATTCAACCAGGTGGGTCAAATTCCCTGCGTCACTCAGGGCAAAATCCACTTCGGTACCGTCCTTGGTGCGGATATAATGCAGGCCAGCCGTCCGGCCCATGCCATCCTGAAGAAAATGGACATGTTTCAGCAGCATTCCCGCCACCGCATTTTCCAGGCGCAGCCCCTGATCACCTCGAACCAGACCGGTATCAAAAAAATATACCTTTGGACTTTGCAAAATAGCGCGGGCAATATTGCGGTGCCATGGTTGTACGGTAAATACGATAAACAGGGCCTGCAATATTTCCAGATAGCGTTTCAGAGTCGCGGGCGAAACCGCCAGATCCCGCGCCATGGAAGCCAGAGAGAGTGGCGAGCCAACCCGTTCCCGCAGCAACTCCACAAACAGGCGCATGGTATTGATCTCGTGCAGGCGTGAAAACTCCAGCACATCTTCACGGATCAGGTCGTTGTAATACTGCAGGCGCCAACGGTCGGCCTGTCCCGGATCTTCGGCCAGGCACGGTTCAGGGAAACCGCCTCGTGCCAGCAAGTGGTCCAGGGCCTCGGCCGGTTCCACGCCCAGTTGTTGCAGCCACTCCCGGACCGAAAATGGATGCAGACGAAAAGCAAAATATCGCCCGGCAAGCGATTCCCCACCCTGGCGAAAGGTTTCCATGCGGGCGCTTCCGGTCACCAACAAAGCCTGCCCGGGTGTTCGGCCGGCAACCATCCCTTTCAGCCAGCCTTTCCAGCCTCGCATCTTATGAATCTCGTCCATGACCAACAGCTTGGCGCGAGGATTCCACGATTGCCGCTGCAAGACCGCCCGGTCGGCCAGGACATCCCAATTGAGATATTGGGACGTGCCGAACCGCCCCATCAACTGGCGGCTGAGCGTGGTTTTGCCCACCTGACGCGGGCCGGTCAGAATCACCAGCTTGGTGGACAAATCGGTCATTATGTGGTCATCAAGATAGCGTTGCATGCGGACAACGATACTTTGTCTGCAAAAAAGTCGCAACTTTTTTGCAGATGGCTTCAATATAGTCGCATTTTTGATTTTTTCCAAATACAGCCAACACTGGGCCGACAAACCAACTTATTGCCATATATTCGCATTTCGCACCATATCATGCCTTAGTTAGGCGTGGGACCCGTATCCTAACTTGAAGCTGAACAAGCAATAACTATGCTATTCTATTGGCTAGAATGTGATAATTCAGCCGTGCATTTTCTCGGGCTGAAAGTAACACCATCTATATGCCATGTTAACTGCATGGGTGGATTACCCGGTATACGATCGCAAACAGGTTGAATGGTTAGCCCTCCTAAGGCTGATTCGCCTATTTGCCCTCGGACCAGTCGTTGTTCGCGAATTCCTTATGATCCGGTTTGGGCGGTTTGACCTCCAGCAGCCGGTGCTTGAGCCAGGTGGCGATCTTGGTGGCCTCGGCCGCCACCTCGGCCAGGGCGTGGCCCCGGTGCTTATCCGGTTTTTCTCGGCCGCCGGGATCTCGGCAAAGCTTTGACCCATCGGCGGGTAGAGAAAGACCGGATCGTAGCCAAAGCCGTTGTTGCCCTGGGGCGCGTGCAGGATATAGCCCGCGCATCCCTTTTGCAGGTCATGGGCTGGCCCGATGGCATAGTGTTGGAATGAGGATAGCGTTGTTGACTCTGTCAACTGAATGCGTCAGTTCAGTACGCGGATCAATCTTGCATGTGCCGAATGGCATCCATGTGGTGATGCAGAACCCGCACGACGAAGATGCCGTGTTTGCTGGCCGGCCTGTAGAAGATCAAGTGACTTTTGTGTGGAAATCGGCGGTATCCTGGCCGGATATCGTCGGCGGCTCGGCCCATTTTGGGATGGTCAGCGAGGAGTTGCAGGCAGTTTGTCAGAGAGTTGAAGTAATCTTCCGTTTGCAACAGGCCAAACTCGGCCAAGGACTGCTCCAGGATGTCTTCGATATCCTGGGCCGCCGCATTGGAAAGCTTATACATTGTGCCCGTGCCGTGCTTTGACGTCCTGCCAGATGTCCCTGACCGCACGTTTGGAAACACCACTGTTTTCGCCGACAATGAGCGCCCTGATCAGGGTTTCATGTTTGTCCTGATATTCCTGGTCGCGGCGGATCAGATCGCGGACGTAGTCGCTGGCATTGCTGTAATGGCCTGTGCTTACTTGGCTTTCGACCCATGTCTTCATCGGGTCGGGAAGGGAAACATTCATGGTTGCCATGGCGGGCACCTCCTGTTCTATAAATGACAATTCTTGGCAATCTTTGTCAAGAATAAAAAAGAGATGTCCGTATTGCCCGACCGTCCAGTAGTGACACGGATCACACCCTGGGACTGTCTCGCCTATTTACCCGTTGCCCAGTCGTTGTCCTCGAATTCGCTATGGTCAGGTTTGGGTGGTTTGGCCTCCATGAGCCGGTGCTTGAGCCAGGTGGCGATCTTGGTCGCCTCGGCCGCCACCTCGGCCAGGGCGTGGCCCCGGTGGCTTATGCGGTTCTTCTCGGCCGCCGGGATCTCGGCAAAGCTTTGGCCCAGGGGCGGGTAGAAAAAGACTGGATCATAGCCAAAGCCGCCGCTGCCCTGCGGGGCGTGCAGGATCTCGCCCTCGCAGCGTCCCTCGTAGGTCAGGGCCGGGCCCGAGGGCACGGCGATGGAGATGACGCAGTGGAAGGCGGCCCGGCGGTCGCGCTGGCCCGCCATCTCTTGGAGCAGCTTGTTGATGTTCTCCTCGTCCGTGGCCTGCGGTCCGGCATAGCGGGCCGAATGAACCCCGGGCGCCCCGGCCAGGGCCTCGACCACCAGGCCGGAATCGTCGGCAATGGCCGGCAGGCCCAAGGCCTTGGCGATAAAGACGGCCTTCTTGTAGGCGTTGTCGTCAAAGGTGTCGCCGTCCTCCTCCACCTCGGGCAGCGGCCCAAAGTCATTCAGACTTTTGATGTCAAAAGGGAAATCCTTCAAGATCTCCCGAAACTCCCGCAGTTTGCCCTGGTTGCGGGTTGCCAGCACGATCATGGGGCGCATGCGCTTGTCTCCGTTTCGGATCAGGATGGTCTGCCCGGCCGCGAGGCCACGCGGTTTTTATACGGCCGACCCGTCCGAATGTCAAGTGAGCTCAAAGCTCAAAGGTGAAGGGTGGAAATAAAAGAAGCGAGCGGCGAGCCCGGTCCGGATTCTTTTTTTCTTGCCTTCAGCTTTCACCTTTCAGCTTTCACCTTTCAGCCCCTTTGTGTATACTTTTTCGAAGTTTTACCACCGACCCCTCAGCAGCTTGACCCAGGCCGAAAGAACACTAATCATGAGTACGCAAAAGTCTGGCAAAGTGATTCTCATCGGCTATCGGGCCACGGGCAAGAGTACCGTGGGCCGCCTGCTGGCCGCCCGGCTGGGCGTGGACTTTCTGGACATGGACAAGGTTATCGTCGAGCGGGAGGGGTGCACCATCGAGGCCATGGTGGCGGCCCACGGCTGGCCCTACTTCCGGGAACGGGAGCGGCGACTGCTGCGGGAGCTGGTGGACCGCGGGCCGCTGGTGGTGGCCACTGGCGGGGGCGCCATCCTCCATCAGGATCTCTGGGCGGCGCTTATGAAGAGCGGCCTGGTGGTCTGGCTGGCCGCCGATCAGTGCACCATCCGGAAACGGTTGGCGAAGGACGGCCGTAACCGCAGCCAGCGGCCGGGTCTGACCAAGGCCGGCACCCAGGCTGAAATCGAGGCGGTGCTGGCGGAGAGGGAACCCTTGTACGCCAAGGGCTGCCATCTGACCATCGACACCGGGCGGCAGTCGCCCGCCGCGACGGTGGCGGCCATCATTCAGGCCCTGGGGCAACCCTGAGGCTGGCTTTACCAAAAGGACAAGACATGGCAGGCAACACCTTCGGCACAATCTTTCGGGTCACCACCTGGGGCGAATCCCATGGCCCGGCCGGCGGCGCGGTCATTGACGGCTGCCCGCCCGGCCTGGGCCTGGCCCCGGCAGACATCCAGCGCGACTTGGAACGGCGGCGGCCCGGCAAGGGTGGTGCCAGCAGCCCGCGTAAGGAGCCGGACCGGGTGGAGATCCTCTCCGGCATCTTTGAGGGCAAAACCACCGGTACGCCCATCTCCCTGGCCATTTTCAACAAGGACGCGCACAGCAAGTCCTATGACCATCTGCGCGATATTTTCAGGCCCGGCCATGGCGACATCAGTTACCTGCACAAATACGGCATCCGCGATCACCGGGGCGGCGGCCGGGCCTCGGCCCGCGAGACCGCGGCCCGGGTGGCGGCGGGCGCCGTGGCCAGATTGATGCTGGCGCGGTCCGGCGTCCAGGTCACCGCCTACACCGTGGCCCTGGGCGGGGTGGCGACCAGTCAGAGGAAGTTAACGGAAATAGCCGACAACCGGCTAGGCTGCCCGGACAACGAGGCGGCCGGCCGCATGGAGGAGCGCCTCGAACAGGTGCGCAAACAGGGCGACACCCTGGGTGGCATTGTCGAAATCCTGGTCACCGGCTGCCCGGCCGGCCTGGGCGAGCCGGTGTTCGACAAACTGGACGGCGAACTGGCCAAGGCCCTCATGTCGATCGGCGCGGTAAAGGGTGTGGAGATCGGCGCCGGCTTTGCCGTAGCCGGCCTCTTGGGCTCGCAGAACAACGACCCCATCACCCCGGCGGGTTTTACCAGCAACAACGCCGGCGGCATCCTGGCCGGCATCTCCAGCGGCCAGGACATCGTCGCCCGGGTGGCGGTGAAACCCATCCCCTCCATTGCCAAGGCGCAGCAGACCGTCAATCTGGCGGGCGAGCCGGTCATTGTCACCATCGGCGGCCGTCACGACATCGCCGCCATCCCCCGCATCCTGCCGGTCTGCGAGGCCATGGTCTGCCTCACCCTGGCCGACTTCCTGCTCAGGCAGCAGGCCGTGGCGGCCGGGAGATAAGCATTATGGCGACCAGAAAAGCGGCCAAACCGGCCATCAACGACATCTGGCTGGTGACCAGGGAGTACGACACCCTGGCCGGCGCCGGCGGCGTCAAAGACGTCTCGCGGCAACTGGCCGAGGCCTTGGCGCGCTCGGGCCGGCAGGTGAGTGTGGTCATGCCGCGCTATGGCTTCATGGCCACGACCCAGGCCGGTTTTGCGCCCCTGGATTTCTCCTTTGATGTCAGCATGCCATACGTGGGCGTGGAACGCCGCGAGGTGGTGCGGATCTCGGCCCGCCAGGGGCTGGTGACCGTCTATCTCGTCGATGCCCTGCGTTTCGCGGAAAAACGCGACATCTACACCTACACCGCCGAGGATGAGGCGGCCGATCCCCTGCACCGGCAGGGCACGGGCCACGGCGACTACTTCGCCATGAACGTCTTGCTGCAGAAGGCGGCCATCGAACTCATGCTCGCCTTGGGGAGGCGGCCCGATGTTATTCACTGCCAGGACGGCCACACCGCGCTCTTGCCGGCCATGGTTCGCGAAAAGGAGGGCTATCGCACCTTCTTCGGCCAGACCGGTCTGGTGGTCACCATCCACAACGCCGGCCTTGGCTACCACCAGGAGGTGGGCGACCTGCCCTTTGCCGAAGCGATTACCGGGCTGCCCTCCCGGGTTATCCGCGCCCATCTGCTGGACGGCAAATTCGACCCGCTGCTGGCCGCCGCGCCCTATGCGATGCTCAACACGGTGAGCGAAAACTATGCCCGTGAATTGCGTGAGACCGACGACGACGCCCTCACCGGCATGCTCGGCCACCGCCTGCTGGCCCGCGGGGTGCGGCTGGCCGGGGTGACCAACGGCATCAACCCGGCCGACTTCGACCCCTCGCACCCCAAGGGGCTGGGGCTGGCGGCCGGATTTTCACCGGCCACCGGCGAGCTGGCCGGCAAAAAGATCTGCCGCCAGCGGCTGCTGGCCGCGGTGGCGGGCAGAAAGCTCACCGCCGTAAACCAGGAGGGTACCCTGGACCCGAAGCGCCCAGGGCCGCTCTTCACCTTTGTGAGCCGCTTCACCCCCCAGAAGGGGGTGGACATCCTGATCTCGGCCTTGCAGGGCCTGCTGCCCCTTGAGCCCAACTTTCAGATCCTCCTGCTCGGTACCGGCCCCAAGGAGATCGAGGTGGCCCTGATCCAGCTCACCCGGGCCCCCGTGGGCACTGGCCGGGTCTGTGTGTTGCGCGGCTACCACCCGCGGTTGGCCAACCAGCTTTACGCGGCCGGCGATTTCTTCCTCATCCCCTCGCGTTACGAGCCCTGCGGCCTTACCGACTTCATCGCCCAACTTTTCGGGGCCGTGCCCATCGTCCATCACGTCGGCGGCCTGGTCAAGGTGATCCACGGCGAAACCGGCCTGGCCTACCAGGAGCACAGCGCCCCGGCCCTCATGGCGGCCATGCGGCAGGCCATAAAGCTCTTCACCGGGCAGCCGGAGAAGATCGCGGCCATGCAGAAGAAGAGTGTCGAACGGATCGAGCAGACCTACACCTGGGACCGGGTGAAGGAACAGTACCTTAACCTCTACACCGAGGCCCGGGCGCACCGCTCCCCGGCCTGAGACAGACGCGCGGCAGGGTCGGGCAAGGGCGAACCTTGCCGGCAAGAAAACCAGCAGACAACCAAGGAGACTGGCAATGACAGTACGCATCGGCATCAACGGCTTTGGCCGCATCGGCAGAAACGTCTTCCGCGCCATTGATCAGGACCCGGCCTTTGCCGATGTCGAGATCGTGGCGATCAACGACCTCACCGACAACAAGACCCTGGCCCATCTGTTGAAGTACGACTCCGTCATGGGCGTTTACCGCCGCCAGGTCGCGGCCAACGACGAGGGCCTGCTGGTCGACAACCGGCCGGTGCGGATTTGCAGCCACCGCAACCCCGCCGACATCCCCTGGGGCGGCATGGGGGTGGACTATGTCATCGAGTCCACCGGCCGCTTCACCGATGCGGAGACCGCCGGCGCCCATCTCGATGCCGGCGCCAAGAAGGTGGTGATCTCGGCCCCGGCCAAGGGTAACGTCAAGACCATTGTCATGGGGGTGAACGAGCATGAGTACGACCCCACCGAGCACTCCATCCTGTCCAACGCCTCCTGCACCACCAACTGCCTGGCGCCCATGGCCAAGGTCATCCTCGATCGTTTCGGCATCAAGCGGGGCTTGATGACCACCGTGCACTCCTACACCAACGACCAGTCCCTCCTGGACTTTCCCCACAGCGACCTGCGCCGGGCGCGGGCCGCGGCCATGTCCATGATTCCCACCAAGACCGGCGCGGCGGCGGCGGTTGCCCTGGTCATTCCGGAACTCAAGGGCAAGTTCGACGGCCTGGCGGTGCGGGTGCCCACCCCCAACGTCTCCCTGGTGGACGTGGTCATGGAGGTGGAGCGGGAGACCACGGTGCCCGAAGTCAACGAGGCCCTGGCCGCCGCGGCCAACCGCTTCCTGGGCTACACCGACGAGCCGCTGGTCTCCATCGACTTCCAGGGCAACCCCCACTCCTCGATGGTGGACGGCCTCTCCACCAAGGTTCTGGGCTCCATGGTCAAGGTGCTGGCCTGGTATGACAACGAGTGGGGTTATTCCAACCGCGTCCTCGATCTCATCCTCTACATGGAGGCCCAGAAGCCGCTGTGAGCGCCGGCCGTCGGAACCATCCATGACCCAGCCCAAACCGCCGCCCGAGATCGACTCCGACGCGCTCAAGGCCAACCTGCTGGAAACGGCGGTGGCCGAGATCACCATCGACCCGGCCTTTGCCGTGCTCTTTGAGGTGGTGGCGGGTTTTCGCGGCATCCATGGCAACCTGGAGGAGCTGCTCTACGAGATCAGCCACCCGTTCCGCAACTGGAAACTGATCCTGCCGCGCCTCCGGGCCTTTGTCCTGAAGAACGCCGACCTTTTCCGCCGGCACGCCAAGGGGCCCGAGGCCCTGGAGCGGTTGCTGGATATCTTCTTCACGGTGCTTGCCGACGCGGCTAAAAACGAGGCACTGCAAGCCGCGGCCGTGGAGGCGCTCTTGGCCTTTGTCGAACGCATGCTGCCCGGTGACGCGGCCGAGCTCGCCCGCTACGACCAGCCCCTGGCCGCCTGCTTCGCCCGTCTGCATGGCCTGGACGATGCCACCCTCATGCACATCGTCCAAGGCCATCACCCGGTAAAAAAGATCGCCGAGCGCCTTCAACAACTGGCAGGTCAGGGGGCGAGCTACGACTTGCGGCCCATCGCCCGGCTGCTGCAACGGATCCTGGAGTTGAACTACGGCTATTGGCTGGCCGAGGAGGATCCGTTGCCCTGGTTCCTGGAGCGGTGCAGCAGCATGTGCGAGGAGGGCTGGGAGGCCGGCAAACTCCTGCAGGCCATCTCCCATGACCGCATTCGCGAGTATAGGCAGACCCTGGCCGCCATCAATGTGGAGACCGAGGGGGTAGACCTGGTCCGTCTCCTGGAGTTGCCGGCCCATATCGATTTCGTGCGGCTCTATCGGAAGGTGCCGGGCGAACTGGAGGCCACGGGCGCGGCGGCCGGAGCGCCGCCGGACCGGTTCACCGAGAACCGCAAGCTCCTCTTCCTCTTTCGGAGCATGGAGACCCCGGGGTTGTCGCTCATCCACGAGGAAACCCTGCGGGAGATCAATCGCAGCCTGGTGCAGCTCATCCGCCAGCAGACCTTTGAGGAGATCGAGGGCTTCCTGCTCACCACCCTGCACCTCTTGAAGGCCAACGTCCGCAAATACCCGCACACCTCATTGCAATGCATCCAGGTGCTGGGCAGCGAGGTCTTCAAACGCGAAAACAGCCGGCTGGTGGAGACCTTTCTCTGGGAGGTGGTGCGCTTCGGCTTTCAGTACGCCGGGGTCATGGGGGTGGACGAGAACTGGCAGCCTATCGCCAACCCGGCCCACCTGGCCAATATCCGCGTCTGGCTCAACCTCATCATGCAGGAGCCCAAATGGTGCGCCACCCTGTTCTCGGCGCTGATCATCAACATCCACCTGTCCGGCACCTGCATCAAGGATACCGACCTCTTTCAGCGCGACATCAGCCAGCTCTTGAACAATCCGGTAGGCCCGGTCTACAACCTGGTGAAGCAGTTCACCAAGCTCATGCCAGTTTTTTACAACGAGATCGGCGCCGAGGGGTTGCTGCGCGACGTGTCCACCGAGGTGGACGAGATGCACCGCCGCAAGGACCCGCTCATCCACTTCCTGCGCAAGCAGAGCCATGTGGAGTCCAGCAACCTGATCGTCGATTTTATCGAGGCTATTTTCCGCTTCTGGCATAGCGGCGACCGCCAGGGACTGGCCTCTCATCTGCCCGAGGAGGTGCTGGCCACGGTCCAGGTCAGCGGCCCCATGGTGGACGACCTGCGGCGGCTCATGGACCGCCTCCTGGCCCGGCCCGACTGCCACAGCGAAAAAGACCTCCTGCGCCTGGACGAGGCCCGCCTGACTGCCTTCCTGGCCGAGCAACAGGATTTGCAGGCGAGCGAGGTCCGCCGCTTTATTCTGTTGGTCAAGATGTACAAGCTGGTCTTCCAGAAGTACAACCTGGGTTTTCAGGAACTCAAGCAGCAACTGGAGCAGGCGGCCATTGCCGGTTTCCCCGAGATGGAAGGGCTGCTGGCGGTGCTCGAGCAGAACGACACCTTCGCCTGCCTGGAGGCGGTGTTCACCCGGCTGGAGGGCCTGAAGGGGGTGATTCTCTGCGACGAGGTTTTCGAGGCCAAGGAGGACATCTACTACAAGCGCCACATCGCGGTGGACATCCCCTCGGTCTACGGCCGGTATCGCGAACGGAAGTTCGACGCCCTGGGTCTCACCCTGCGGCTGGAGAACCTGGCCAACGTCTACCTGGAGCGGCTGCCCAAGACCGTCACCCTGTCCTTCATCACCCGGGCCACGTTCGTGGGCATCATCCGCTGCCTGCGCCTCTATCTCAGGGCCATGGCCATCGACGGCATCGTCAGCCGCAAACTGGAGACCTACCTGGCGCTGCTCTCCGACTCCCTGGAGGTGAAACGCTTCTCCTACACCCAGTATCTCGATATCTTTCGCGGCCTGTCGGAAGGGGTGAAGGACGTCATCTATGCCTACTACACCAACATCCACCAGAACAACCTGACCATCATCATCCCGCAGATCGGCCGGAACAACCTGCTCCCCAAGTACCAGGGCCTCTGGGCGGACGAGGATCCCGACGCCAGCAGCCTGCGGCTCTCCGAGACCTTTCTGCGCGACCTCATTGCCGGCACCTTCGGCCTCCAGAACCTGGACAACTTCATCACCCGCATCAGCCAGACCCTGGAGATCCAACGGGCGCTGCTCGACAAGGGCGGCCTCGACCTGCTCATGACTTACGCGCCCGGCAAGGCCATCAGCTTTCTGTGCGCCAGCAATCCGAGCACCAACGACCTCATCCACCTGGGCAACAAGGGCTACAACCTGACCCAGCTTTGCGCCGAGGGCCAGCAGGTGCCGCACGGCTTTGTCATCACCACCGAGATCTTCCGCTGCTGGCCGGTGATCAAGACCTTTTCCAAGGCGCGCGAGGAATTGCTGGCCCAGGTGCGGCAGTCCCTCTCCGGCCTGGAGGAGAAGTGCGGTCGCGCTTACGGCGATCCGGCCAACCCCTTCCTGCTGTCGGTGCGCAGCGGCGCCGCCATCTCCATGCCCGGCATGATGGCCACCATTCACAACATCGGCCTGAATCAGGAGATCGTCGAGGGCTTTGCCACGGCCTCGGGCCACGCCACCCTCGCCTGGGACAACTACCGCCGCTTTCTGCAGTCGTGGGCCATGGCGGCCGGCATGGAGCGTGACACCTTCCAGACCCTCATGAACCAGGCCAAGACCCGGCACGGGGTGCAGGTCAAGAAGGAGTTCACCTCGGCCCAGATGCGGGAACTGGCCCTGGAGTACGAGAAGAACATCCGCCGCCAGGGCATCGGCATCCCCGAGGACCCCTGGCTGCAGCTCACCGGCGCCATCGAGATGGTGCTCGATTCATGGAACGCCCCCAAGACCGTGGAGTACCGGACCCTGATGGACGTCTCCGAAGCCTGGGGCACCGCGGTCATTGTCCAGGCCATGGTCTTCGGCAACCTGGGACCCGAGTCCGGCTCCGGGGTGGTGTTTACCGCCCATCCCTATCGCCAGGTGCGGCGGGTGGCCCTGTGGGGCGATTACGCCCCCGGCGACCAGGGCGAGGACATCGTCTCCGGCCTGGTCAACACCTATCCTGTTTCCGTGGAGCAGGCCGAGCTTGACGGCCGGCCCCGGGAGTTCAGCCTGGAGGAGAAGTTTCCGGCGATCTACGGGGCCCTTTTGACCATGTCCCGCGAGCTGGTCTACGAAAAGGGCTGGAACCCCCAGGAGATTGAATTCACCTTCGAGGGGCCGGCGGCCGGCGATCTCTACATCCTGCAGACCCGCGACATGATTACCATCGAGAAGAAGGGGCGCTTCGGCATCTTTGCCATCAGCCCTGGCCGGCTGGAAAAAAACCGGCTGGGCAAGGGTATTGGCGTCTCGGGCAGCGCCCTGTCCGGCCGGGCGGTATTCACCGCCGCCAACGTCGCCGAGCTCCGGGAACTCGACCCGGAGACGCCGCTCATTCTCATCCGCCAGGACACGGTGCCCGAGGACATCAAGGAGATCTCCCTGGCCGATGGCCTCTTGACCGCCCGCGGCGGCCAGACCTCGCACGCCTCGGTGGTGGCGGTGCGCCTCAACAAGACGTGCGTGGTGGGCTGTAAGGCCTTGAAGGTCTATGAGACCGAGGAGCGCGCCGAGATCAACGGCCACACCATCCGCTACGGCGACCCGATCAGCATCGACGGCCGCATGGGCCTGCTCCTGCAAGGCAGCCATCCGGTGCGGGAGGAGCTGCACATCCTGCCGATCTGAATTTTTCTCCATCTTGGTGGCGGCGGGCTGGACCGGCGAGGTTTTACATTGACAAATGGCGCGATTTCCTTTTTTCATAGGCTATGAAAACTCCACGTCGCCGTAAGGTAACGGCCGGTCCGATCCGGGTCTATGCCCTCTCCATCCTGCTGGCCATGCTGGGCTGCGAGGCGCTGTTCACCTTGCAGGCCATGCTGGTATACCGCGAGCCGGCCATCATCCCCTTGGGCTTAGTGATGCCGGCCGCGGTCGGCCTGCTCTTTGGCCTGGCAATCGCCAAGATCAAGGTGCTGAGCCGGGACCTGGCCGTGCGGGGGGTCACCGACTCGCTCACCGGCATCCACAACCGGCTTTGGTGCACCGCGCGGCTGGAGGCGGAAACCTACAGGAGCAAACGCTACGGCGAGGAGCTGGCCGCCATTGCCTTTGATATCGATGAGTTCAAGAAAACCAACCGCGTGTACGGTCACCAGGCGGCCGACGTGGTGCTCGTGGAGGTGGCCGCGCTCATGCAGGGCAAGGATCGGGATTCGGACATCCTGGCCCGCTGGGGCGGGGAGGAGTTTGTGCGGCTGCTACCCAACACCTCCCTGGAGGGGGCCACGGCCGTGGCGGCGCGCATGCGCAAGGCCATCGAGGAGCACGATTTTTCCAGCGCCGAGGTGGTGACCTGCAGTTTTGGCGTCACCGTGTTGCGGCCCGAGACGGACAGCCAGGAGAGCTTCATGGGACGAGCCGACGAGGCCCTGAGCCAGGCCAAGGAGCAGGGCCGCAATCGGGTGGTGGCGTTGCCGTGATACATCTGGAAATTTTATTTCCAGATGTATCACGGCAGAGGACAGAGGGCGGAGGACAGCAAGCTGAGAGCTGAAAATTGTGACCTGCTGGTCCTGAACGGCGCCCTGCTGACTATGGCCGGGGGCAACACTGAACTTTGTCTGTCCGGCTTTGTCGCCATCAGGGGCGGCGAGATCGCGGCTGTCGGCCCCATGGCGGCGGCGCCCGATCCGGCCTCGGCCGGCACGGTGGTCGACGCCGGCGGGCAACTGGTCATGCCCGGCCTGGTGAACTGCCACAGCCACGCGGCCATGACCCTGTTCCGTGGCCTGGCCGATGACCTGCCGCTCATGACCTGGCTCTATGAGCACATCTTCCCGGCCGAGGCGCGCTGGGTGGACCCGGACATGGTCTACTGGTGCAGTAAGCTGGCCGCGGCCGAGATGCTCTTGGCCGGCATCACCACGGCGGCGGATGGTTATTTTTACGAATACGAGGCAGGGCGAGCCTTCCAGGACGCCGGCCTGCGGGCCGTGGCCGCCCAAGGGGTCATCGATTTTCCGGCCCCGGGCGTGCCCGACCCGGCCGGGAATGTGACGACGGCCGCCGATTTCATCGCGGCCTGGCAAGGCCGAACGAGTCGCGTCACCCCGGCGGTCTTCTGCCACTCGCCCTATACCTGCGGCCCCGCCACCCTGCGCCAGGCCAAGGAGCTGGCCCGTGGACAGGGTGTGCCGTTCTTCATTCATGTGGCCGAGACCCAGGCCGAGGTGGCGCAGTGCCGTGAGCAGCAAGGCACCACGCCGGTCCGCTATCTGCACGGCTTGGGGCTTTTGGACCCGGCCACCGTCCTTATTCACTGCGTCTGGCTTACGACGGCGGAGATCGACCTGATCGCGGCCAGCGGCGCCGCGGTGGTGATCTGCCCGGCCAGCCACATGAAGCTGGCCTCGGGGGTCGCGCCGCTGCGCGAACTGCTGGCGGCCGGGGTAGCGGTGGGCCTGGGCACCGACGGCGCGGCCTCCAACAACCGGCTCGATCTGTTCCGGGAGATGGATTTGGTCGCCAAGCTGCACAAGGTCATAAGCCTTGATCCCACTGCCCTGCCGGCCCACCAGGTGCTGGCCATGGCCACCCAGGGCGGCGCCCGCGCCTTGGGGCTCGCGGCCCGTCTCGGCAGCCTGGAGCCCGGCAAGGCCGCGGACCTCATCATCCTGGACCTGCGGCAGCCGCATCTGACGCCCTTCTATGACGCCGATCTCCTGGTCTATGCCGCTCGGGGGTCGGATGTGCGGACGGTGATCGTGGACGGGAAAATCGTGGTGCGCGACCGGCGGTTGCTGACCTTTGACCTGGCCGAGGTCATGGCGCGAGTCAACCGCCTGGCCGCCCGGATGAGGGCGGGCGCCGGCTGAAGGAGAAGGGGGTTTGCTTACGGCTGCCAGCCGTGGTTGCCGATGAGACTGACGAAGCGGACCTGTTCGATGACCCGCTCGCTGATCTGGCCCTTTTCCTTGGTGATGACCACCAGTTCCTGGCTCCAGCGTTCCATGCCAATGGGCATGGCCATGACGCCGGGGTCGGCCAGTTGATCGAGCAGGGGTTCGGGCACCTTGGGGCCGGCCGCGGTCACCATGATGGCGTCGTAGGGGCTGTGTTCCTGCCAGCCCAGGGTGCCGTCGTCGATCCGGCAGCGGATGTTGAAATACTGGAGCTGGTCGAAGAGCTTGCGCGCCCCGATGTAGAGGCTTTTCAAGCGTTCCACCGTAAAGACCTGCTCGCAGAGCTGGGCGAGCACGGCCGCCTGGTAGCCGCTGCCGGTGCCGATCTCCAGCACCTTTTCATGGCCTTGGAGGTTCAGGGCCTGGGTCATGAGGGCGACGATGTAGGGCTGGGAAATGGTCTGGCCTTCGCCGATGGGCAAGGGGTGATCGCCGTAGGCCTGGGCCTCTAAAGCGTCCTCCACGAACAGATGTCGGGGCACGGTGTTCATGGCCGCGAGTACCCGCGGATCGGTGATGCCCCGGGGCATGAGTTGTTCCCGGACCATCCGTTCCCTGGCCTTTTCGTAGTTGTGGCGCATCGGCTCACTCGCTCGCCGGTAGCTCCAGGGAGCGAAATTCCTCCTCGTCCATGGCCCTGAAAACGCAGGCATGCACGGTGTTGCCGGAGAAGGTGACGGTCACCACCTCGTAGTCCCGGCGGCCGAGATGCTGGCCCGCCAGAGGGAGGCGGTTGGTAAAGCTCTTTTTCTCCTGAAAATAGACCCAGGTTTCACCCTCGTCGTTGTGGCGTTTTACTTGCGGTGAGCCGAGCTGTCGCACCACGTCGAGCTTGGTGGTCTGCTCGGGCAGGAGCAGGCAGACGTCGGACGACAGGTGTCGGGCCGAACCCGGCGCGAAGCAGCCGGAGACGAGCAAACATAGGCCAAGGAGCAGGATGAGGGCGGGTGTTTTCAAGGGTGTGTCCATTGGTGGTTGGCTGGGTAGGCGTAGTTACTTTATGCTGTCGGCCGATCTTATCCCAGCCACGGTGAAAATACAAACAGAAATAGTCCGCCATGTCAGGCCGTTGCCGTCGTGGGCCGGGGCGACGTGCGGATTTTTATTGCTTTGCGTCCAGCACCTTTTATAATGAACCCGTAGCAGGTTCCGCGGCCAACCATCATCATCCTGGAAGGAAGGGCTCATGCGTTGCAGCAAATGTGGCTATATTACCTTTGACAATCTTGATTCCTGTCCCAAGTGCGCCGTCGGTTTTACCGAGACGGCGGCCCAGTTTCAGGGGGCCGTCTTTCGGGCGGAAGCCCCCTTTTTTCTGGGTTCCGTGGTGAGCAGCGGCGCGGCCTTGGCCGGTGTGGGGCAGGCTGCCCTGGACATGGACCTTTCCATGTCCCAGGAGGAGCTCCAGCAGCTCGACACCTCGCTCGAGGACAATATGCCCTTGGAGGCCGACGACATGGGCGACCTTGATATGGCCGGTCTGGCGGATCTGCCCGACGAGCCGGAAGCGGTCAAGGGTGAGGCGGCTGCCCCTGCCGCCTCCGAGGCGGAAGACGAAGTCTTCGATCTCTCCGACCTCATGGAAGACGACGATCTCTAGGATGGGTGGTCGTCGCTCTTGCCTTTTGCAGGTAACTTCGTTGTCTACAAGTTCATCAGCTTCCGCAGTCGGCCTGGCCGGTGATGCAAGCGCGGTCGTTTCTTCCGCGCCGGCAGGATTCACCGCCCGGACCATGGCCTATCTCATCGACCTCGCCCTGCTGTTTCTCTTCGGTTTTGTCCTGTTTCTCGGGGCGGGCCTGCGGCTTTGGCAGCGTTTTCCCACCGACCTGACCGGGCTTATCGGAGCTTCCTTGACCGTGCTCGTCGTGTTGATCGTGGTGCCGCCCCTGCTTTTTTTCAGTTATTTCATCCTGCTGCATGCCGGCTGCGGTCAGACCATCGGCAAGATGCTCATGGGGCTGCGGCTGGTCGCCGACGACGGCGGCGAGGTGGGCCTGGGCCAGGCCTTTCTGCGTAGCGCTGCCGCCCTGCTCTCGGCCCTGCCCCTGGGGGCCGGATTCCTGTGGGCCATGCTCGACCAGCAGCACCGCACCTGGCACGATCTCATCGCCGCCACCCGGGTGGTTTGCGTGTAGTTTGCCCTTGACAAGGCAGGCCACTTTCAATAGTATCTCACCTTTGTTGCCGAGATAGCTCAGTTGGTAGAGCATCGGACTGAAAATCCGAGTGTCCCTGGTTCGATTCCTGGTCTCGGCACCAGTAAAAATTAAAGGCGCTTCCCGCAAGGGTTGCGCCTTTTCTTGTTTGGCTCGTCCAATGCCGTCAAAACCAGTCCGGAATGCCATGAAAAGGATAAGCACTCACTCCGGTGACCTGATCCGATATCCCATGGCCCGGTAACCGCGCTGGCGTTTGTTCCACATTCTGGCAAGCTGCGGCTGGTCATGCTCGACGTAATCGTAGATGCGCACATCCTGCTTGTCAGCATGTTCCCGGTGCAGGCGGCCCGCATACTGTTGCAAGGTTCCTTTCCACGAAATCGGCATGGCCAGAACCAGAGTATCAAGAGGCGGATAGTCGAATCCTTCGCCAATCAGGCGGCCGGTGGCCAGGAGGACTCGGGGGGCGGAAGCGTCCATGTCCGCAAGCTCGCCCAAGATGGCGGTCCGCTGCTTCCTTGATAACCGGCCATGCAGGATAAAACAGTGCTCGATTCCATCACCCAGGGCCTCGCGCAGCAATGTCAGATGTTCCGTCCGTTCTGTCAGCACCAGGATCTTCCGGCCTTCCTGGTATGCGCTGCAAACATCCTGCGCGATCCGGTGGTTGCGGCCCGCGTCGTTGGCCAGGATGCGGAACACATCCTGGATGCCGGACTCAGGGGGAATCTCCGGTGTCGGCAGGCTCTGGGGCCACACCTCCAGTTGGGCTGGAGCGTTTTCCGGTCGTGCGGCGCTGTGCCGGATCGGGCCGCACTGCATGAAGATGATTGGCTGATGACCGTCACGCGCTCATCCTGCATTTCCGCCCGGATGTCATTTTTTCTCAGCAGATCCAGCACAGCATCCAGGCATCCTCGGGGCAGGCCGGATCAGGCGGTTGGCCAGAGGCTGGGGCAGATCAGCCTTTTTGATAAATATCTGGTTAGCCAGCACCAGCGTCAGCGATTCTGGTAAGGTTCCTGATATCCGGCTGGAAACCAGCGCCGGACGCTCCCAGGGCTCGCGTTCATCCTCTTCGGCGACAAAGGCCACATCAAGCGGATGTCGGCCGCCGGTGGCACGCATAATGGCGTTTGCCAATTCGAACCGAGGCCTGGGCCGAATCGATGCCAGCAAGGCCCACTGATCTGGATAGGGAACCAAGTTCTCGTCAACGAACACGCTGCACCCCTGCGCGCGGGGCTGCCTCTGCAAGGGGAGCGCGATCAGGTTGCCGAAACCGCCCTTGGGCAGGTTGTCCTGATTGGGAAAGAAGCGGTCATAGCTGGACAAGGAAAGCTGGCGGGTGCGGTCACAGGTTTGGCTGATCAGGGCCGCGCCCAGTTGCCGCGCCTCGCGCGCCGGGACCGGATCAGCAAAAAAAATCCAGACATGCGCCCCGTTCCCGGAGCGGGAGATCTCCAGCGCGGCAGGAATATGCAACTCATGGCAGGATTGCCTGAAGGCGCGGGCATCCTCGCGCCAGTCGGTCTCGTCAAAATCAGCCGCGAGGAAATAACAGCTCCCGTCGGTCAGGAGCGGATAGACGCCGACCGTATGCTTTCCAGCCAGGTGGTCATAAATCACCTGATCGGTCATCGGCAGCAACTGGCGTTGAGGGCAATCGCCGCATTTGACCTTCGGCTTATGGCAAACACCAGCCTTCCATTCGTTGCCACAGGCCGGTGAATAGCCTGCGGTGCCCTTGGTCGACTCCCAACGTAGAGGATAGACATCGTTGCGGCCTCGGAACAGGCGTCGGAAGAGGGCGATCTTGTCGGCGGGCATTCTCTTCTCGTAGCTTCTGAATCTCATCATACTCTACCAGGCGCAGTTTGTCAGATGGAGCTCTATTCTTGTCATTGTTCATGTCATCGCCGCGTCAAGGCTGGCTGTCGTATGTTGTGTCGCGAGTTTATCGCAAGTTTCCCGCCCTCACCCTTTTTCCCGATGTTGCAGCCATTGTCGGCCCTTATTGGTAAGGCGATAACGTTGGGTCGGGCTGCGAGGGGAATCGGGTTGGGTGCGCTCGATCCAGCCGCTTTCAAGGGCCGGGTTGAGGTAGTTTTCCCGAAAAGTGGGGCGGTGGGAGAGCCCCAGGGCCTTGAGCAGAACGGCGCTGCCAAGTGTGCTGGTGCCAATCGCCGCGATCAGCAAAGCTGCTTGGTCGGTGGCAATGGCCGAGGAAACCTCATCAAGAATCATTCTGAGCATGAACTCGACAAAAGGCGCGGAGTCGGTTTTGTCGGTACTGCGTTGCAAGGCCTGGTAGTACTTCGCCTGGTTTTCGTACACCAGACTTTCCACCGAGTGGTAAACGAGGATTGTCTTGCCTACCCGGCGTGGCCCCAGCAAGACCACCGCTTACTCCCAAATTACAACAGGGGCAAGCCAGGAGGGGGTCAGGAGGCATTATACGCATAATATTTTTCAAACTGGTATCCTGGCAATCCTTGTCTCCCTAAGGTTTTCCAGGATATTCCCGCTAGCCGGCGGAGGGCTGCGGCTGCTGATTCATGGGCCAGGCAGGAGACGCGGCCCAGGGAAAAGCAGATAATATTTTCAATTTATTAAAAAATTTCTTGCAATCCTGCTGAGTTGTTACTATATGCCAA
>MNYK01000094.1 GCA_001873115.1 Desulfobacterales bacterium CG2_30_60_27 | reverse complement strand
GGTTGCACATAGTCGTCATTCCCGTGCAAACGGGAATCCAGTATTTTCAAGCTGTGGCGCGCAACCTGGATTCCCGCCGGCACGGGAATGACGGTATTTTCCGCCGACTTTTTTCTCTTTAACAGCGTCTTTCAACTTTTTTACGAATGGACCAAAAGTTTTGAATCATAGCCGGCAAAACTGTTTTTAGAAAACGGAAATACCGATGGTCTCGTAAAAACCAAAAAAGTGCGCCATCGCCACCTGTATTTTCACTATGTTACCAGCGGTAAACGCGCACAGCCTTCCTGTCCATCTAAACACCTACAGACTATCCACCTCGGTAGTGACGCAGCGGCAGCGCTTATTCTCAAGATCCGCCAGATCATCATCTCCAGCAAGCCGGGAACGACTGAAACTGGGAAAGTACCCCAAGTGGCAAAGACCCGGCAAGCATTTTTAGTCTTTTCTGGCCAGACCTGCCGGCCGCAAGGAACACGATGCAGACCGACATCTACCTGCTCAGGCACGGCGCCACCCCGGCCAATCTGGAAGACCGCTTCGCCGGCCGCACTGAAGAACCCCTGCACGCCAAGGGCCTGGCGCAGATCAAGGAAGTGGCCGCGACCTTGGCCGGCCAGCGGATTACCACGATCTTCGCCGGCCCCCTTGCGCGGACCCGGCAGTCGGCCGCAATCCTCGGTAACCTCACCGGGGCGCCGGTCCAAGTGGAGGAGGCCTTCAACGAAATCGCCATACCCCACTGGGACGGACTGACCAAGGACGAAATCCGCGCCCGCTTCGGTCCAGAATATCCCTTCTGGCTCGCCCAGCCGGCCGCCTTCCGGGGCCCGGGCTGCGAAACCCTGGCCGCGGTGCAGGAACGGGCCGTGGCCGGACTGGAACGGATCATGGCCAGCCATGCCGGGCAAAGGCTGGTGGTGGTAAGCCACCTCATCGTCCTCCGCTGCCTGGCCCTCCATTATCTGGGCCGCAGCCTGATGGATTTCAGAAAAATCTGCCTGGCGAACGGCGAGCTCACCCTCATCTCCCGCACCGCCGCCACCACCACCATTACCTTGCCGCCCCGCCCGTGGTCAGCGCCACGGCGTTGAGCGCAACCAGCGGCCTCGGCCCTCGTCCTACCGGTGCACCCTGGCCGGCTTGCGGTACTTGGAAGGCCGGATGGCCAACTGCTCCCGGTATTTGGCCACGGTCCGCCGGGCGACCTTGACGTTCTCCTGCTTGAACAGGTCGGTGATGGCCTGATCGCTCAACGGCCGGGCCGGATCCTCGTTCTGGATGAGCTGCCGGATGCGGGCCTTGACGCTCAGGGAGGCCACCGTGTCGCCCTCATAGACGTCGATGGCGGTATTGAAGAAATACTTGAGTTCAAAGGTGCCCTGGGGGGTGTGGACATACTTGTTGGTGGTGACCCGGCTGATGGTGGACTCGTGCATGCCGATGTCCTCGGCCACGTCCCGCAGGATGAGCGGCTTCAAGAAGCCGACCCCCTTCTCGAAGAACTCCCGCTGGAACTTCACCAGGCTCTCCACCGTCTTGTAGATGGTGCGCTGCCGCTGCTGGATGCTCTTGATGAGCCAGGTGGCGGAGCGGATCTTTTCCTGGATATACTCCCGGGTGGCGGCCGGCGCCTTGACCTCCTGCTTCAGGATGTCGCGATAATAACCGCTGATCCGCAGGCGCGGCAACCCGTCGTCGTTCAGCAGGATGACGAACTCATCGCCGATCTTGTGGACATAGACGTCGGGGATAATGTACTGCGGCTCCTCGTCGGCATAGACCCGGCCAGGGAAGGGGTCGAGATTGACGATGACCTTGACCGCGAGCTGCACCTCATCCACGGAACGCCCGGTGGCCTTGGCCGCGGCCACGTAGTTCCTGATCTCCAGGTGCTTGAGGTGGTCGCGGACCAGGACGCTGGCCAGGGAGTCGGCCAGGCCCAGCCGCGCCAGTTGCAGCAGCAACGACTCCCGCACGCTCCTGGCCCCGATGCCGGCCGGGTCCAACTCCTGGATCTTGCCGATCATGCGCCCGGCCATCTCCGTGGTGCAGCCGGCCTCCGCCGCGATCTCCGCCTCATCCACATCGAGAAAACCGTCCCGGTTGATATTGCCGATGACAAAGAGCCCAACCGCCTTTTCCTCGTCAGTGGCATCGGAAAATTTAAGCTGCCACTGCAGGTGGGAGACCAGGTCGGGCTTCTGGGTGAGGATATCGAGACGGGATGGCAGGTCGGAGGCATCCGCCTCTTTGGCAGTAGACAAGGAGGAGGATTCGTATTCGTTCTCGTAGTCGCTCCAGTTGATCTCGGACAGGGTGGAGGCATCCTCCACGTTGACCTCGCTGGTGGTCTCCGGCGCCGGTGCCTCGGCTCCACCCTCCAGTTCCCCGCCGCCTTCCCCCTCGGCCTCGTCTTCGCTCTCCTGTTCAGCGCCGAGTTCTTCCAGGACCGGGTTCTGCTCCATTTCCTGCTGGATGGTGGTGGCCAATTCCAGGCGGGCCAACTGAAGCAGCTTGATGGCCTGCTGCAGTTGGGGGGTCATGACCAACTGCTGGGCAAGTTTCAGTTGCTGTCTTAGTTCAAGTACCATCCTTTCCCTTTGCCAGTAACGGCCGCCGGCCGCGGCCGCCCTCTACATGGTGAAATTCTCGCCCAGATACATCTTGCGGGCCACGGCGCTGGCCACGATCTCGTCGGCGCTGCCGCTCATGAGAATCTGGCCGTTGTTGACGATATAGGCATAATCGCAGACCGACAGGGTTTCCCGGACGTTGTGATCCGAGATGAGCACCCCAAGCCCTTTGTCCCGCAGGCTGCGGATGATCTGCTGGAGATCGGCCACCGACAGGGGGTCGATGCCGGCAAAGGGCTCGTCGAGCAGGATGAAACGCGGCTTCGTGGCCAGGGCGCGCATGATCTCCACCCGGCGCCGCTCGCCGCCAGACAGGGAATAGGCGCGGTGGCCGGCCAGATGGGTGATCTTCAGGTCGTGCATGAGACCCTCGATACGCTCGGCGATCACCGCCCGGGAGAGGCCCAGGGGTTCAAGGACGATGCGAATGTTTTCCTCCACGGTCAGCTTCTTGAACACCGAGGGATCCTGGGCCAGATAGGAAATGCCCTTTAAGGCCCGCTGGTGGATGGGCAGGCCGGTGATGTCGTCGTTGTCCAAAAGGATGCGGCCGGCATCGGGGCGGACAAAACCGGCAATGGCATAGAACGAGGTGGTCTTGCCGGCGCCATTGGGGCCGAGCAGCCCCACCACCATGCCGGTCCGCACCTCCAGGCTGACGGTATCCACCACCCGCCGTTTCCGGTACTGCTTGACCAGACCCTCTGTTGCCAATACCGCCACCCTTGTCCTCCAGCTCTTATTTAGCCGCGTCCGGAAAAAAGACCCCCTTGACCCGCTCGCCGCCCTCGGACTCCCGTTCCACCACGCTTTTCCCATCATCCAGGTAGAGAATGATCCGCTCGCCGGTAATCTTATTATCCTTCTGGAATACCGTGGCGTGACCGGTCAAGACCACCTGACGCTTTTTCGAGAAAAATTCCAGGGCATCACCGGAGGCGATCCAACCCTGCCGATTGATCCGGACATTGCCACGGGCCGTAAGCCGGCTGACCTGCTGGCGGTCCACCGCCACGGAGGCGTCGGCCTCGGGCGGCCGCTCGTAGAAGACCGTCATCTCATCGGCCTGGATGACGAGCCCCTGCTGGCTGGCCTCCACCTTACCGGAGAAGACCACCGACTCCTCCTGCTGGCTGGCCTCCATGCGATCGGCCTCAATGCGGATGGGGGCGGTCTCGCCGGCGGCCAGGGCCGCGAGCTCCCAAGCACCTCCCAGCAGCAACCCGACCAGCAGCAGACGGCCCAGCGTCTTTGTCACGGACATTTTCTCCACGATCCTCCATCGTCAGGCCGGACAGGATGAAAGCGGGCCTGCATGCAAGGACTATACCATCCCCGCGACTTTTGTACATATCCTATGTCCTGTCAAACAAAAAAAATGCCGCATCGCCGCAGGCCACGGCCAGCCGGCCTGGTTTGTCTTTACATCTTTAGCCTGCGGCAGTATTATAAAAAGTTAATCGTAGGCACCCGCGGCCCGTCGTCGCGCCGCTCAGCATCCCGGGGAATGAAAATGCAACCAGGCATCGCCAAGGCGCAGATCCTCATCGAGTCCCTGCCCTATATCAAAAAATTCTACAACAAGACCGTGGTCATCAAGTACGGCGGCCACGCCATGGTAGACGAGGCCCTCAAGAAGAACTTCGCCCTGGATATCGTGCTCATGAAATACATCGGCCTGAACCCGGTGGTGGTACACGGCGGCGGCCCGCAGATCAATGCCGTCCTTAAACGGATGGGCATCACCTCGCGTTACGTGGACGGCATGCGAGTGACGGACGGCGAGACCATGGACGTGGTGGAGATGGTCCTGGTGGGCAAGATCAACAAGGAGATCGTCGGGCTCATCAACTATCACGGCGGCAAGGCGGTCGGCCTCTCCGGCCGGGACGGCGACCTGATCCAGGCCAGGAAGCGCACCATGGTCAAGGGCCAGAGCAAGGACACGCCACCGGAGATCATCGACCTGGGGAGGGTGGGCGAGGTCACCCGGGTCAACCCGGCGGTGCTGGAAACCCTGGACGCCCGCGGCTTCATCCCGGTCATCGCCCCGGTGGGCGTGGGCGAGGACGGCTGCTCCTACAACATTAATGCCGATCTGGTGGCCGGCGCCGTCGCCGCCCACCTCGGGGCCGAGAAGCTCATCCTGCTCACCGACGTGCAGGGCGTGCTGAACCAGGCGGGCCAGCTCATCTCCTCCCTCACCCGCGCCGAGGCCGATGCCCTGGTGTCGGCCGGCACCATCGCCGGCGGCATGATCCCCAAAATTGAGTGCTGCCAGCAAGCGGTGGCCGGCGGCGTAGGCAAGGCCCACATCATCGACGGCCGGGTCGAGCACGCCATTCTCTTGGAAATGTTCACCCAGGAAGGCATCGGCACGGAGATCGTCCAATGAGCGCGAGCACCGACTTAATCGCCCGAAGCGCGGCCCTGTTCATGTCGACCTACACCCGTTTCCCGGCGGTCATGGTCTCGGGCCAGGGCTGTAGGCTGACGGACGCCGACGGCCGGGAGTATCTCGATTTCCTGGCCGGCATCGCGGTGTGCAGCCTGGGCCACTGTCACCCGGCCATCACCGCCGCCATCCGCGAACAGGCGGCCCGGCTGACCCATGTCTCCAACCTTTTTTATACCGTGCCGCAGACCGAGCTGGCCGAGCTGCTGGTGAACCACTCTTTCGCCGACCGGGTCTTCCTGGCCAACAGCGGCGCCGAGGCCAACGAGGCGGCCATCAAACTGGCCCGCAAGCACGCCGGTCCGGGCCGCTACGAGATCATCTCGCTCTTGGGCTCCTTCCACGGCCGGACCCTGGCCACGGTGGCGGCCACCGGTCAGGCCAAGTTCCATGCCGGCTTCGAGCCGCTGCCCGCGGGCTTTATCCACGCCCCCTTTGGCGACGCCCGCGACATCGAGGCGCTCATCACCCCAGAGACCTGCGCCGTGCTCTGCGAGCCCGTGCAGGGCGAGTCCGGCGTCCGCCCCTTGGGAAAGAAGTATTTGGAAGACATCCGCGCCCTGTGCGATCGCCACGGCCTGCTGCTCATCTTCGACGAGGTCCAGGTGGGCATGGGCCGCAC
Organism: Desulfobacterales bacterium CG2_30_60_27; assembly: GCA_001873115.1. Classification (GTDB taxonomy): domain Bacteria; phylum Desulfobacterota; class Desulfobulbia; order Desulfobulbales; family CG2-30-60-27; genus CG2-30-60-27. Next base: position 16,761 of record MNYK01000094.1, on the reverse strand, counting down.
CGGCACCCTGTTCGCCTACGAGCAGTGGGGGGTGGTGCCCGACATCATCACCCTGGCCAAGGCCCTGGCCAACGGCCTGCCCATGGGGGCCATGCTGGCCCGGGAAGATGTGGCTGCCGCCTTTGGCCCGGGCACGCACGCCTCGACATTCGGCGGCAACCCGGTGGCCAGCGCCGCGGCCGTGGCCACCATGAAGATCATGCTGGCGGACGGCTTTCTGGCCGAGGTAGGCGCCAAGGGAGCATACCTGGCCAGCAAACTCGCCGAGGTCGCCAGCCGCCACCCCTACCTGGCCAGCGGTGTCCGCGGGCTGGGGCTTATCCAGGCCCTGGTCCTGACCGAAGCGGCCGTGCCGCACGGCAGCGCCATGATCAACGCCCTCTTCAAGGAAGGGTTGCTGTTGAACTTCGCCGGCAACGTCGCCCTGCGCTTCATTCCGCCCCTGGTGGTGAGCCGCGCGGAGATCGACGAGATGATCGCCATCCTCGACAGGGTGCTGACCGCCCGGCCCTGGCAGTAAGCATCTGGCGGGCTGCCCCGCATCTTTGCATCGGACATACAGGACGGCTAGGACAGATCGATCTTAGGCCGCGCTCTGTTCAGCACAATCGCCAGTGCAACAAAAAATGTTTGCAAAAACCTCCTTTTTTTGTATCACTGCACCTTTGGCTCAATTTTCTCCCTCCTGATCCGGCAGACGCCCGCCTCAGAGGAGAGACAATTGGGCCGCCATTTTTTGATGAGAGAGGACGCTATGGCCACCCATCTATTATCCCTGGCAGATTTTTCCAGGGAGCACCTCACCGGGCTCATCGCCAGCGGGCTCAGGCTCAAGGCCGATACCAAGGGTGGCAAGCGCCACACCGAGCTGGCCGGCAAGATACTCGGCATGATCTTTGAAAAACCCTCGACCCGCACCCGGGTCTCCTTTGAGGCGGCCATGTACGGCCTGGGCGGCCAGGTCATCTACCTCTCCGGCCGCGACACCCAGCTGGCCAGGAACGAACCATTGAAGGACATGGCCCGGGTCATGGCCCGCTATGTCAACGGCCTGGTGGTGCGGACCTACGGCCAGGAGGTGGTGGAGGAGCTGGCGCGTTACTCGTCGGTGCCGGTGATCAATGCCTTGACCGACCGCCACCATCCCTGCCAGGTGCTCTCCGACATCATGACCATCATCGAAAAAAAGGGACCGGTGGAGGAACTGCACGTCGCCTGGGTCGGTGACGGCAACAACATGGCCAACTCATTCATTCAGGCGGCCAGCGTCATCGGTTTCTCCCTCACCCTGGCCTGCCCAGCGGGCTACGAGCCCGATCCGGAGATCCTGGCCGCGGCGCGCAATATCGCCCGCCGGCCGATCACCGTGACCAACGACCCGGCCGAGGCAGTCGCGCAGGCCGACGTGGTCAACGCCGATGTCTGGGCCAGCATGGGCCAGGAGGAAGAACAGACGGCCCGGCTCCGGGTCTTCAGACCCTTCCAGGTGAACGCCTCCCTCTTGGCCCAAGCCAAACCGGACGCCATCGTCCTCCACTGCCTGCCGGCCCACCGGGAGGAGGAGATCACCAACGAGGTGCTGGAGGGGCCGCAATGCGTGGCCTTTGACCAGGCGGAAAACAAGATGCACATCCACAAGGCGATCCTGGCCGCCCTCCTATCCTGAGGCAGCGGGCAAAAAAAGGCGGATTACCCATGAAAAATACGATCAATAAAATTGTGCTGGCTTACTCCGGCGGCCTGGATACCTCGGTGATCCTCAAATGGCTCCAGGAAAAATATCAGGCGCCGGTAGTCGCCTTCGTGGCCGACGTCGGCCAGCATGAGGAGTGGGACAAGATCAGGCAAAAAGGCATGGCCACCGGCGCCGACGAGGTGGTCATCGCCGACCTCAAGGAGACCTTTGCCAAGGACTTCATCTTCCCGGCCTTCCGGGCCAACGCCATCTACGAGGGCGCCTATCTGCTGGGCACCTCGCTCGCCCGGCCGCTCATCGCCCAGGAACAGGTGCGGGTGGCCGCGGAGCATGGGGCCAACGCGGTGAGTCACGGCGCCACCGGCAAGGGCAACGACCAGGTGCGCTTCGAGATGGCCTACCTGGGCCTGAACCCCGGCCTCAAGATCATCGCGCCCTGGCGCATCTGGGATCTGAACTCGCGCACCAAGCTCATGGCCTTTGCCGAGCAGCACGGCATCCCCATCCCGGTGACCAAGAAAAACCCCTATTCCTCGGATGAGAACCTGCTGCACATCAGCTTCGAGGGCGGCATCCTGGAGGATCCGTGGAATGAACCGGAAAAGACCATGTTCAAGCTCTCCGTGGCCCCGGAGGACGCGCCGGACAAACCGACCTACATTGAGCTCGATTTTGTCCACGGCGACCCGGTGGCGGTGGACGGCGAGACCCTGTCGCCGGCCGCGCTGATGTCCAGGCTCAACAGCCTGGGCGGCGCCAACGGCATCGGCCGCCTCGACTTGGTGGAAAACCGCTTCGTGGGCATGAAGTCCCGCGGCGTTTACGAGACGCCCGGCGGCACCATATTGCGCGCCGCCCACCGCGACCTGGAGACCATCACCCTGGACCGCGAGGTCATGAAACTGCGCGACAGCCTGATCGGCCAGTACGCCACCCTGGTCTACAACGGCTTCTGGTTCTCGCCGGAGATGCGGCTCTTGCAGAACACCATGGACACGGCCCAGGCCACGGTGAACGGCACCGTGCGCCTCAAGCTCTACAAGGGCAACTGCATACCGGTCGGCCGCAAGTCGGACAACTCCCTCTACCAGGCGGCCTTTGCCACCTTTGAGGAGGACGAGGTCTACACCCAGAGCGACGCCGAGGGCTTCATCCGCTTGAACGCCCTGCGCATGTCCATGCAGGCGAGGATGAAGAAAAAAAAGGTGAAAGCTCAAAGGTGAAAGCTCAAAGTCCAATGAAGTTTCGATTGGATGGGGGTAATCGTCGGTTTTTCGCAGTTCCTTTCAGCTTTAAGCGCTTTCCTGCAAGGCTCATGACAATTTCCAAAGGAAGCAATCGATGACCACGAAAAATACGGGCACGGAAAAACCCTGGGGAGGCCGCTTCAGCGAGGCCACCGCCGCCTCGGTGGAGGCCTTCACCGCCTCGGTGCACTTCGACGCGCGCCTGGCGCGCCACGACATCACCGGCAGCCGGGCCCACGCCCGCATGCTGGCCCGCCAGGGGCTCATCACCGAGACCGAACGGGACCAGATCCTGGCAGGCCTCACCGCCATCGAGGACGAGATCACCGCGGGCCGCTTCGTCTTCCGCCCCGAGTTGGAAGACGTGCACATGAACATCGAACACGCCCTGGTGGCCAAGATCGGCCCGGCCGGCGAGAAGCTGCACACCGCCCGCAGCCGCAACGACCAGGTAGCCTTGGACCTGAAACTATACCTGCGGGAAGAGGCCGGCCGTTTCAACGACCTGCTCACCGACCTGCAGGAGGCCCTGGTGGCGCTGGCCCGCCGTTCCATGGGCATCATCATGCCGGGCTACACCCATATGCAGCGGGCCCAGCCGGTGCTGGCCAGCCATCACTTCCTGGCCTATTACGAGATGTTTGGCCGCGACCGGGAGCGCTTTGGCGACTGCGCCCGGCGGCTGAACGTCCTGCCCTTGGGCGCCGCGGCCCTGGCCGGCACCGGTCTGCCCATCGACCGGCAGTCGATGGCCGCGGAACTGGGCTTTAACGCGGTGTCCGCCAACTCGATGGACACCGTGGGCGACCGCGACTTCGCGGTGGAGTTCGCCAGCGCCGCCCTGCTGGCCCATCTCCACTTAAGCCGCCTCGCCGAGGAACTGGTGCTCTGGGCCAGCGAGGAATTCCGCTTCATCACCCTGGCCGACCGATTCTGCACCGGCTCCTCCATCATGCCCCAGAAAAAAAACCCGGACATCCCGGAACTCATCCGCGGCAAGACCGGCCGGGTGCTGGGCAATCTGGTGGCCCTGGCCACCCTGCTCAAAGGCCTGCCGCTCACTTACAACCGCGACCTGCAGGAGGACAAGGAGCCGATCTTCGACACGGTGGACACGGTGAGCGCCAGCCTGGCCATGGCCGCGGAACTCTTGCGCCACACCGAGTGCAACCGGGCGGCCATGGCCCAGGCCACGCTGGGCGGCTTCATGACCGCCACCGACCTGGCCGATTACCTGGTTCGTAAAAACGTGCCGTTCCGGCAGGCGCACGCCATCGTCGGCCGGATTGTGGCCACCTGCATCGAGCAGGGCAAGGAACTCACCGACCTGAGCCTGGCCGAACTGCGGGCCGCGGCCCCGCAAATCGAGGCCGACGTCTTTGTCACCCTTTCGATAGAGGGCTCGGTGGCCAGCCGGCTTTCAGAGGGTGGCACCGCGCCCGCCCGGGTGGAGACGGCCCTGCGCCAGGCCGAAGAGAGGCTGGGCATGGTTTCATGAAACGCCATGACTTTTCGCCCGTCACCCTGGTAATACTGCTGGCCGTAACGCTGCTGGTGGCTGGCTGCGGCCGCAAGACCCTGCCGGTGCCACCCCAGGGCCTGGTGGCCGTGCCGGTGGCCGACCTGACCAGCACCATGGACGAAACCGGGGTCGAACTCGTCTGGAGCGCCCCGCAGGTCACCACCCAGGGCGAACCGCTGCCGCTGGTGGCCGGTTATGACGTGCTGCGGGCCCAGGTGGAGGCTGCCCATTACTGCGCCGAATGCCCGGCGGTGTTCTCCCCGCTGGAAAAAATGGACGGCGGCCCGGTGGCCGTCGATGGGCTGCCGGTGCGGCTCCACTTCCGCGACCAGGGGCTGACGCCAAACCACTACTACATATACAAGGTGCGGAGCCGCAGCGGCTGGTTCACCACCAGCGCGGATTCCAACTGGGTGGCCCTGCGCTGGGAAACGCCGGCGGCCGCCCCGACCGGGCTGCGACTCACCCCGAGCGATGGCGCCCTCACCCTGGAATGGCAAGCGCCCCTTACCCTGGCCGACGCCAAGCCGGTGACCGAGCCCCTCCTCTTTCAGGTGGAACGCAGCGACGACAACCGCGTCTTCCAGGCAGTTGGCAAACCGCTGGCCGCCACCGTTTTCCAGGACACCGGCCTGACCAACGGCCGACCATACTGGTACCGGGTGCGGGCCCGGCAGACAACGGGCGACCCCACTGGCTTCGGCGCGGCAAGTGTCGCGGCCCTGGGCACCCCGGCCGACCTTGCCCCGTTGCCGGTCCCTACCGGCCTGAACGGCATGCGGACCGAGGAGGGGGTAAGCCTGTGGTGGGAGGCGCCGCCCCGGCCGGATGTGGTGGCCGGCTTCCGGGTCTTCCGGCGGACCCCGTCGGCCCCCGTGGCCGTGCTGATCGGCGAGACCCGCGGCCCAGGCCACTTCGACGACCATGCCCCACCGGCCAACGAGAACGTCTGCTATTACTCCGTGGCTGCCTTCGATCATGGCAAGCCGCCCAGCGAAGGCCCACGCAGCAAGGAAATCGAAATCAACCCGCACCCGCGAGTGAGCCCATGAACTATTTCAACTATCAGGACGACCACCTGTGCTGCGAGTCGGTGCCGGTGGCCCGCATTGCCGAGGAGGTGGGCACCCCGTTCTACCTGTACTCCGCCGCCACCCTGACCCGGCACTTCCAGGCCATGGATGACGCCTTTGCCGACCTCCCCCACCTTACCTGTTTCGCGGTAAAGGCCTGCGCCAACCTGGCGGTGCTCAATATCTTTGCCAGTCTGGGCGGCGGCGCCGACATCGTCTCGGGCGGCGAACTTTACCGGGCCATCAAGGCCGGCATGGCCCCCGGCCGCATTGTTTACTCCGGGGTGGGCAAGACCGCGGCCGAAATCGAAATGGCCATCAAGGCCGGGATCCTCATGTTCAACGTGGAATCGTCCCAGGAGCTGGACACCATCCAGGCCGTGGCCACCGCTCTTGGCGGCACGGCGCCCATCTCCTTACGGGTGAACCCGGACGTGGACCCCAAGACCCACGCCTACATCTCCACCGGGCTGGCCAAAAACAAATTCGGCGTGCCCATGGAGACGGCGGCGGCCCTCTACCGGCAGGCCGCCAGCATGCCAAACATCGTGATCAAGGGGCTAAGCTGCCACATCGGCTCCCAGCTCACCGAGATGTCGCCCTTCCTCGAATCCCTGCGCAAGATGAAGGCCTTCATGGCGCGGCTGGAGGCGGCCGGCATCAAGATCAGCTACCTTGATCTGGGCGGCGGGCTGGGCATCCGCTACGACGACGAGGACCCGCCCCACCCCGCGGCCTATGCCGCGGCCATCAAGGCGGAACTGGGCGACACCAACCGCACCCTGGTGCTGGAGCCCGGCCGGGTAATCGTCGGCAACGCCGGCATCCTGGTCACCCGCGTCCTCTATACCAAAGCCAACCAGTTGAAAAAGTTTATCGTGGTGGACGCGGGCATGAACGACCTGGGCCGGCCGAGCCTGTACGGCGCCTTCCACGCCATCCAGCCGGTACACCGGACCACCATGGCCACGGCCAAGGCCGACCTGGTGGGCCCCATCTGCGAAACCGGCGATTTTCTGGCCCGCGACCGGGAGCTGCCCCTGGCCAAGGCAGGCGACCTGCTGGCGATCATGAGCGCCGGCGCCTACGGCTTTTCCATGAGTTCCAACTATAACTCGCGGCCCCGGGTGGCCGAGGTGCTGGTCAACGGCCAGCACTTCCAGGTGATTCGGACCCGCGAAACTTACGAGACCCTGGTCCAGGGCGAGTCGATCCCCGTCTTTCCGGAAAACGACCGCCCGCTAGCCTGAAGGAATAACGCCATGCAACCGAATTTCCCCATCCCCTTCACCAAGATGAGCGGCACGGGCAATGACTTCATCCTCATTGACCACCGCACCCCGATGCTAGCCGGCCTCGACGTGGCCGCCTTTGCCCGGGCCGTCTGCCGCCGGCGTTTTTCGGTAGGGGCCGACGGTCTTATTCTCATCGAGCCCTCGGTCACGGCCGATTTTGCCTGGCGGTTCTTCAATGCCGACGGCTCAATAGCCGAGATGTGCGGCAACGGGGCGCGCTGCGCGGCCCGCTTCGCGTTCACCAAGGGCATCGCGCCGGCCGCCATGCGTTTCGAGACCCTGGCCGGCGTCATCGCGGCCCAAGTCACGGAGTCGGGTGAGCGACCAGCCAGCGTCAAGCTCCGCATGACGACGCCCACCGCCGTCGTGCTCAACCAGCCGCTTATGGTGGACGGCACAACCAAGACCATCCACGCCATCAACACCGGCGTGCCCCACGCGGTGCACTTTGTGGACGATCTCGCGGCCACGCCGGTCTTCGCATGGGGCCGGCTGCTGCGCGACCACCCGGAGTTCCAGCCGGCCGGCGCCAACGTCAATTTTGTCCAGACCCTGGGGCCGGCCAGCCTCAAGGTGCGCACCTACGAACGCGGGGTGGAGAATGAAACCATGGCCTGTGGCACCGGGGCGGTGGCCGCGGCCCTGGTCAGCGCCCTCCTGGGCCAGGCCGTCTCGCCGGTGGCGGTGACCACTTCGGGTGGCGACCGGCTGCTCGTCCATTTCCGTCTGATTCCGGAAGATACCCCGACGGTCACTGAAGTTTTTCTTGAAGGCCCGGCCCATTTTGTTTATGAAGGACAACTAGGAAAAGAAAGTCTGCCGTAAACCTGACCCTCCGGGGCCGGCACATCAATCGTTTCGCCACGAACGTACGAGGAGAACAGCATGACAGAGTTTCATGGAGCCTATGTCGCCATCGTCACCCCCTTCCAGGCCGACGGAACCCTGGACGAAAAGGGGCTGGTCGAACTCATCGACTTTCAACTGCAAAACGGCACCAACGGCATCGTACCCTGCGGCACCACCGGCGAATCGGCCACCCTGAGCCACGCCGAGCACCACCGGGTGGTGGAACTGACGGTCAAGACGGTGCAGGGCCGCGTCCCGGTCCTGGCCGGCACCGGCTCCAACAGCACCTCCGAATCCATCGAACTCACCCGGCACGCCAAGGCGGCCGGCGCCGACGGCGCCCTGATGATCACCCCTTACTACAACAAACCTTCCCAGGAGGGGCTTTTCCAGCACTTCAAGGCGGTGGCCGAGGCCGTGGATATCCCCATCATCCTCTACAACGTGCCCAGCCGCACCAGCGTCAACATGCTGCCCGCCACCGTGGCCCGCTGCGCGGCGCTTGCCAACATCGTCGGCATCAAGGAGGCCACCGCCGACCTGAAGCAGATCAGCCAGATCATCCGCCTCTGCCCCAAGGAATTCACGGTGCTGTCGGGCGACGACTTCACCAGCTTCCCCACCGTGGCCATCGGCGGCAAGGGGGTGATCTCGGTGACCGCCAACGTGGCGCCAGGCGACATGGCCAGGATGATCGCCGCGGCCCTGAACAACGACATACCCACGGCCCGGGCCCTGCACTACAAACTCCTGCCCCTCATGGCCGCCATGTTCCTGGACACCAACCCGGGGCCGGCCAAGACCGCCCTGGCCATGATGGGTAAGATCGCCACGGGCGCCCCCCGGCTGCCCCTCGCTGCCATGAACCAGGCCTCTACCGCCACCCTGCGGCAGGCCTTGGCCGACTATGGGCTGGTTTGATTGAGTTGAAAGCTCAAAGCTGAAAGGAGAAGGAGATGATCAAAGTTGTTATTGCCGGCGCCGCCGGCCGCATGGGCCGCCGCATCGGTAATATGGTCAATCAGCACAAGGAGCTGGAGATCGCGGCCGGTTTTGAGGCTGCGGGCAACCCCAACCTGGGCAAGGACATCGGCGAGGTGGGGGGCTACGGCCCGGTGGGGGTCACAATCACCGACGACCCGGCCGCGGCCCTGGCCCGGGCCGAGGTGCTCATCGACTTCACCTTCCACGAGGCCACCATGGGCTTTGCCCGCCTGGCCGCGGCCCGGAACAAGGCCATGGTCATCGGCACCACCGGCCTGTCGTCGGCCAACCTGGCCGAGCTCAAGGAACTCACCGCCCACTTCCCCTGCGTGCAGTCCCCCAACATGGCGGTGGGCGTCAACGTGCTCTTCAAGGTGGCCGCCAAGGTGGCCGCCATCCTCGGCAACGACTACGACATCGAGATCGTCGAGGCCCACCATCGCCTGAAAAAGGACGCACCCTCGGGCACGGCCCTGAAACTGGGCGAGATGGTGGCGGCTGCCTTGCACCGCGACCTGGGCCAGGTCGGCGTCTTTTCCCGGCACGGCATGATCGGGGCGCGCACCGACGCCGAGATTGGCATCCAGACCATCCGGGCCGGCGACATCGTGGGCGAGCACACCGTCTACTTCGCCGGGGCCGGCGAGCGCCTGGAACTCACCCACCGGGCCCATAGCCGCGACAACTTCGCCCGAGGCGCCACCCTGGCCGCGGCCTGGGTGGCCGGTAAGCCCAACGGCCTCTACACCATGTTCGACGTGCTGGGCCTCACCGACCTCTAAGGAAAACCGCATGATTACCATTGCCAAGGCCGACCGTCTGAAAGAACTGCCCCCCTACCTCTTCGCCGAGCTCGACCGCCGGAAGGACGCGGTGCGGGCCCGTGGCGTGGACGTCATCGACATAGGGGTGGGCGACCCGGACCAGCCGACGCCTGGCTACATCATCGAGGCCCTGGCCGCCGCCGCCCGGGTGCCGGCTTACCACCGCTATCCGAGCTACTCCGGCATGAACAGTTTCCGCGAGGCGGTAAGCGCCTGGTACCAAAAACGGGCCGGCATTACCCTGGACCCGCTCCGTCAGGTGGTCTCGCTCATCGGCTCCAAGGAGGGCATCGCCCACATCCCGCTGGCCTTCATCAATCCGGGCGACGTGGTCCTGGTGCCGTCGCCGGGCTACCCGGTCTACAAGACCGCCACCCTGTTCGCCGGCGGCACCCCCTATGAGATGCCGCTCCTGAAGGAGAACGGCTTCCTGCCTGATCTCACTAGAATTCCAGCCACGGTGCTGGCCAAGGCCAAGATGATCTTCCTGAACTACCCGAACAACCCCACGGCCGCCACCGCCACCCGGGAGTTTTTCATGGAGGTGGTGGCCTTTGCCGAACGCCACGACATCATGGTCTGCCACGACTTCGCTTACTCGGAGATGGCCTTCGACGGCTACGAGCCCCCGAGCTTTCTCGCCACGCCCGGCGCCATGGAGGTAGGCATCGAGTTCCATTCCCTCTCCAAGACCTACCACATGACGGGCTGGCGCCTGGGCTTTGCCGCAGGCCGCGCCGAGATCATCGGTGGCCTGGGCCAGATCAAGAGCAACATCGATTCCGGCGTCTTCGAGGCCATCCAGATGGCCGGCATCACCGCCATGGCCGACGACGCCGCCTGGCTGGCCGAGATGCGCGCCCTCTACACCGCCCGCCGCGACGTGGTCATGGCCGGGCTGACGAAGATCGGCATCCAGGCGGCGACCCCCAAGGCCACCTTTTACGTGTGGGCCGAGGTGCCCAAGGGCTATACCTCGGCCAGCTTCGCCAGCCACCTGCTGGAGAACGCCGGCATCGTGACCACACCGGGCAATGGCTTCGGCGACCCCGGCGAGGGCTACTTCCGCATCGCCCTCACCGTGAGCAAGGAACGGCTGGCCGAGGCCATGGAACGCATGGCCAAGGCCGTGGGCTGATGGCCCGGGCGCTCATCGGCCTGGGCTCCAACCTGGGCGACGGCCGGCAAAACCTGCTGGCCGCCTGGCACCAGCTTGGCGCTACGCCGGAGATCAACCTGGACCGCCTCTCTCAGCCATACCGCAGCAAGCCGCTGGGCTATGACTCCCCGCACTGGTTCACCAATGCCGTGGGTTTTGTAAACACGAAACTGACGCCGACCACGCTGCTGGCCCGGCTGCTGGCCGTGGAAAAGGCCCTGGGCCGCGACCGGCGCATCGGCCTGGACCGCATTATCGATCTCGACCTGCTGGACTACGATGGCCGCCTGGTGCACGAAGCGGACCTCACCCTGCCGCACCCGGGCATCCCGCACCGGCTATTTGTCCTGGCGCCGTTGGCCAGGCTGGCCCCGGACTGGCGGCACCCGGTATACAAGGAAAGCGCCGCCCAGTTGCTGGCCCGGCTGCACGACCCGGACCAGGAGGCCACACCCCTCGACTGGCCGGCAGGAGAACCCCGCCCATGAGTTTGTCCAGGCTCATTATTCTCGCCTTGCTCGCCTATCTCCTCTACCGGCTGATCTTCGCGCCGCCCAAGGCAGCGGAGCACGATAAGGCGGCCGACCGCAGCCATGACGTGCTGGTAGAAGACCCGGTCTGCCACACCTATGTGCCCGAAGGCCAGGCCGTCACCCTCCAGCACCAAGGCGCCTCCCTGCACTTTTGCAGCAAAAAATGCCGCGACGAATTTGTGCGCGGACAAAAAAATAACTGATGCCACTCCCCAAAAATGGCGTTAAATAGTGATGACCTCGTAAAGATCCGCAAGGTTTGCTATGGCCATTAATACTTTCAATAAGTGACCAACGGATAACGCGTCGGCATCGGCCTTTTGGCGATTCCGACAAATAACCTCATGAAACACATCCTCACCCTCCCCAATCTGCTCACCGGCTACCGCTTCCTGGCGGTGCCCTTTCTCCTTTTCCTGCTGCAACCTGGCCTGGGGATGTGGGTTGGCATGGCGGCCTTTGTGCTCTACCTGTCGGCGGCGCTGACCGATCTGGCCGACGGCTACATCGCCCGTAGGCGCAAGATCGAGTCCGTCCTCGGCAAGCTCATCGACCCGCTGGCCGACAAGGTGCTGGTGGCCGCCGGCCTCATCATGCTGATCCCCATGGGCCGCATCCCGGCCTGGGTGGCGCTCGTCATCCTGGCCCGCGAGCTGATGATCACCGGCCTGCGGGGCGTGGCCGCCTCGTCCGGGGTGGTGGTGGGGGCCAGCCGCTTGGGCAAACACAAGTCGCTTCTCCAGTATGTTAGTTTGTGCGTACTCATCTACCCGGAAGAACTGTCCTTCATCCCCCATTTGCACGCCATCGGCACCGTCATCCTCTATGTCTCCCTGCTGCTCACCATCTGGAGCGGCATCGACTATTTCTTCCGTTTCCAGAAGGTCTACCTGCCCGTATCCGAACGGCAAATAAACGCCGGCGGCCAGAACCGCCCTTTCCCCTTGACAGCCCCGGACCGCACTTCTATACTGCGGCCTTCGCGCTGCCCTGCGGCCCGCGAAACCACCGCAACGCCGGAGTGGTGAAACTGGTAGACGCACGGGACTCAAAATCCCGCGGGGGCAACCCCATGTCGGTTCGATTCCGACCTCCGGCACCAATACATAATCTGGCACCGTCCAGAGCAGTCCAGAAAGCCTTGAGAAATCAGGGCTTTTTCTTTTTCTGTTGTCCAACCTCATCCATCCTGATATGCTGAGATCCAGAATGTTTGGGGGCCTCCTTGGGGCCTTTAGGCCACGCGGAAAAATAAAGGCCCCCAAAAATGCTTGTTCTGGAGGAAAGCCAATGCCCAAGCGGACCATGCCACTGGACCACCTGAAAGTCAGCAACGCCAAAGCCAAGGAAAAAGAATACAAGCTGTCTGACGGTGGGGGCCTTTTTCTGCTGGTGACCCCCAGCGGCGGTAAGCTTTGGCGGCTCAAATACCGTTTTGGGGGCCTGGAAAAGAAACTGGCCTTGGGGGCCTTTCCTGCCATATCACTATCCGATGCCCGGCAGAGGCGGGAAGATGCCCGCGCGCTACTTGCCAAAGGCGTTGACCCCGGCGCGGCCAGGAAGGAACAAGAGGCGTCCATGCTCTTGGAGCAGGAAACCTTTGAGGTTGTGGCGCGTGAATGGCACAGCCATTTCCTGCCCCAATGGGCACCACGGACAGCGGAGGCGATTCTTGCCATGCTGGCCAATGACGTTTTCGGGGAGATCGGCGACAAACCCCTTGCCGCGATCAATGCCCCTATGCTGCTGGCTATGTTCTGCAGGATAGAAGCTCGGGGCGCTGCTTACACGGCGGGCCGAGTACGGGGTCTTTGCGGGAAGGTGTTCTGTTATGGGGTGGCAACCGGAAGGTGTGAACGTGACCCTACCACCGACCTGAGATGGGCACTTGCCCCAACCAAGACCACCCACCGGGCAGCGACCACTGACCCCAAGGAGGTGGCCCCCCTACTGCGGATGCTGGACGGCTATCAAGGCTCGCTGGTGGTCCGGTGCGCCTTGCGTCTGCTTCCCATGCTGTTTGTCCGCCCCGGAGAACTACGGGCCATGCTATGGGCTGACTTGGACCTGGATAAGAGCGAGTGGTCCTACATGGTGAACAAGACCAAAACTCCCCACATTGTCCCTTTGGCAAAACAGGCGGTGGCGCTCCTGCGGGAGCTTCACCCGCTCACCGGCACCGGCCCTTATGTGTTTCCGTCGGCAAGAACCAACGCGCGGCCCATATCCGACAACACCATAAACGCGGCCATGCGGCGCATGGGCATAGACACCAAAACGGAGCAAACCGGGCACGGCTTTCGGGCGGTGGCCCGCACCATCCTTGATGAGGTCTTGGGCTTCCGGCCCGACTTCATAGAACATCAGTTGGCCCATGCCGTGCGCGATCCGTTGGGCCGGGCCTATAACCGCACGGCCCACCTTCCAGAAAGGAAGGTTATGATGCAGACCTGGGCGGATTACCTGGACGCCCTGAAAGCTGGGGCAAAAATCCTTCATTTCCAAGCGGCAGGTGAATGAAGTACGCAATGGTACGCGGGTAAGCGCCTACGCTGCACCGCAGTTTTCAAGTTTCAGACCGGCTAGGATGGCCCCCGAAAAGCCGCTACCCTTGCGGCCCAACGGTCTGAATGTTTCCCAGGGCCAACCATAAGGGGTTGCGGCAATGGCATTACCGGGAAGGCTTTACTACAAACTGACCGAGCTGGCGGTGCGGTGGCATATGACGACCACAGATGAGCTGTTACATTGGGCCATAAGTGGCCATTTAAAAATTACTTGTTTGACGCCGGTAGTTGTTGCCTATATAAAATTTTCGGAAAATGACTATGAATTACTCGAAGTAGACGGTGTACAAACAAAATTTCACGTCCCCAGTGGCGAAACTTTCCCCCTCATGCCTATCGTATTCCAGCACATATTGGGTGGTTCAACCTTCAAGCCAATTTTCTTTGTTAGAGATGACATTTCTGCACAATCGGTCAGACATGTTGATTGTTCCGATGAGTACGAACCAGACGATATAGAGATTTCAAGGGAAGACCTTGTGGTCATGGCCGAGGATGTAGCCCGCATGGAGGTGGAACACCCAGAGCTACTGACCGGCGCGGCTTCTATTGGCGTCAGTAATGATCAGCCGAACAAACCAATTTCCCCAAAGGCTGAAAGGACCGACCTGCACATCATTGGCGGAATGCTGGAACTTCTGCTAGGAGTACATAGCGCGATACCCTTCAAGAGTGAAGCCACCATAATCACCGCCCTTGTTGAGCGTTGCCAAGGGATGCCCGGAATAACAAAACGGACCCTTGAAGGCCGCTTTGCTGAAGCGAAGAGGGCAATCAACGCCACAGAATAACCACTACCTCAAAACTAGCGCAAGCAACTCACTTCACCGCAGTTGCGGTACGCTTTACCGCAACTGCGGTGCGCACAGCCCACCTGCACGCCATAGTATCACCTCAACGCCCGCTGATTTCCAACGGACGCAAACACATGAGGTGATATTATGCACACTCCCCTTCCCCCTACCGGCTTTCTCCGGCTCCATCAAATCGTAGGTGATGCCAAGCGCGGTATCTCGGCAATCATTCCTGTCTCTAAAAGCACCTGGTGGGTGGGCGTCAGGGATGGTCGCTATCCCAAGCCCGTGAAGTTGTCCAAACGCTGTACGGCTTGGCGCGTGGTTGATATTTGTACCCTGATCGAAGAGACGGCGAGGGGGTAGACCATGAAGGAAAAAGAAAGCCCCGTCACCAATTCAGCCGAGGCGCAGCGTCAACGAGTGCTCGCCCACCTATATCTGCGATCCCTAAGCACCATTGAGTCGAGGGAGCAACTGGACGTGCTGCACCCGGCGGCCCGCATTATGGAATTACGCAAGCGTGGGTACAACATTGAAACGCACTGGGTCACAGAGCCGACCGAGTGCGGGCGGTTGCATCGAGTAGCACAGTACATTCTTGCGCAGGGTGGCATGGAATGAGAGGCATCTACCTTGAGGCCGAGCTGGTGCACTCCGCAGCCCTCAGGGGCCTGTCAAGGTGGGCCATGCAAGTCTACCTCCATTTCCTGACGAAGCGCGTAATGGTCAAGCACAGATCCAAGAGCAAGGCCGTGAAGCACAGTATCGGGAACAATGGGGATATTGTCTTCTGCTATTCCGAAGCCGAGAAGATGGGGATCGGCCGGCGGGAATTTCGTAACTCACTGGATGAGCTCATAGTCAAGGGATTCATTGACATCAACCACCAGGGCGCGGGCGGTAGGTCAAAGGATATGAGTACCTACTTCCTATGCGACCGCTGGAAGAAGTGGAACACGCCGGAGTATAAGCCGACCCAAAAACCTCGCATAAAGGACACCAGGCTTGGCCATGGCTGGGCTATTGTTAATGCCCGCAAAAAACAATCTTCGGTGACAAATATGTCACCCGTAAAGCCCCTTTCGATTGGCGAAAATGTCACTCCAAAAGGTAAAAAGAAGGTCTTTCAAGTGACGGATATGTCACTTGAAAAAACACAGGAAATGGCATCATCACCTTGAATTATTTCAAGAAAGAGCAGTTTTGCCCCTTTTTGGTTTGGAGTGGCAAATATGTCACTATCTTAAAGAATCTCCAGGGAGGGTGGGACCGAAGCGGACAGAGCAAAAACAAGGTGAAAAGCGCGGCGGCCGCCAACTGGCCCCGAAAATTTGAGGGATAGTTCTAAGTAGACAACGAACATGCAAAGATATCACGCAAGATTACCATTTATACCTGAACAACGGCTTAACATAGTCCTTGGCCTAACTTGCCATGTCTGCAAAGCAAGGCGAGGGCGCCTGCATGAGTTCGGCTGCAAGGCTGAAAAATGTCCGAAGTGTCTGCAGCCAGTGAGTGAATACTCCACCGGCTAAAGCCGGTGGCTTCGGGTAACAGCTAAAGCTGGCGGCATCGGCGTGCGCCGATTATTCGCTACCTTCACCCTCTAGTTTAAAATTATCGTCACTGGTGAGATCTTGGCCTTCAATGTACTGTTTGATAACCTCGTCGGTCACATTACCGCTGCTACAGCAAAAATAGCCGCGTGCCCAAAAATGTCGCCCCCAATACGTCTTGCGCAGATGCTGAAACTCACTCAGCAACTTGAACGACGTCTTGCCCTTGATCCGCTGCACAAGACGACTGATTGTCACCTGCGGCGGGATCGACACCAACAGGTGACAGTGGTCCTGCGAAACATGGCCCTTGATGATGTCTACACCCTCAGCTTGGCAGATTTCGCGGATCATGTCCCGAACCCGATAGGCAACTGCCCCCTCCAAGACTTTCTTCCGGTACTTCGTGATCCAGACCAAGTGGAGGTGTATCGTGAAAACTGTATGCGATCCATGCCGATAGTCGCTGCTCATGCCCGGAAGCTTAAACAAACTCAGCTAAAGCTGCCACCTAAAGGTGGGGGTTTTAACCCTCCCAAGGTGTGACAATAATTAATTGCTTCTGCGCATGTTTACACCCCGGGGAAGACTGGAAAACCCTCCGGGGGATTCAGAAAACCTTTACCTGCTTGGAGGATGCTTACAACGCCTTGGATAGT
>MNYK01000141.1 GCA_001873115.1 Desulfobacterales bacterium CG2_30_60_27 | reverse complement strand
CGCAACCCAGGTGAGTTCCCGGACTGGAAATGCTTTTCGCGGGTTCGTCCGCGACCGGGCGCAGGATGCGCGGGAGGTCGCGGACGCCTCGGAGGCGGGCAGGACGCCCGCCGAGAATGAGCGAAAAGTATTTTCAGGCCGGGAACGCTTGACTGCCGACACAAGCTGGATAGTTACCTTCAATGTTGATATTATTATATCTGGCAAACGGCCAAGTTGCAACATTGTTGACACATCAAGGTCCGTCAATACACACTGGCCATGGCCAAAGAATGCTTGACGCGTGGAGACAGCTTCAAGGGGAAAGATTTGAAACCTTTTTTACCCCACCAAACGCAGACCATGGTTTGATCTTCATTATCGTCTTGCCGAGGGTGCGCTCCGCAACCTCGGTATCGTGGGCAGCTTGCGCGCGCAACCAATAGCCGTTGGAAAGACCAAAGAACCGGCACAACCGTAAATCGGTATCAGCCGTGATCGAACGCCGGCCCGCCACAATCTCACTGATCCGCTGGGCGGGAACGTTAATTTCCTTGGCCAGACGATACTGGCTGATCGCCATGGGTTTCAGAAAATCCTCCAGGAGGATATCGCCCGGAGTAACAGGTTTGAGCTTGCTCACAATAGATTCTCCTCAGTGGTAATCAACGATTTCCACATGTTCCGCGCCTGAATCCGTCCAACGAAAGCAGACACGCCACTGATCGTTGACGCGAATGCTGTATTGACCGGAACGATCACCTTTGAGTGCTTCAAGATGATTGCCAGGTGGCACCCTTAAATCATCAAGGCGATTAGCGATCTCAAGCTGTCTGAGCTTACGCCGAGCAACGTTGGCAATGCCTGCGAATCGCCTGACCCGCAGACCTTTTACAAGCGCTTCGGTGTCTGCACACTTGAAAGATTTGATCATGCATCACATGGTAACGCATGGCGTGATTAATGTCAAACGTGACTACAACTCAAGGCACACCGGCCGCCGCCAGGGCGATCGTCGCGGCCCGCGCCGCGGCGCCGGGGCCGCCCAGTCGCTCACGCACCAGGGCCAGGCCGTTCAGCATATCGGCACGCTTGTTGGCATCGGTCATCATCTTTTCCAACTCTTCATAAATTCGGGCCGGCCGCACCTGATACTGCAGGATCTCCGGCACCACCTCGCGGCCGGCCACCAGGTTGACCAGAGAGAGATGCTTGAGCCGCACCAGTCGCCGGCCGATATGCCAGGTGAGCGGCGTCACCCGGTAGGCCATCAGCATGGGCACGTTGAGGATGGCCAGCTCCAAGGTGACGGTGCCGGATGCCGCCAGGGCCGCGTCGCAGGCGGCCATGGCCTCGTAACGCTGGTCAGCTACCACCCGGATATCAAGGCCCTGCCCGGCCAGATCAAATGGTGCCAGATCATCGGTAGTAAAGGTCGGCGCCAGGGGCAGCAGGAAGACCGCCTCGGAATGGCGTTTGGCAAAAAGCTTGGCGGCTTTCAAAAAGACGGGTAGCAGGACGGCGATCTCCAGGCGGCGGCTGCCGGGCAGCAGACCCACCACCGGGGTTTTCTCGGCCAGGCCATGCTGGCTGCGGAAGGTGCTGCGGCTTAAATTTGCCGGCACCACGTCCAGCAATGGATGACCGACGAAATCAACCGCCACCCCCCGCTGCCTGAAAAACTCCTGCTCAAAGGGCAGGATCACCGCGACCCGGTCGGCCAGGCGGCCGATGGTGCGGACCCGGCCGCTGCGCCAGGCCCAGACCTGGGGGGTGATATAGTAGAAGACCGGCACGCCCAGCCGCTTGGCCTTCTTGGCCAGGATCAGGTTGAAGTCGGGAAAATCGATGAGGATGAGGAGGGCGGGCCGCCGGCGCGTCAGTTCTTCTTCCAGCAGCCGCATGGCCTGGCGGATATCGCCAAGATGGCCCACCACCTCGGTGAGGCCGACCACGGCAATGCGACCGGCGTCGAAGATGAGTTCCACCCCCTGGCCAGCCATGGCCGGGCCGCCGACCCCGCTGAAGGAGAGCCCCGGCTGCCTGGCCTTCATGGCGGCCACCAGGGAGGCAGCGTGCAGGTCGCCGGAGGCCTCGCCGGCCACGATCATCATTTGGGTTGCGGACATCTGATCCCTTTAGGGTTCAGCTTTCAGCGGTCAGCTTTCAGCATTCAGCTTGAGGTACTTTTCTTGATGAAGTTTTTTTGCTGACCGCTGACCGTGTCCATCTGGAAACAGAGTTTCCGGATGGACCAGCTATTCGAAGAAATGCCGGTTGGCGGCCTGATGCTCTTTGATCTGGGCGATGATCTCAAGGGCCACGGCCAGGGCGCGGCGGCCCTCCTCCCCTGAAACCCGCGGCCGGGTGCGGTGCCGGACGTTGCTCACAAAGTCGCGCAGTTCGGCCTCCAGGGCGTCCTTTTCCTTCAGCGAGTCGCGAAAAACCTCCTCCTCGGGCATCCCCTCGCTGGTCTTGGAGTCCTTGAGCTTGATCACCATGTACTCCTTCTTGCCGTAATCCACGGAAATAAAGGAATGGGGCTGGAAGATCCGCAGCCGCCGGATATTCTCCTTGGAGACCCGGCTCACCGTGACGTTGGCGGTGCAGCCGTTCTCGAAGATGAGCCGGACATTGGCAATGTCGGTAAAGGGCGTCACCACCGGCAGGCCGACGGCATGGATGGTCGCAATCGGCGACGGCACGATGTTCATGATGATATCGATGTCATGGATCATCAGGTCGAGGATGACATCCACATCGAGGGCCCGGCTCTTGAAGACATGAATGCGGTGCGACTCGATGAACATGGGCTTGGTCAGGTGCTGCTGAATGGCCAGGATGGCCGGGTTGAAGCGTTCCAGGTGGCCGACCTGGATGATGTGATCCGTGGCGGCGGCGTGAGCGATCAGTTCGTCGGCCTCGGCCAGGGTGCGGGTCATGGGTTTTTCAATGAGCACGTCCCGGCCCTGTCCGAGGCAGTCCAGGGCCACCCGATGATGGTCAACGGTCGGCACCACGATGCTCACCGCGTCCACGCGGGCGACCAGCTCGTGGTAATCAACGAAGCTCGCGGTGTGGAGCCGAGCGGCTACCGCCGCGGCCGCCTCGCGGTTGAGGTCGGCCACGCCAACCAGATCGACATCCTCCATGGCCGCATATTTCTCGGCATGAAACTTCCCGAGATAGCCAACGCCGATAACACCAATCTTGATCTTTTCATAGTTAGGCATGGTTTGTCTCTCCACGCTGGTCTGATATGGTGAATCCGGCGAGGACAGTACGAAAAATATCGGCTTTGGGCAACCCCTTTCTCAGGGTAGAGTGAGCGAAGAGGTGATTAATCAACTGAAAATTCTTGTATATCTATTATTGGATGACCCTGTGTTTCAGGGGTTGTGTGCCGCGGCGCCGTTCAAAGCACCAGGAACTCGCCGTCCGGATCCACGAAGCGCCCCCGGCCGAGGATTTCGGTTTTGGACCGGCAGCTCAGGCACAGGGGGATGAATTTCACGCCATCCTCGGCAGGTTCGATCACCGCCAGGATACGTTCGGACATTTCCTGGAAGCCAGCCCTGCTTACGTCCACTTCGAATTTGGATTTCTGCACCCGCACCCCATAGTCCTTCATGATTTTCGCTACCCTGTTCAGGCGTTTGGGGTCAGCGATGTCATAGACGGCCAGATAGTGCTTCATACCAATTCCCAGCCCAGTTCCTTGAGTTTGATTCCTTTCCCGAGGACCACCGCCCTGGCCATGCAGCCGCTGCACACCCGGTAGATGCGCACCGCGTCTGTTGCCAGATCCAGTCGGTCGCGGCAAGCTGACCTTATTTCACGGATCTCACTTTCAGTCAGCCGGCATTCGAAAACCGATTTCTGTGAACGCAGCCCGTATTCCCGCAGGAACTTGGCGAAACGCTGCAACCTGCGGGGGTCGGTGATATCGTAGGTGACGATCGTAATCACTTCAGCACCAGCGGCTGATAGACGGCCATCTCGCCTTCCACGCATTTTCGGTACTGGCCCGCCTGGGCGATAATGGCATCGGCGAGGGTGATCTTCTTGGCATACGGCTCGTAATAGAATTCCGCCGCCAGTTTGCGCTCGAAATTTTCCACCACCCGCTGAAAGGCTGCGGTTTTGAGCTTCACCGCCGGCAAGGCCCTGCTATCCGCATCGTTGTCAACCGGTGCGTCGCTCATTCTTTGCACCGGCACGTCAAAGGCATCGGTGTCCAGCCCCTCTGCGCCGAGGCCGTAAACATCGGTGGCAACATCCGGCACGAGAGCCTCGGCCTCAGGAGGTTCCCGTGCCAACGTCGTGCCCCGGGTCTCGAAATCCTCTTTTTGCAGGATGTGCAGGTTGAAGAGGGAAAGGGTGAGGGTGTCGGCCACGATGGAGCGGAATTCCTCCATGAGGTCCAGCACCAGGGAGTGGCGGCCGTAATCCACCACATGGAGGAAGCCGGGATAGGGATCGAGGTGGTTGACCCGCACCGCGGTATATACCCGGTTGAACAGAAAGGTATATAGAAGCGACAAGACGGCGTTCACCGGGTCGGTGGGTGGCCGGCGGACCCGCCGGTGGAAGCCCGCGTCACCCTGAAAACCGAGGCGGAAGCCGGCAAAATACAGGGCGCTGCCCCGGCCTTCCAGGCCGCGCAGTTCATCAATGCCGGTCGCCACCTCGACGCGCGCCAGCAGATCGCGGGTTTCCCTAGCCTTGCGGCCTGCTTCCTGGGCATTTTTCGTCCGCTTGATCCGCATGAGCAGGGTAGCCATGTTGACAAGTTTGCCGGCCACCACCCGCCGACAGAATTGCAGGCCGAACTCCCGGTCGTCCAGAAGATTGAACTGTCTCTTCCGCAGAAACACATTCTTGGGCTCGTGATTGGCGAAGCGCCCCATATAGCGCCCGTTTTTGGTGAGGAAAACCGTATCCACGCCGTGCCGCAGCACCATGTTCCGTGCCGAGGGCGTTAGCGAGACGTTGCCGAACACCAGAATCTGCTGGATTTTATCGACAAACAGGGTGTGGTAGACGCTGTCGCCCTTTTTCACCAGCAAATGCCGGCCTTCCTTGACAACCTGCGCTCCTTGGGTGCGAATGTAAATGACCATGGCGTCGCTCCTGAAAGTTTCCGGATAAACTGCAACCTCCGGTAAATATGCAGGAGAAAAATCAGCGCCGCAAGCAGTGCAATGTTGCAGGGGATTCCGAATTCCGGACACCGGGTAGCGAATTTCGAACACTATAACTCCGGACTACGGGACCCGGAACCCGGACTACGGATTTTTTGTCGTAATCCCTTCTCT
>MNYK01000040.1 GCA_001873115.1 Desulfobacterales bacterium CG2_30_60_27 | reverse complement strand
CGGGGGTCCTGGCCTTTCACCGCCTGCCGGGCGTGTCACTGGCCCGGTTGCTCGCCCAACCCTTGATGGGGAACAGGCCGCCGGCGGTCGGCGAGTCGCCGGCCAGTGGGCTCCTGGCCGTGCTGGAGATGCGGCGCTAACCGCCGGCCGTACGCGGTTCAACGATAGGGATTGACGGTCAAGACCGGGCAATTGGACAGCTTCACCACCTTTGCGGCCACGCTGCCGAACAGGACCTTTTCAAGCCCCTTGTAGCCATGGGTGCCCATGATGACCAGGTCCACCGCCTTGGTCTTGGCAAAGTTCAGGATCTCCTCGGCGATATCGCCGAGGAGCACCACGCTGTCATGGGCCACGTCCGGGGCCAGGTTTTCCGCCAGAAAAGTCGTCATTTTTTTCTGGGCGCTTGCCAGCATCTCGGCCTCGAACTGGGCGATGGGGATGTGGGGGACGAAGAAGCCGGAGTAATCCTCAAAGCTTTGGACCACAAAGACCACGGTCAGCTTGGCGCCGAGCTTGCCGGCATAATAGACGGCCGTTTGGAGAACTTTCCCCGCGTTCTCCGAGAAATCTACTGGAGTCAGAATGTGTTTGACGTCCTGCATGGCATCCCCCTTGGCTGGATTGATTTATTTTAGCCGTTCCAGGCTGTTGCCTAACCGGACCGGCTCCTTACCTTAAGGGTAGCAGAGCATTTTCAGGAATGCAAGACGATCCGCCGGATTTTTTATAATCGTATCGGATAAATGGAGACTACCAATGGGTCTGGACGAAATCTTCGGCCCGGCTGGTATCCTGGCCCGCCGGCTGGCCGGCTATGATTTCCGGGCCGGGCAACTGGCCATGGCCGAGGCGGTGGCGCGGACGCTTTCGCTCGGCGGTGACCCCGCCTTAAACCCCGGCGACCGGGGAAGCGCCGCCATGCTGGCGGTGGAGGCCGGCACCGGCATCGGCAAGACCCTGGCCTATCTGGTGCCGGCCGTGCTGAGCGGCCAGAAGGTCGTGGTGTCCACCGGCACCCTGAACCTGCAGGAACAGGTGCTGAACAAGGAAATCCCTTTTATCCGGGAGCATGTGGACCCTGGTCTGGATGCCTTGTGCGTCAAGGGCCGCCAGAATTATCTCTGTCTCTATCGCTGGCAGCAGATGGCTGCCGATCCGCAAATGGCCATGTTTCAGGACGATGGCCAGGGCGCCCTGCTGGCCGACTGGGTGGGTCGCACCGAGACCGGCGACCGGGCCGAACTCCCCTGGCTGGCCGACGACTCCCCCCTCTGGCCGCAACTTTCCTGCCCCACCCATCAGTGTCTGGGTACATACTGCCCGCAGGCCCAAGAGTGCTTTGTCAACCAACTGCGGAAAAAGGCGGCCCGCGCCCGCCTGCTCATCGTCAACCACCATCTGTTCTTTTCCGATCTGGCCCTGCGCCGTTTCGGCCATGCCGAGGTGCTGCCGCGCTATGAGTCGGTGATCTTCGACGAGGCCCATCACCTGGAGGGGGTGGCCACCCAATATTTCGGCGCCTCGGTGAGTCGGTACCAGATCCTCGACCTGGCCCAGGACATTGAAAAGGCGGCCGGCCAGCACCGGGCCGGCAAGCCGGCCATCAAGACCCTGCAACTGGCCCGGGTGCTGGCGGACGAGGCCGAGCGTTTTTTCGCCCTTTTCCCCCGGGAACGCGGGCGCTTGCCCCTGGCCAACTGCCTGGACCAGATCAGCGACTGGTCCGGCGAACTTTACGGGCTGCTGGATCGCTTTGCCGGGCTGGCCGATCACCTGGATACCATGACCACGTCCGGCGAGGTGTGGGATGGCATGCGGCACCGCTGCCTGGAGCTGGCGGCCGGTTGCCGGCGGATCATGCAGGAACGGGATGCGGCCCATGTCTACTGGGCCGAGCGCCGGGAGAAAAATTTTGTGCTGGCCGCCTCGCCCGTCGCAGTGGCCGGCGACCTGCAAGCGGCCCTTTATCCCGCGGTGCGCGGCATCGTCTTTACCTCGGCCACGCTTACTACGGCGGGCACCTTCAGCTATTTTGCCGAGCGCCTCGGCCTGCCGCCCGCAACCGACACCCTGGCCCTGGCCACCCCCTTTGATTATGCCGGCCGCACCCTGCTCTACGTGCCGCCTCCGGGCTTCCCGGCCCCGCAGGCCCCGGCCTTCGGGCCGGCCGCCCGCCAGCTCATGCAGGACATAATTTTGCTCTCCCGTGGTCGGGCCCTGCTGCTGTTCACCAGTATCGTGGCCATGCGGGCGGCCCGCGATTTTCTGGCCGACTGCCTGCCCTTTCCCCTGCTGGTCCAAGGCGAGGCCCCCAGGCAGGCGCTGCTCGATGTCTTCCAGCAGGATACCCATTCCGTCCTCTTGGCGGTGGCCAGCTTCTGGGAAGGGGTGGACGTGCCGGGCGAGGCCTTGAGCTGCGTGATCATCGATAAACTTCCGTTTGAGGTTCCCAGCGATCCTGTTATGATGGCCCGCATGGACGCCATTCGTGACCAGGGGGGCAACCCCTTTTTCGATTTCCAGGTGCCCAGGGCCATCCTGACCCTGCGGCAGGGGGTGGGCCGCCTGATGCGCAAGGCCTCGGACCGTGGCGTGCTGGCCATCCTGGATGTCAGGCTTACCAGCAAGGGCTATGGCCGGCTTTTTCTGGAGAGCCTGCCGCCCAGCCCCATAACCCGCGACCTGGCGGCTATCGCCACCTTTTTTGCTGAAGAGGACTGACGTGGATCAGAAGGAGCTACTCAGCCGGATGCAGCCGGACATCGCCAAAATCGATGCGGCCATGCGGGCGGATATCGCTGGCATTGCCAGCCCGCGGCTCAAGGAGATCCTGGCCCATGCCGTGCTCGGCGGCGGCAAGCGGATCCGACCCATGCTCGCCGTGCTCGCCGCCCGGCTCTGCGGCCCGCCCGCCCCGGCCGGCCAAGGCGGCATGGAGCCCGAGGTTTTTCGTCTGGCCATGGGTTTTGAATATCTGCATAGCGCCAGCCTTCTGCACGACGATGTCATCGACCGGGCCGAACAGCGGCGGGGCCGGGCCACCGCCAATGCCGTCTGGGGCAACCCGGGGGTGATCCTGGCCGGCGACTTTTTGCACGCCCGGGCCATGCAACTGGTGGGCGGACTGGGCGGGGTGCGCTGCCTGGAAATTCTAAGCAGGGCCACCATCGCCATGGTGGAGGGGGAATTTCTGCAGGCCGCCATTGTTCAACAGCAAGATTTTTCCGAGACCGCCTATTTCCAGGTCTTGCACGGCAAGACCGCCGCCCTGATCGGGGCGGCCTGCGAGGTCGGCGCCCTCCATGCCGGCGGCAACGAGGCCCAACAGCAGGCCATGCGCGCCTATGGCGAACATCTGGGCCTGGCCTTTCAGGTGGTGGACGACCTGCTGGACTACTGGGGCGACCCGGCCAGCACCGGCAAGGCGGTGGGCAACGACCTGGTGGAGGGCAAGATGACCCTGCCGCTGCTTTTCACCCTGGCCAAGGCGCCGGTCCACGAGCGCGAGCGTCTCCTGGCGTTGCTCGCCGGGGAACCGGCCGCGCGGCAGGCGGGGCTGCCCGGCGTGCGGACCCTGATGGAGGAGCTGGGCGGCCCGGCCTATTGCCGACAACAGGCCGAGGCGCTGGTCGGCACCGCCCGGCGGCAACTGTTGGGGTTTCCGGAGAGCGCGGCCCTGGCCGTGCTGGAAGGGCTGGCCGGCTATGTTCTGACCCGCCGGCAATAACCTCGTGTCAGGAGTCGCAGTCCGCTGGCCCGGGGGCAACCCTGGAAAAAATGCGGGGCAGCCGCCTTTGTTGTTGCCAATCGGCCCGGGGTTTCTTATTAAGGGGCAAGTGGGTTGGTGGCCGACTAATCTTTGCATACTGAAGGTGCAACGTGGCAGAAGAAGTCTATCAATACGACATCGTGGCAGGGCTTTTGAAGACCATGGCCCATCCCATCCGCCTCAAGATCCTCTGTCTGCTCAGGGATAAGGAGTTGACCGTGGGGGATATCGTCAGCGAGGTCAAGACCACCAACGCCAATGTTTCCCAGCATCTCACCATCCTGCGTAACCAGGGCATTCTCGCCTTCCGGAAGGACGCCAACTACATCTATAATTGGATCGCCGACAAGCGGGTTCTCGATCTCATGAACACCATGGACAACCTGTTCTGCAAGTAATCCGGCTGTTCGGGATCCGGGGTCCGGGATCCGATTTTCTCCTGTGCCTCTAACCCTTCAGGAGGTTCCCGTCATGACTGTCAACGACTGGGTTCACATTCTGGCCGGCCTCTTCATCCTGGCGAGCCTGGCCCTCGGCCACTGGGTGTCGCCCTACTGGTTGCTGTTCACCGCCTTTGTGGGCGCCAACCTGCTGCAATACGGCATCAGCAAGTTCTGCCCCATGGCCTCGATCCTGAAGAAACTGGGCGTACCCGAGAGCAGGGGTGGGCGATAGGCCTGGTTTAACTGATGTGGGGCAGGTGGTTGCCGTCGTTGTCGGAATCCGCCTGATTATAGCCTGTTCGATCGGTGTAGCCCTTCCCTGCGGGGGCAAGCAGGTTTTCCGGGAAACCGGTCCGGATTTCCGGAATTTTGTTGTGGGTTCGGACCGCCATTGGAACCAGTGTCCGGCGTAACGAGACTAAATTGTTAGCCAATTTTTTCATGTTAGGTATGGCACGGAATTTGCTTCAATTTCATTGCGAGGTTTCCCCTGCGCCCTAAATTTTGTTGGCACCGATGGTCCAGGGCTTGCTTCCGGAAGGTGCTTGTAGTCGCGCTGCGGGAAGGGAAAAATGATGGGCGGGGCACGTTCCTCGAGGGCTGCTCAAAAATGCTGGAAGTTTCTGCTGCACGCTGCCTAGCTGTTCTCTTGTCTGAATATTCCCTCCGGAACGATGGTGAGTTCTGGCCCGCTTTTCCCCGTTATGTGTTGTCCCCGGGATCCGCCGTTCTCTTGAGCTGCTTGGGGGGGGCGCCTTTAATAGCCATTGGCGGTTTGGTGCGAATAAATTAAGTATAAGGAGGGGACCGATGCAGTTTTTTGAGAAACTACAGCTAGTTAGTTTCCATCCGGAAACCCCGGTTTTGCATGATGCGGGATGCCATCAGCCGTAAAAATCTCCCGTCGCCGTTTGTCCTGACGGATTGTTTTAGTTCGTCGGGCCGTTCTTTGACAATTCTCGACGCAGTACCCCCCTGGTAGGCTGACTGCATCCTGCCTGAAGCTGTTCAGGCCGCAACCAGCTTCGTTCTGGCCAGCACCAGGAGGTTGTAGGAGACGATCGAACTCCAGACGTACCGACCGAATCCCTCCCAGCCCTTCCAAGTGCTGCGGTCAAGACCGAAGGCGCGCTTGAG
>MNYK01000157.1 GCA_001873115.1 Desulfobacterales bacterium CG2_30_60_27 | reverse complement strand
CCCCTTGACACGGGGAGGCCTTCTAAGTGATCTCCGGCTCGCCGAAGTAGTTCTTGGCCACCGTCACATCGGAGGCCAACACCCGGCCTTGGGGCGCGTTCTTCCAGGTGAGCAATCCCATGTACGGGGCGTTGTGGTCGGCCTTGGCGTGGATGATCTCGGCCGCGGTCTGGCCGGTGAAGGCGTCAAGATTGTAATAGTCGATGCTTCGCTGGACGCTACGAACCCCCTTGGTTTGAACTGTTTCCATTTTGGAAACAGTTGCCTCGCGGTCGAGCTCCCCGCTCTCGAAGATGTTTTTCAGATGCTTGGAGATAGCAGGCGTTTGTACCGCGAACAACTGAGCGATTTGTGCCAGCGGCAGCCAGAGCGTTTCGCCATGAACCAGCACCCGGACGTGCACCTTTTCGTCGTCGTCGGAATAGAGCAGGAATGGCGTATTTGCCGGCACCGGTGGCTGCGCCATGGAAGCGGGGGGGCGTGGTTTTTTTGCTCATAACCACAACTCCTTTGGTTTAGCGGTCAGCTTTCAGCGCTCAGCTTTATGCCGTTGCGGCGATCTGTTTTTCGATGATCACCGCGGCCTGGGCCAGGGCATGGGCCAGTTTGTCCGGCCGGGTGCCGCCGGCCTGGGCCATGTCGGGCCGGCCGCCGCCGGAGCCGTCCACCAGGGTGGCCACCTCCTTGATGATGTTGCCGGCGTGCAGCCGGCCAACGAGATCCTTGCTGACAATGGCAAGCAGCGCCACCTTGTCCTCCAGCACGCCGCCCAGGATGGCGGCGCCGCTTCCCAGCTTGTCGCGTACCCGGTCGCCCACCTCGCGCAGGGTCTTGGCGGAATCAAGTGGCACCTGCAGGGTGACGATCCGGATGTTGTCCACGGTCTTGGCGCCGGCCATCTGGGCGTCCAGGTCGGTGGTGGAAAGTTTGGCGGTGAGCCGGCCGACCTCGCGCTCCAGCTCCTTCTGGCGGGCCAGGAGTTTTTCGACCCTAACGGTCAGTTCCTCGGGGCCGCAGCGCAGCCGGTCGGCCAGGGTGCTCAGCAGTTGCTCATGGTCCTGCAGGCGCTGGAAGGCGGCGGGGCCGGTAACGGCCTCGATGCGCCGCACCCCGGCCGCGATGCCGGTTTCGGCGATGATCTTCATGAGGCCGATCTCGCCCGTGGCCCCCACGTGGGTGCCGCCACAGAGTTCCTTGGAAAAATCCCCGGCCGACACCACCCGCACCGTGTCCCCGTACTTCTCCCCGAACAGGGCCATGGCGCCGCTCTGCTGGGCCTCGGCCCTGGAGAGCATGGCGGTAGTAACCTGGCGGTTGGCGCGGATCTCCTCGTTAACCATGGTCTCGACGGCCATAATCTCCGGGCCGGTCAGGGGCGAGAAGTGGGTGAAGTCGAAGCGCAGCCGCTCCGGGTCCACCAGGGAGCCCGACTGCTTGACATGCTCGCCCAGCACCTGGCGCAGGGTAGCCTGCAGGAGGTGGGTGGCGGTGTGGTTGTCGGCGATCTTCTGCCGCCGACCTTCGGTAACCTTCAGTTCCACGGCCTCACCAGTGCCGAGGCTGCCTTCGGTGACCCGGGCCTGGTGGGCGGTGCGGCCCTGGGCAATGGGCACGGTGTTCAGCACCTGGGCCCGGCCTTGGGGGCCGACCAGTTCGCCCTGGTCGCCCGCCTGGCCGCCGGCCTCGGCGTAGAAGGGCGTCTCCGGGCAGATGATCATGACCTCGTCGCCGGCCATTGCCCGGCTTACCGGGAGTCCAGCCCCGCTGATCAGGCCGGTGATGGTGGCCTGACCCCGCCTGGTCTCATAGCCCGTGAACACCGTGGGCGGCAAGGATTCCAGCAGATTGCGGATCCCCTCGCCCAGGGAGGCCATGGCCGTGCCCTTCCAGGATTTCTTGGACAGTTGGCGCTGCTTCTCCATGGCCGAAAGGAAACCGGCCTCGTCAACGGTGAGTCCCTTTTCCAGGGCGATGTCGCGGACAATGTCCACTGGGAAACCGTAAGTGTCATAGAGCCTGAAGATGAAGTCGCCAGCCACCTGTCCCTCGCCCGCCCCGGCCATGCGGGCCAGTTCGTCGTGCAGCATGCCCAGGCCGTTGTCAATGGTCTCCAGAAAACGCTCCTCCTCGTTTCTGACCACCTTGGCCAGCAGTTCCCGGGCGTCCAGCAGGTGCGGGAAGACCTCGGCCAGCCCCTGGGCCGCAGCTGCGGTTATTGCCGAGAAAAAAGGCTTGTGCAAACCCAGCACCCGGCCGTAACGGATGGCGCGGCGCATGATGCGGCGCAGTACGTAGCCGCGGCCCTCGTTGGCGGGCAGGACGCCGTCGGCCACCAGGTTGGCGGTGGCCCGGGCGTGGTCGGCGATGACCCGGAAGGCGGTGTCAATCTGCTGGTCAGCCCCGTAACGGTGGCCGGAGATTTCTGCCATGGCCGTCATCAGGCCGGCGAAGAGGTCGGAGTCGTAATTATTGTGTTTACCCTGCAACACGGCGGCGACGCGTTCCAGGCCCATGCCCGTGTCGATGCTGGGCTTGGGCAGGGGGGTGAGGGTGCCGTCGGCATCGCGGTTGAACTGCATGAAGACCAGGTTCCACAGTTCCAGGAAGCGGTCGCAGTCGCAGCCGGCCTTGCATGTCGGGCGGCCGCAGCCCACCTCTGGGCCCTGGTCGATCAGGATCTCCGAGCAGGGGCCGCAGGGGCCGGTGTCACCCATGGACCAGAAATTGTCCTTGTGGCCCAGTCGGATGATGTGGCCGGCGGGCAGATTCTCGATCCTCTTCCACAGGCCGTAGGCCTCGTCGTCCTCCTCAAAGACCGAGACCCAAAGCTTCTCAGGCGGCAGGCCAAGTATCCCGGTCAGAAATTCCCAGGCCAGGCGGATGGCCTCTTCCTTGAAATAGTCGCCGAAGGAGAAGTTGCCGAGCATCTCGAAGAAGGTGTGGTGGCGAGCGGTGTAGCCGACGTTTTCCAGGTCGTTGTGCTTGCCGCCAGCTCGCACGCAACGCTGCGAGGATACGGCCCGCACGTAAGGCCGGCGCTCCGAACCCATGAAGACCTTCTTGAACTGGACCATGCCGGCGTTGGTGAACAGCAGGGTGGGGTCGTCCTTGGGCACCAGGGGCGAACTGGCCACGGTAGTGTGGCCCCGGTCAGCAAAAAACTTGAGGAACTGGGCGCGGATGTCGTTTCCGGTCATGATTGGTTCCTAACTTTATTGAGGTGCGGTTTGCATATCGAATATCGAACACTGAACTGTAGCATTACGAAGTGAAAGCAATCCGTTCGATGTTCGATATTCCGCAGTTTTATTCAGTGAATGGCATTGGCCTTAGGAAGAAAGCGTTTCAGGGGCCACAAGAGGCGGGCGCATCTCCCCCGGTACCGGCATACCGTAACCCAGGCGGACCTTGGCCTCGATCTCGGCGGCCATGGCCGGATGCTCTTTCAGAAAGCGTTTGGCGTTTTCCCGGCCCTGACCGATGCGTTCGCCGCCGTAGGCAAACCAGGCGCCGCTTTTTTCGATGATATCGTGCTCCGCGGCCAGATCCAACATGTCGCCGAGCTTGGAAATGCCCTCGCCATAGATGATGTCGAACTCGGCGGTCTTGAAGGGCGGCGCCACCTTGTTCTTCACCATCTTCACCCTGGTGCGATTACCGATGGCCTCCTGGCCGTCCTTGATGGCGGCGATGCGTCTGATGTCGAAGCGCAGGGAGGAGTAGAATTTCAGGGCGTTGCCGCCGGTGGTCGTCTCCGGGTTGCCGAACATGACACCGATCTTCATGCGGATTTGGTTGATGAAGATGAGCGCCGTGTTGGTGCGGTTCAGGATGGCGGTCAACTTGCGCATGGTCTGGGACATGAGGCGGGCCTGCAAGCCTACGTGGGCGTCGCCGATGTTGCCATCGATCTCGGCCTTGGGCACCAGGGCGGCCACCGAGTCCACCACGATGACGTCCACCGCGCCGCTGCGGATGAGGATCTCGGCAATCTCCAGGGCCTGCTCGCCATAGTCGGGCTGGGAGACCAGCAGGTCATCGACCTGCACCCCCAGGCGGCCCGCGTAATGGATGTCCAGGGCGTGTTCGGCGTCGATGAAGGCCGCCACCCCGCCCAGGTGCTGGGCCTCGGCGATAATGTGCAGGGCCAGGGTGGTCTTGCCCGACGACTCGGGGCCGAAGATTTCGGTGACCCGGCCGCGGGGCACCCCACCCACGCCGGTAGCGATGTCAATGGACAAGGCGCCGGTGGGGATCACCGGGATGTTTTCGATGTCCGACGAGCCCATCCGCATGATGGAGCCTTTGCCGAACTGTTTCTGGATCTGAAAGATGGCGGTGTCGAGGGTCTTGGTCTTGCCTTCGGAAATGGTCATGGCGGTTGCTCCCTGGAGTTGTTTTTTGGTGATTTGTGAAAGCCTCTTCTGAAACGCGAAGGTTAAAAGCCAATGTCGGGCGTGCCGCGTTCACCATACAGCAGACCGGTCACGCGGGCTAGAAAAACCGAGCGGCCGATATGCCCGATCGGGCCAATCCGTCCTATCTATCGGATCATATGGCGTTTATTCAGCCCCCAGCTCCAGACCCAGCAGGCGCCGACGGAGCAGGTCCAGGGCCTGTTGGCTGGCCATGGCCTGGATCTGCCAGCGTTTTCCCTGGAAATGCCTGGTCAGGGCGCGGGTCTGGCCGGCGTCGGCCAGGCCGAAGCACACGGTGCCGACCGGCTTGTCGGGTGAGCCGCCGCCAGGCCCGGCGATGCCGGTGACCGCGACGCTTACCGCGGCCCGGGTCCGTTCCCGGATGCCCGTAGCCATGGCCGTTGCCGTGGCAATACTTACCGCGCCCTGGTCCGTGAGCACCGCGGCCGGCACGCCAAGCAGGCCTTCCTTCAGGACATTGCTGTATGCCACCACGCCGCCCAGGAAAAATTCGGAACTGCCGGCCGCGGCGGTAAGTTCAGCGGCGACCCGGCCGCCGGTACATGATTCGGCCACGGCCAGGGTCAGGCCCTGTTGACGCAGCAGGGCGCCCACCACGGTGGCCAGGCTGTCCGCGGCCGTGCCGTAGAGGAAGGGGCCCAGGGCCTCCCGCACCGCCCGGTCGGCCGTGGCGAGACGGTCGTCGGTCGCGACCCCGCGCAGAGTCAGGCTGACATGCACCTCCGGGTAGACCGGGTAATAACCCACGGTCAGGCCGGTAATGGCGGTTTCCAGAGGAACCAGGCGTCGGTTGATCTCGGTCTCCGGCAGGCCGAAGACCTTGAAGAGGCGTTGCCGCGGCGCGCTGGCGCCGCCCGGGTCCAGGCGGCGCAGCTCCGGCAGGACGCAGTCAGCGAGCAGTTCTTCCATCTCATGGGGCACGCCGGGCAGGAAGAAGACCGGTACCCCCTCGTGGACCAGAAGATGGCCGGCCATGCCGGCCCCGGGTTTCAGAGCCTTGGCGCCGGCGGGCAGCCAGGCAAGTTTTTCGAGCCCGCCCGCTTTTTGGTCAGCGTTGGGCAGAGCGACGCCGTTGCGGACCAAGGCGGCCCTTACCTCATGATTCAGGGTGGTCGGCCGGCTCAGGGCCTGGGCCACCGCCTCGTTGGTGAGGTCATCGCTGGTGGCCCCCAGGCCGCCGGTGACCAGGACGAACTGCGCCCGGTCCAGGGCGGTATGCAGGGCCGTGCCGATCAGGGCCGGCATGTCGCCCACCGTGGTCATGGCGACGATCTCGTGACCGGCCGCGAACAGACAACGGGCCGCCAGGCCGCTGGTGGTGTTCCGCACCCGGCCAGAGGTCAGCTCGTCGCCTATGGCAAGTATTTCGCCGCGCATGCCTGGGTCGTCCGTTGGTTTAAAAAAATGGCCTGGATCATGGTCCGGTTCTACCGGCGAGGCCGGCCATCTCGCCGTAAACGGTCAGGTCGTCCAGTCTGGTGATGCAAACGTCCACGAACTGGTTCGCACAGTGGGCCGGGGCCTGGAAGCAGACCGGGATGTAGTTTTCCGTAAAGCCGCGCAGCAGACCAGACCGGGTCGTCCCCCCCTCGGCCAGCACCCGGTGGGTGGTGTCCAGATTTTGCCCATGGAACGCGGTGCGCTTTTTATGATCCAATTCGCGCAAACGCGCAACCCTTTCTTGCTTGACCTGCTTGGGCAACTGCCGGGGCAGGGCCGCGGCCACGGTGCCCGGGCGCCGGGAGTAAGGGAAGGCGTGCAGGGAGGTGACGGGCAGGGCGGTGAGCAGGTCCATGGTGTTCTGGAAGGCCCGCTCGTTCTCGCCCGGAAAGCCGGCCAGCACGTCGATGCCGATGGCCGCCGATGGCAGGGCCGTGGCGCAGGCCGTCACTATCTCGCCAAAGCGCTCGGCGGTGTAGCGGCGGTTCATGGACTTTAAGATGGTGTTGTCGCCGCTCTGCAGGGGGATGTGGAGATGGGGCGCCAGGGCGGGCGAGGTGGCCATGAGGTCGAGCAGGGCCGGGGAGATCTCCGTGGGCTCCAGCGAGCTCAGCCGGTAGCGCACCGCATGTCCGCAAGCCAGGATGAGGCGCAACAGTTCGACAAAGTCCGTGGCCGGCGTGAGATCGCGGCCATAGGCCCCGGCGTGGATGCCGGTAAGGACGATTTCCTTGTAGCCAAGCTCCACGAAGATGGCGAGCTGGGCCAGCACCCGGTCCAGGGGCAGGCTGCGGCTGCGGCCGCGGGCGTAAGGCACGATGCAGTAAGTGCAGAAGGCGTTGCAGCCGTCCTGGATTTTGAGATAGGCCCGGGTGCGGCCTTGGAAACGGCGGACGGTCAGGGGGCAGATCTCGGTGCGCCGGCCGATGTCGCCGGTATACATCTCCAAGTCGCAGCGGCTGTCGCGCATGGCGATGGCGGCCAGCCGGTGCTTGTTGCCGTTGCCCACGATGCAGACCGGCGTGGTGGTCAGGCTCAGGATCTCCTGGGAGGCCACCTGGGCGTAGCAGCCGGTCACCACCAGCCGGGCCGCCGGGTTGCGCCGCATGGCCTGGCGGATGAGCTGCCGGGACTGGGCCGCGGCCTTGGCAGTCACCGCGCAGGTGTTGATCACGTAGATGTCGGCCGGCTGGGTGAAGGGTGTCAGCTCCAGGTCGGCCGCCGTAAATTCGCTTGAAAAGGCGGCGGACTCGTACTGGTTCACCTTGCAGCCCAGGGTGGTGATCGCCACCCGACGCGGTTGAGTCGGGTTGTTATTGCGTGTTTTTTTGTTCCAATCCATCACAGATGGCCCTCAATCGCGGCTTGCTTGCCGCCGTTGCAGGCCACCACCCCTAAGGCCAGCAACAGCAACGATATCCACGCCAACAAACGATTCGTCATCTTTCCATCCTTCTGAATGAAAGATGCCTCCTACCCACGCACAAGGCGTGCCAGTAAATCAACAAAAGGCGTGATGCTTTGGCCGACGCTGGCCTCTTCCAGCGCGTCGATATAGGGGTGCCGTTTTGCCAATGGCACGATGGTCCAGGGGTAGCCGCCACTCGCCAGCATTACATTCATCAAAAACCGTGCCATGCGCCCATTGCCGTCCATGTAGGGATGGATATAGACAAAGAGAAAATGGCCGAGTACGACGCGGACAGCAGGCTCTTCCTCTTCGCGGAGGAGATCAAGGAAGGCGGGCATGGCATCGCGCACTGCTTCGCGGCTTGGCGGCACGTGCATCGAGCGGCGGATATAGACCGGCCCGTTACGATAACCGGCAAGATCGGCGGGGCGCAGCAGCCCCGCTGTCACACTCGGGGCAAACAGCTCTCGGTACCAGGTGCGGTGATCGTCGGCAACGACCGTGCCGGGATTGTCGCCGCGCATGACTTTCGCAATGCTTTCCCGCACGGCCTGATAGGCCTGCCAGTAGCCGCGCGCGGCCATGGCATTGCGCTGTTCCCGGTCATTTTCATCTTTATCCGGTTGCCAGTTGCCGCTGCGAACCCGCTCGATCAGTGCCGGGCTTACATTATAGCCTTCGATTGATAAGGAATGATAGGCGTCGGTGACATAACCTTCCTCAACACGCTTGAGATATGCCTTGGTGTCTTTCGGCCGGCCGGGGGCCTTGGGGAACCGCTTGATTACCAGGCCCCGCATGTCCTGCCACAGCAAGCGGAGGCGATTGACATAAGGGGATTGCGCCCGCGCGGGCATGACTATCGTAATCCGTGTCTCGAATGGATCGCTCTGCCGAACGTCGTACCCGGCGGCGCGCATGGTGGTGATGATGTCTTCGGCGATACGGTCTTGGCCAATATTGCGGAATGCGCCAGCCAGGCGTCCGGCAATGGTGCTGTGTCCACCTTCCAGGAGGCGGTCCAATACTTCGGAGGCATCGCGCACCATCGACAAGGCGGCGCGCGTATCGGTGGGGTTCTGCCTGAAATATGCCGGCGCACAGCCAACCAGGGCGGCGGGGAGAGAGTAGAGGCGCAGGCCGTCTTTTGCAACGATATCCTTTTTCCCCGGCATTGCGGCACGGATATCGAGCAACGAGGTGTTGTGCGGCAGGGGTGTGATATTGTTGCGTGCCTTGACGGCCCGGATCAGCAATTGCCGCGGTACGGTCCAGTTTTCGGCGTGAAGTGACAGGGATTGTTCCGGCGACAGGCACCAGTCCTCGCCCTTGAGATGCTGGAGATAGGCAGCGCAGAATCGCCAGAAGGCGGCATACCAGGCAGTGCTTTCCCCGGTGGCCTCATCCGGGCGGGCAGCGACGTACCATCCTTTGATCACCTCCTGCAGAAAGCCATTCTGGATCAGGCGCTCCCGATGGGTTCGTGTCAGGTCTGCCGAGCGTATGGCGATCACGCCACGCTCCTGCAACGCGTGCAGCAATTTGAGGGAGTCTGCCAGTTTTTCCGAAGGTTTTACCATGGTCTTTGCCCAACGGTTGTTCGCTTTTCATGCTGTAGCATAATTCGCTTGTTATGTCGAGCAAATATTCGCTTTTGTTGCTGTGCGGTCAGGTCAGGACGGCTCATCATGATACTGATGGTCAGTGAAGGATTTCCGCGCCACCTAGCAAAATTTCACCCTGATAGAAAGCGGCAAACTGCCCTGGAGTCACGGCCCGTTGCTCCTCATCAAAGATCACTCTGCTGGGGCCGTTTTCTTCCTTGTGGACGATGGCGGATGCGCCGTGGTGGCGAGATCGTATTTTGACCTGAAATTGCTCCGGCAGCGATGGCGGTGCACCACTGTTCCAGTTGACCGGCCCCACAAGAACCTCCTTCTGCCAGAGATCCGCCTCCTTGCCGACCACCACGGTGTTGCTGGCCGCCTCCAGGCGGAGCACATAGTAGGGGGTGGCGTCGGGCAGCCCCAGGCCGCGGCGCTGGCCCACGGTATAGTACATGATGCCGGCATGCTGGCCGATCTCGGTGCCTTCCAAGGTCTTAACGGGGCCGGGGGTCGGCGGGCCGCCCGCGCTGGCCAGGAACCGCGGCACGGTCTGGCCTTTAAGGAAACAGACATCCTGACTTTCCGGGCCGTGCAACTTGTGCAGGCCGAGTTCGGCGGCCAGGGCCCGCACCCGGGTCTTATGCAGCTCACCCAAGGGGAAGAGGAGTTTGGCCAGTTGGGCCTGGGTGAGCTGGTTGAGGAAGTAGGACTGATCCTTTTTCGGGTCCACGCCTTGGAACAGCCGGGTATGGCCGTCGGCCGCCTTGGTCAGCCGGGCATAGTGGCCGGTGGCCAACCAATCACTGGTCTGCAGTACCCGGTCAAGCAGCAGGCCGAATTTGATGTGCCGATTGCAGCGCACGCAGGGGTTGGGGGTGCGGCCCGCCGCAAAGGTCTGTCGGAAGTAGGCCATCACGTGCTCGGCAAAAGGGGCTTGCAGGTCGATGACCTCAAGCGGTATGTTCAGGGCGGCCGCCACCCCCTGGACCTGGCGCACCTGCGCTTCCAGGTCGGGCTGGGCCAGGGCCATGAACACCCCCCGGACCCGGGCCCCCTGTTGCCGCAGCAGGGCGGCGGTGACGCTGGAATCCACCCCGCCGCTCATGGCCACGGCAATCTCTATGTTTTTCAGGGTATTCATTATCTTGGCGTGTCAAGCATCCCGCATCCCGGTCTAACGGGACGTTTACGATACCCTCTCCTGGTTGAAAAAACCATGACTAAAACCATTGCTCCCGCCATCCCCGGCCGCCGCTTCCTGCCTGAGCTCCTGGCCCCGGCCGGCAGTTTCGAGAAACTCAAGATCGCGGTGTTTTATGGTGCCGATGCCGTGTACCTGGGCGGCAGCCGCTTCAGCCTGCGGGCCCGGGCCGCCAACTTCTCTGAGGCGGGCATCCGCCAGGCGGTGGCCTATGCCCACGAACATCGGGTAAGGGTCTACTGCACGGTAAACATCTTTGCCCATGAGGCTCACTTTGCCGGGCTGGATGACTACCTGCGCTTCCTGGCCGAGGCCGGGGTGGACGGCCTGATCGTCGCCGACCCCGGCATCCTCATGCGGGCCAGGGAGTTGGCGCCGGGGTTGCCCCTGCATCTGTCCACCCAGGCCAATGTCACCAACGCGGCCAGCGCCCGCTTCTGGGCCAGTCAGGGGGTGCGGCGGCTCAACCTGGCCCGGGAGCTGTCCCTGGCCGAGCTCTCCGCCATCCGGGGCGGCACCGAGGCGGAGATTGAGGTCTTTGTGCACGGCGCCCTGTGCATCTCCTATTCCGGCCGTTGCCTGCTCAGCACCTATCTCACCGGCCGCCACGCCAACCAGGGCGACTGCGCCCAGCCCTGCCGGTACCGCTACCGGTTGATGGAGGAAAAGCGGCCCGGCCAATATTTCCCGGTGGAGGAGGACGGCCGCGGCACCTATATCTTCAATGCCAAGGACCTCTGCCTGCTGCGCCGCCTGCCGGAGTTGCGGGCCGCCGGGGTGGACTGCCTGAAGATCGAGGGCCGCATGAAGAGTATTGCCTATGTGGGCCAGACTGTGCGGCTCTATCGGGCGGCCCTTGATCTTCTGGCCGCCCAGCCCCTGCCAATGCCGTCGGACTGGTGGCCGCCGGCCTTGGCCCGCGAACTGGCCCTGCTTGGTTCCCGAGGATTTACGGAGAATTTTTTGGACGGTCGGCCCGGGCCGGCGGATATGCTTTACGATGCGACCCATCAGGGGGCGCTGGCCGTACCGGTCGGCGTGGTGCGCCAGGGCGGCGCCGCGCCCCGGGTGGAGGCGCGCAACCCCATACTGCTAGGCGACCGGCTCACCTATCTGGGGCCGGGTCTCCGCGATTACGAACTGACGGTGTTGGGTATGCGGCGGGTGGAAACGGGCGAAGAGCTGGCGCGGGCCAATCCAAATGACCTGGTTCTGCTGACCATGGACGGGGGGCCGCCCTGCTGGGAGGAGCACGCCCTGCTCAGAAAGGGCGTGCCCATGGACGGGGTTTCACAACCTGTGAAACTCAGCAGCCCTTGAGGCCTCAGGCGCCGGAGGTCTTGGCGGGCGTTTCCTTGGCGGCGGCCATGGCGGAGATCGTGCCCAGGATATAGGGCCGGGCCACCTTGACGCGCAGGTTGTCGGCGATCTCTAAAGTCACCACCGTGTCGGTAAGGCCGGTGATCTCGCCGTGCAGGCCACCGCTGGTCACCACCTGGTCGCCCTTCTTGAGGTTGGCCAGGAAGATCTGGTGGTCCTTGGCCTTTTTCTGCTGCGGCCGGATGAGCAGGAAGTAGAAGATCACGAAGATCAGGATCAGGGGCAGGAACGACATGAAGCCGTTCTGCG
This sequence comes from Desulfobacterales bacterium CG2_30_60_27, assembly GCA_001873115.1. Lineage (GTDB taxonomy): Bacteria > Desulfobacterota > Desulfobulbia > Desulfobulbales > CG2-30-60-27 > CG2-30-60-27. The sequence continues at coordinate 10,739 of MNYK01000157.1, read as the reverse complement.
GGCCGGCGGCGGCCCCCGCATCGGCGGCAAAGGCGATATTAACCATGGGTCATTCTCCTTGAGGTTGTGTTTGGTTTTCCAGGCTCTACAATAACGACCCCGGCGCTGGAGTCAAGCCCGTTTCCCATAAAACGTCCCGCGGAACCGGGCAAAGCTGTCCTCCTCGATGGCCCGGCGCATGTCGGCCATAAGATTCGTGAAGAAGTGCAGGTTGTGGATGGTGTTCAGCGTCGAGGAGAGGATCTCCTTGGCCATGTAGAGATGCCGCAGGTAGGCGCGGGAAAAGTTGCAACAGGTGTAGCAGTCGCAATCCTCGTCCACTGGACCCTGGTCGGCGCTGTACTGGGCGTTCTTGATGACCACTCGGCCGCTGGTGGTGAAGAGCATGCCGTTTCTGGCGTTACGGGTCGGCATGACGCAGTCGAACATGTCCACCCCGAGGGCGACGCTCTCCACCAGATCCTCGGGGGTGCCGACCCCCATCAGGTATCTGGGGTAATCCTCGGGCAGCAGGGCGGCGGTGTGGGCGGTGATCTCCCGCATGAGGGCGGTGGGTTCGCCCACGCTCACCCCGCCGATGGCATAGCCGTTGAAGCCGATCTCCATCATTTCTTCGGCTGAACGGGTGCGCAGGTCCGGGTACATGCCGCCCTGGACAATGCCAAAGAGCAACTGGCCGTTGTCCGGCTGGACGGTGCGGCAGCGCTTGGCCCAGCGGCTCGTGAGCGCGGTGGCGGCCTCCGCCTCCGCATAGCTGGCCGGGTAGGGGATGCAGGTGTCCAGGGCCATCATGATGTCCGAGCCCAGGGCCTCCTGCACGGCCACTGCCTCCTCTGGCCCGAGAAAGAGTTTGGAGCCGTCCAGGTGGGACTGGAAGGTGGCGCCCTGCTCCGTGATTTTGGCCAGGTCGCGCAGGCTGAAGATCTGGAAGCCGCCGCTGTCGGTAAGGATGGGGCGGTCCCAGCCCATGAAGCGGTGCAAACCGCCAAACTGGCGGATCAACTCATGGCCCGGCCGGACAAACATATGGTAGGTGTTGGCCAGGACGATCTGCGCCCCCAGCTCGGTAAGCTGCGCCGGGGTGACGCCCTTCACCGTGGCCTGGGTGCCGACCGGCATGAAGACCGGGGTCTGGAAGGTGCCGTGCCGGGTGCTGACTTCACCGCGCCGCGCCCGGGTTTCGGAGGAGCGGCAGAGCAGCCGGAAGGGCGAGATGCTCATGGGGTTTCCCGCCAGTGTTGCAACAGCTCGAAGATGCCCTTGCGGGCCAGCATTGCCAGGGCGTCGAATTCCTCCTGGCTCAGCGGCCTCCCTTCGGCGGTGCACTGCATCTCGACCCAGCGGCCGGCATGGGTCATGACGAAGTTGGCGTCGGCCTCGGCGCTGGAGTCCTCCTCGTAGTCCAAGTCCAGCCGCGGTTCGCCCGCCACCAGGCCTACGCTGATGGCGGCTATGGGGATGATCGGCGGATCGGCCGCGACCAAACCCTCTTGGGCCATGCGGCGCAGGGCCGCCCGCAGGGCCAGGGCCGCGCCGGTGATCGAGGCGGTGCGGGTGCCGCCGTCAGCGGTGAGTACGTCGCAGTCCACCCGCAGGGTATGTTCGCCGAGCTTTTTCAGATCGACCATCATGCGCAGGGAACGGCCGATGAGGCGCTGGATCTCCTGACTGCGGCCGCTCTGGCCCGAGGTCGCCTCGCGCTGGCAGCGGGTATTGGTGGCGCAGGGCAGCATGCCGTATTCCGCCGTGATCCAGCCTTGGCCGCGCCCCACCAGAAAGGGCGGCACTTTTTTCTCCAAAGTGACGGAGCAACTGACCCGGGTGCCGCCCATGGTGATCAGGATGGAGGCATAGGCGTTAGTCTGGAAGCCTGGCTCCAGGCGCAGGGGGCGCAAGGCGTCGTTGGCGCGCTGGTCGCGGCGTGGGGATTTCATGTTTACCTCTTTTTTGCCGCTAGCCGCTAACTGCTAGCCGCTAGTCAATGTCCAAAAAGGTGGTGTCCTGGTTGAGCAGTTCGCAGCCTGCCTTCTGCACCACTACCATGTTTTCCAACCGGACGCCGCCCCATTCGGGCAGGTAGATACCGGGTTCCACCGTAACCACCATGCCCGGCGCCAACTGGCCCCGGTTGCGGCGGTTCAGGGCCGGCGCCTCGTGCACTGCCAGGCCGACGCCGTGACCCAGGCCGTGACCGAAATATTTGCCGTATCCCGCCGCGCTGATAACCTGGCGCGCCGCCCGGTCCGCCTCCCGGCCGGTGCAGCCGGCCCGGATGACCTGGGTGGCGGCCAGTTGCGCCCGGCGCACGATGCGGATGATCTCTTTCGTCTTGTCATCCGGCTCCCCCAGGACCACGGTACGGGTCATGTCCGAGCAGTAGCCGGCCAGGCGCAGGCCCATGTCGATGACAATTGGTTCACCCTGGCCGAGTGGCCGGTCCGAGGGCACGGCATGGGGCAGGGCGCCGTTGGGGCCGGCGCCGACAATGGTGTCAAAGGCAGGGCCTTCGGCCCCCATCTGCCGCATGGTCATCTCTAGGCGGTCCGCCACCTGACGCTCGGTCTGGCCTGGTCGCAGGATAGAGTACACGGTCCGGAAGACCTGTTCGTTCAAGAGGACCGCGGCCCTGATCCGTTCGATTTCCGTTTTGGTCTTGCAGCGCCGCATGGTCTCGGCCAGGCCGCTTACGGGTACCGCCTCGATACCCAGGGCGCCGGTCATTTTCAGCAGCGCCTCGGCCGTGCTGTGCAGCATCCAGTGGGGCTCAAAGGCCAGCCGGCGGATGGCCAGCCTGGGGAGCAGTTGCTTGAGCAGGGCCAAAAGACCGCGCTGGTAAAGCCGCATCGCAAAGCCCGGGGCCTCGCGTTCGGCCTGCAAGGCGAAGCGGGCATCGGTGAGCAGCAAGGGCTCACCCTTGGCTTTGATGAGCAGCACTCCGGCGCTCTCGGCAATCGAGGAGTCGTTAGCCGTGTAGCCTGAGAGGTAGCGGCGGTTCTCGGGCTGGGTTACGAGCAGGGCGTCGAGGCGGCGCTGTTTCAGGCGGGTGCGGATGGTGTCAAGCGGCATACTGGTTAACCAATAGGACCATGGATGAACTGGATAAAGATCTTGGCCTTGTAATGGTAAAGTCGACTGTGGAGGTCCATGAGGGCGGTGATGCAGTCCCGCCCGCCCATGTCCACCCGCAAGGCATGGAGCGAGGGCAGCGACTTGGGACTGCCAACACCGGTGGCAACGCACCAGGCCTGAAATTCTTGTTCAATGCGCGGCAAATCGGCGGCGCCGGCTTCCTCCAAGTCCAGGTGGATTTCCAGTTCCATGGCCTTAAAGCGCGAAGCGCTGCTTGATCAGGCCCTTCTGCTGGTCCAGGACCTTGGAGTACTGGTCGTCCAACTGCAGCTTGAGGTTCAGCCATTCCTCCTGGAACTTGGGGTGCCGGGTCGGGTCGATTTTTCTGGCCGGGCCGGGCTGCCGGGCCTGGCTGGCCTCCAACTGCTGGGTAAAGGATTGCTCCAACTGGGCGCGAAGCTGCTTGCCGTGTTGCTGGTACTGCTCCAGAATGGTCGTGGTTTCCCGGCAAAGGTCCAGCAGGCCGCGGTCGTTGTCGCCCAACTGCATGAGGCCGCGCATGGCCTTTTCGGCCAAGTCGAGCTGGTCATCCTCCCGGGGCAGCAGGATATTGCGCAACAGGGTGGTGGCCATGCCCTGCCTAAGGGCCGGCTGTACCGGGGCCGGCCGGCCGGTAAGTTTCTGGAACAGATCACCAGCCTCGCCGCGCAGAAAGCCAGCCGCCAGTCGCATCCCGTCCTTGATCGTGTCCTCCGCGGAGGTCGCCGGTCCGGCGATGGCCGCAATGCGGGCCGCCCGCGCCAATACCATCTCCATGGTGCTCTTGATTTCCGCCATTTTTATCATCCTCCCCCAAAAAGCATGCGTTCATCGACCAGCAGGTTATACGATAATTCCGTCCGCCTTACAACTACTGGATAGGGGACGTTATTGACTTATTTGACTAAATCGAATATAATTGTATTTTGAAACTCTGGAACCATGGTAACTATCCAGCTTGCGTACGTAAACCGTGCAGATGCCAATGCCTGTAACTGTTCAGCCGTGCCGCGGATGCTTACCCCGCAAGGGGGGCACAACTTCACAAGCCTGCGAGCTATAGCCCGCCTATGTGGGCAGGCTTGTGTCCGCTAAGCTAAGTGAAGCGAGACTGCGAAGCAGATGTGGTGGTGCTGCACGGTTACCAACCAGGAGGAACCCCTATGCCACGGCAAGCACGGCTCGATACCCCGGGCACCCTGCATCATGTGATCGTGAGAGGCATTGAGAAGCGGCGGATCGTCGATGACCGGCGCGATCGGGAAGATTTCGTTGCCCGTCTTGGCACGGTGGCCGCTGATACGGCAACGGTGATCTACGCCTGGGCCCTGATGAAAAATCATGCCCATCTGCTTTTGCGCAGCAGCGAGTTCGGGCTGTCCGGGTTCATGCGCCGGTTGTTGACCGGCTACGCCATCACTTATAACAATCGGCATCGGCGGCATGGCCATTTATTCCAGAACCGTTACAAATCCATCGTCTGCGAGGAGGAGGCCTACTTTCTTGAGCTGGTCCGCTATATTCACCTCAATCCACTACGGGCCAGGCAGGTGAAAGCTCCGGCCGACCTGGACAACTACCAATGGTCTGGCCATGTCGTCCTGCTGGGTCGCCATGCCAATGACTGGCAGGATCGGGACTATGTGCTCAGCATGTTCGGTAAAACCAAGAAGGCCGCGCAGGCCGCCTATCAAAAATTTGTCCTGGATGGCGTCCGGCAAGGCCGGCGGCCCGAATTGGTGGGCGGTGGGCTGATCAGGTCGATGGGCGGCTGGTCCGAGGTGAAGGCCCTGCGCCGCATGGGGGGGACCGAGCCCGCCGACGAGCGGATCCTGGGCGGCGGGGCCTTTGTTGAACGCATGATGAAAGAGGCGGAGACTAATTTACGCAAGCAGCTCGCGCCGCGTCAGCCCGGGCAACGGCCAGCGCAGGTAATCAAGTCGATCTGCGCCGAGGTGGGCGTCAAAGCCCAGGAGTTGCGGGCCGGCAGCCGGCGGCATCTGGTCGCGGTGGCCCGCTTGCGGATCGCGCAAAGGCTGGTGGAGGAATTGGGGTTATCCCTGGCGGAAACGGCCCGGCAACTGGGGGTTTCCACCTCGGCGATCTCAAAGGCGCTGTCCAGGGCGGCGGGGAAGAAAGTCAAGTAGGGCAATAACGGTCCGGGCCGCAAGGGGAGCGCCTGTAATCACTCCGTCCCCTTGCTCCCCCCGCTTCTCCTATCTTAACCATGACCGGTGTCTCGGGCAAACGCCCTCACATTGGGAATTGCCGCCATGCTGACTAACGGGACGTTGGTTCTAAAAATAATTTGTCCTGTGCAGGTCTGGTATGAGAACGAGCTAATAGGAGGGGTGCGGCAGGTTGTTGATCAGGCCGTAGTACCTGCCCAGTTCTGCCGCCGGCACCGAGGAGTGCCAGTGGCCGGTGGCCAGGGCCGCGAGATAGCAGAGGAGAAAGAGACCAATCACCGCGACCGGCAGCAGCAGGGCCGGCACCTGGCGGGAGCGGCCGGCCCGCAAGGTGAGGCAGTTTGGCACCGGGCAGGCGCCGACACATTCCAGGCAGCCGCCGCATTCGTTGGCCAGCACCTGGTTTTTGCTGGTGATCTTGATGGCGCCCGGGCAGACCCGTTCGCAGCGTCGGCAGTTGATGCAGGTGGCCTCGTCCCGTTGGATCTTTACGGGCCCGGCCAGGGCCAGCAGTCCGAGGAGGGCGCCGTAGGGACAGAGGAAGCGGCACCAGAAGTTGGGAATCACCAAGGATATTATCGTCAGGCAGAGCATGACCACGGCCACCAGGGTGGAGGGTGCCAGGAAAAAGAGCAGCATCTTGGCGTCGGCCGCCAGATTGTACGGGGCGGCCTGGAAGGCCACGATCTGTGGCAGGGTCATCTTCCAGAGAATGATGTAGCAGAAGAAGGTCAGCAGCAGGTATTTCATCCCGTGCAGGGGCAGGGCGAGCCAGGCGGGCAGTCGGCGGAGCAGCTTAAGCCCGCGGCCGGCCCGTTCCACCAGGTTGGAAACAAAACCCACTGGGCAGATCCAGCCGCAGAACCCCTTGCGCAGGAGCAAACCGATGAGGAGCGCGGCCAGGAAGATGGTGAGGCCGGCCGGGTGGATCTGGTCATAGTGGCCGGTGAGCGTGAGGGATTTCAGGCCGAGCAGGGCGCTGATCGGCAGGAATCCCTCCACGCCGGGCGGCCGGGCCACGTAGTGCTCGGACTGGCCAATGGCCCATTGGTAGAAGAGGGTGAAGCGCAGGCCAATGAACAGGGTGTAGAGGAAAAAGCCGCCCTGCACCAGCAGGCGCAGGCGGCCCAGGCGGTGGAGGGGAAACAGTTTGCGGATGGAATTGGAAGGCGTAGCCATGATCCTACTCTATAGCATGCCGGGGAAATGGCAATTGACACAGGTCAAGGGGGATGGTTTTTTGAAAAAGACTCAGGTGGATAGTCTGTAGGTGTTTATGGGAGAGCAAGATGACAACAGGTCTGAACGTGGGCATCATCGGCGTGGGCCGGCATGGAGCCCGCTACGTCAATCATATTCTGCATGATGTGGACGGCCTTACCCTGGCCGCCGTGAGTCGCCGGGCCAGCGTTGGCCAGGAGCAGGCCGCGGCCTGGGGGGCGCGCTTCTTCCCGGACTGGCGCGACCTGGTGCGGGCGCCGGAGGTGGAGGCGGTGATCGGTGTGACCACCCCGGACCTCAACGAGGCCATTGGCCGGGCCTGCGTGGCTGCCGGCAAGCCCCTGCTCTTGGAGAAACCCCTGGCCGTGGATGGTGCTGCGGCCGACCGGCTGGTGGCGCTCTTTGCCGCGGCCGGTCTGCCGCTCACCGTGGGCCAGACCCTGCGCTACAACGGGGTCATCCGAGCCCTGCGCCGCGAACTGCCCCGCCTGGGCCAAGTCTATTCATTTACCGCCAGCCAGCGCCTCGAGCCCACCCTGCATGACTGGCTCGACGACCCGCAAGTGGCGGGCGGCGGCGTTATCCTGCACTCCGCCGTCCATCTGTTCGACGCCCTGCGCTTCATTACCGGCCATGAAGTGGCGCGGGTGCGGGCCTCGATGTTCAGCCGCAAAAATCAAAACGTCGAAGACCTGGTCACCGCCCAACTGGAGATGAGTAACGGCCTGGTGGGCGTGATGGACGCCAGCAAGGTGGGCGCGGGCCGGAGCGGCCACTACGCCTTTGTCGGCGAGCACGGCCTGTTGCAAGGGGACCAGGTGCATGACCGTCTGCAACTGGTGGCGGGCATGGCGGTGCAGGACCTGGCCCACGAGGCGGTGGGGCCTGCCATTGCGCCGCTGCTTAAAGACTGGCTCGCCCATCTCCAGGGCCAAGGCCCCAACCCGGTGCCCGGCGCCGAAGGCCTGGCCGCGGTGCGGATTTGTGATGCCTGCCGCCGTGCCGCTCTGGAGGATGGCTGGGTGCGGGTTGAGGTTTGAATCCGGGGCAGATTGCCGGCCCTGGTTACCCAACAATCATGTCGCTGTTTTACTGAGTTAAGAAAGCTGGGTGTCATGCCACTATTACAAGGTCAGCAACGCTCACCCGGTTACTCGTTTTCCTGACGATATGGCAGTGTGTTTTGTGAGCCGTGCTTTAGCGCGTGTAAGCTCCAACAGCGACCTCAACGCCTCATTGACTGACGCTGAGTCGTGGAAGGCTTTTGCTATGTCTGGCTCCAGGACAATTACATTCGATCTTTCCTCGATCAAGCGTCGGTAATACTTTCCTCTAACGGCCTTTGAATAGTCGAAATCGCATTCGGCGCGTGGTTCATCAACATTTTGTTGCCTTGGCTTTCATGTTTTTGCCTCTGGCCAGGTGGCCAGCGCTGCTTTCTATCTTTCTATTTGCGAAGAGCAACGTAGTTCATTATGCCCCACACCGGCGTTCATGCCATTTCCGCTCGCATTTATGCAGCGGACTCAAGCGGGACATCCCAGCCCGGAAAAAGTAGAACAGCCGGGTGGCATTTGAGAGCGTGTGCTAAAACCTTGGCGCGCTCGACGCCCAGGTTGACCCGGCCATTCTCGATGGCCGAGAGCGTGGACTGCGGGATGCCGGTAAGCTCGGCCAACTGATTCTGACTTAGTTCTTGCAACTCACGGATGATGCGGAGAGACTCACCCACGGAAACTTCAACGCGCTTTTTTGCAGCTTGAAACTCTTTCATAATCAAGGCCTCCGATAATCGTGAGGGGTAATCTGCACCACCTGCACTAAAAATGCGTCAGCAACGACACGATAAATCACGCGCCACTGTAGACCCAGGCGTGAAGATCGATAGCCTTTCCACGCGCCCGCCAGAGCCTCATCATGAAACCCCTTGATGGCGCGTAAGCCGATGGGGCCTGAGATCATGGCAATATCTTTCCACTTCTCATAGCGTTTCAAGATCTCCAGCGGCACAGCTCCGGATAATTGTTTGTCAACCCGACGGTGCTCTTCAATATGCCACATACCACATTATGACTATACTAATAATGATATGTCAAGCGCGAATGTTTTGTGCGGATTGCCGGCCTGGGTTTGACAGAAGCAACCCGCCTGTGCTGTAATGGAGCAGGTGCTTTAAAAAATGGTTCAAGGCCACACAAGAAGGGGGGAAATCATGCCATCGTTGCCATGCCCGGAATGTCTGCAGGAATTGCTGCCCCAGGATCTGGTCCACAAGGGTGACTGCCTGGCGTGCCCCAAGTGCGGGCGGGAGATTTACCAGCGCAAGCACACCGACATCCACCTTATCTGCCCCAAGTGCGGGGAAAGCACGGACGCCGACGCCTTTCATCCGGTGCACAAGCCGACTTAGCGGGAGCCGATCCGGTCCCGTATCTTTGCAAGCAGGCGCTGGTCGGCCTGGTAGGGATTGCTGGCCGGAGACGGCGTCGGCAGGAGCAGGGTGCCCGCAAAGGGCGTCTGGGCCACGTTGCGGTTGTACACCTCCACCATGAGCGGTTCGAGATTGATGGCGTCGGCGACGTTGTAGGCCAGCAGGGTATTGAGGGCCTGCCGATCGCCGGTGCGCTTATACTCCCGCCAGAGCAGCACGGCGTGCCAGCCGTCCACCCCGTTCAGTTCACCCCGATCCAGGCCCAGCATCTTCTCGCAGCCCTTGAGTCCGCCGGAGAACCCCAGATTGGCGAGCAGGGGCCGCAGGTCCAGGTGGGCCTGATTCAGCCTGACATCCAGTTCCCTTTCGATCATTGGCACGTCAAAGCCCTTGCCGTTGTAAGTGACGATTACTTCATAGCCGCCGATCAGCCGCGCGAACTCCTCCAGGTTTTGGCCCCGCACAAAGGTATGGACCGTGATCCCGTCGTAGACCGTGATGGCGGTGATGGCGTTATGGTCTTGGTAGCCGGTGGTTTCGATGTCGAGAAAGGCGGTGCTCGGCCGGTAGCGTGGAAAGAGGCGCCAGAGTTCCCGGGCCGGCAGGCGGGCGGCCCAGTAGTCCGGCCCGCGTTGGGCAAAGGGCGGCGCGCTTTCCAGCTCGGCGCGCACCAGCCGGAGCTTGGCGGCCGGCAGGGCCGCAGCCGCGGCCCTGGTCACCTCGGCGGGCGCGCCCATCCCCGCGGCCCAGAAGCGCGCCTCGGTCTTGCGGCCGATGCCGGAGATATGCACAAAGGTGTGCGTAAGCAGGCCAGGATCCTCCAGATGGCGCGGGGCGTCAGGCGCGGATGCTCTGGCCGGCCCACTCCACCGCCTGCAGATAGAGAACGGGGATCTGGTCCTCGGGCAGGTGATTGCGGATGACGAGTTCGGTTACGAGCGGCCAGTTACCTTTTTCGTAGGCGACCACAAGTTCAAGAATCTCGCGGAAGCGGTTGTGGCGGCCGAACAGGGCGGCCTTTACCTCCTCGGCAATGGGGATGGTCTCCAGAATTTCTTCCAGGGGGCGGCCGACAATGACGTGGACGTTGGAGAAGATCCCCATGAGGAAAAGGTCCTGGCTGCGAGTCGGCAAACCGGCCAGGGGGGCCAGCGACTCGCAGAACCGCGCCCGGATCAGGGTGTTCACCACCAACTCTGCGGGCTTGTCTTCCCCAAGTCGGCCCAGGGCGATGAGGCAGGCCCACTTGCGGAGTTCCTTCTCGCCCAGCACCACCATGGCGTGCTGGATGGAGGTGACCACGCTCTGCAGGCCGAAGAAGGGGGAATTGATATACTTGAGGAGTTTGAAGGTCAGGGAAACGTCATGGCGGATGATGTCGTCCAACTGCTGCAGGTCGATATCCGGCCGGTTGATCTCCTGCAGCATGCGCAGGTAATGAAATTTGATGCCAGGCACGTCCTGTTTGGCGACAATCAGGGGTTTGCTGAAGAAGTAGCCCTGGAAAAAGCTGTAGCCGAAGTCGCGGGCATAGGCGTAGTCCTCCTGGGTTTCCACCTTTTCGGCCAGGAAGGTCAAACCGTTGCCGCCGTGCTGTTCCAGAAAATGGCGCTGCCGGTTCTTTGGGGTGTGCAGAATGTCGATTTTCACCATGTCGGCGACCTCAAGCAGCGGCAGCCGGTCCGGGCTGAAATCGAAGGGGTGTAGATCCTTTAGGAACCACTTAAAACCATTGTGATATCGGCATGATAGCAACAAGCACGGCATGCCAAGCTGCCCATCAGGGTACT
>MNYK01000097.1:0-5253 GCA_001873115.1 Desulfobacterales bacterium CG2_30_60_27 | reverse complement strand
CGCATCCTGCGCCCGGTCGCGGACGAACCCGCGAAAAGCATTTCCAGGCCGGGAACTCACCTGGGTTGCGGTTCCACTGGATAGTTACTTTTCATCTTCGATTATTGAAATGCGGGCCGTAGCAGCAGATGCCATGCAAATGGATTATGATTGGGACGGCCGAGAAGATGGCGCCAGGAAATAATACACTGCGGAATAATAAAAATGATCTGGACAGGCACGCACAGGAATACGCGGCATGACAGTTCACCAGAATAACAGTAAAGTTGCAATGCCTGTATATCGATCATGCATGAAGAAAGTACTTGATTCAAGATTAATTATATATTATTGATCTGAGTAAGTTTGTTTTTTTATTTGAGAATAACCTAAAGAAAGGAGAGAGAAGATGAGTCGGTCCCTGGTTGAGATGGCGGCTGATATCGTTCAGTCGCAGAGTGCTTCAAAGGCTATGACCGCCGATGAAGTTGCCAGCGCATTGCAGAGCACCTACAGGGCGCTTCAGGCATTGCAGGGTGAAGAGGCCCGCTGCGCGGCCGGCGAGGCTGGCGGGGCGGGGGCAGGGGTGGGCATCAGCGCGGCGAAATCCATTCAGAAGAACAAGATCGTCTGCATGGAATGCGGCCAGGAATTCCGCATGCTGTCGCCCAAGCATCTCAAGTCCCACGAACTTACCGGTCGGACCTACCGCGAAAAACATGGCTTTTCCCTGCGCCAGCCCTTGTGCGCCAAAAGTCTTTCCGAGCGGCGCAAGAAGGCCGGCAAGGAACGCGGTCTGCCAGATAACCTGAGGCTGTCCATTGCCAACCGCAAGAAGACGGCGGCTACGCCCAAGAACAACAAGGGTAAGAAAAAGGCCGCCAAGAAGTAAGCGCTTGCTTCAGGCTGACCGTGCCATCGGCCACGGTCCGTAAAAAGGGTATCCTGACGGATGCCCTTTTTTATTGTATTGGGGCCGGCTTTCTATTATACAGGCGACATAGAGCTGAAAGGTGAAAGCTGAATGGTGAAAGTCCATGGATTTTTTCATTGAACTTTGAACTTTCAGCTTTCAGCTCAAACAATCTATGGGTCCATAAATGGCCCGGGCCAGGGATTTCATGATCGGTGTTTTTGATTCGGGCGTGGGCGGCATGACGGTGGCCCGCGCCATTGAGCAACTCCTTCCCAGCTACGACCTTCTCTATTTCGGTGACCTGGCCAGGACCCCTTATGGTTCCAAGAGTCCGGAGACCATTATCCGGTATGCCCGCCAGAACACCGCATTTCTCGTTGCCCATGGCGCCCGGCTGGTGATCGTGGCCTGCAATTCCGCAGCCAGCGTCGCCTCGGAGATCCTGGCGCGGGAATTCGCCCAGCCGCTGTTTGAGGTGATCAACCCGGCGGTGGCGCAGGCGGTGGCCGCGACCAGGAGTGGCCGCATCGGGGTCATCGGCACTCGGGCCACGGTGCGCAGCGGTATATACGAGCGGAAGATCGGGGCGGCCGACGAGCGTTGCATGGTGTACTCGCAGGCCTGTCCCCTGCTCGTGCCGCTGGTGGAGGAGGGGTGGATGGCCAAGCCGGAAACGAAGATGATCCTGCGCCGCTATCTCGCGCCCTTGAAAAACCGGCAGATCGACACCCTGGTGCTGGGCTGCACCCATTATCCGCTGCTGCGCCATCTTATCCAGCCCCGCATCGGCCGCCGGGTGGCGGTGATTGATTCCTCCCAGGCCGTGGCTTTGCGGCTGCAGGAGTATCTTGGCGGCCATCCCGACCTGGCCCGGTCGCTTTCCAAGACCGGCCGTCATCGCCATTACGTCTCCGATGTGACCCCGGCCGCCCAGGATACCGCCAACCGGATTTTCGAGCGGCAGGTGGAGTTGATCAAGGTCGATGATTTCGGGTAAAAGGGTTAGAGAAATATTGAAAACCGGATTCCGGACACCGGACACCGGACACCTAACATCGAATGATGAAGTGACCAAGGGAGAGATGATGCGGATTTTGATAAGAGGTCAGCAGTTCATCAGCGTCATGATCGCGATGGCATCCATGCTGTGCCTCTGGCCGCTATCGGCTTGGAGCGCACCCCTTTCCCTGGAGGAGATTGCCAACCGGCTGCAGAAGACCTACGAGACCACCTCCAGTTTTTCGGCGGATTTTTCCCAGACTACCACCCTGGACTTCAACCAGCGCCAGCGCCAGGCCCACGGCGTGGTTGTTATCGAGAAGGGCGGCCGCATGCGCTGGGACTATCAGTCCCCGGATAAACAGGTGCTGGTCTGCGACGGGCGACTTTTTTCCATGTACGTTGCCAAGGATCAGCAGATGATCGTCAGTGATGCCAAAAACTATCTGGAGTCGGACATCACCTATGCCTTTCTCTCCGGCACCGGCAATATTGAGCGGGATTTTGCCATGGAAAAGCATGAGGGGGAGGAGGACACCGGTTCCGCCCATCACCTGCGGCTTACCCCCAGGAAGGCGCATCCGCAGGTGAATTACCTGGATATCTGGGTGAACGCCGACACCTTTCTCATCGAGCGCCTGAAGATCGTCGATCATTTCGGCAGCATGACCGACCTGGCCTTTACCAGCATGCGGGTGAATGTGACCCATCCGGCCGACTATTTTGCCTACACCCCGCCGCCGGGCACCGAGGTTGTCAGGCCGTGAAGAACCGGACACCGGGATCAGGATATCGAATATTGACAGAGGCAGAATGCACAGAGGAAAGGGGCGGATTCATGACTGACCAGCAGAACGTCCACGGCGGCAATATCCTGGCCACGGCCCGGAAGCTGGGCTGCGCCGTGGATGAACTCATCGACATGAGCAGCAACCTTACGCCGCTGGGCATGGCGCCTGGCCTGGTAGAGGATCTTGCCGCCCGGTTGGGGGAGATCCGTTTTCTGCCGGAAAGCGGCAGCGAGACGCTGGTGGCGCTCTTTGCTGTCAGGCACGGCCTGCGGCCCGCCCAGGTGCTGGCCGGCACCGGCACCACCGAGTTCATCCACGGCCTGCCTGCGGCCCTTGGGCTGCGGCAAGGACTCATCGTCACGCCCACCTACGCCGATTACCAGGTCGCCTGCCAGTTGGCCGGCATGGCGGTGGAGAGTTTTCCGCTCCGGCCCGAGGAGGGCTTCCGCCTGGATCTGGCGCAGTTGTCCGCGCAACTGGCCGGCGGTGAGCTGGTTTTCATCTGCAACCCCAACAACCCTACCGGCGGCATGGTTAGTTCGGCCGCGCTGCACCAACTGGCTAAGAACCATCCAGATACCGTCTTCCTGGTCGATGAGTCGTATATCTCCTTCCTGCGGGAGCCCTCCCTGGTGGGTTTTCCCCGGCTGGATAACCTCTTCGTGCTGGGGTCTTTTTCCAAGGTCTATGGTATCCCCGGCCTCAGGCTCGGGTTTTTGATCGCCTCGGAGGGCGGCATGCAACGGCTCGTCGCCCGGAGCAAGCCGTGGGGCGTCAACCGGCTGGCCCAGTTGGCCGGCGAGTTTCTGCTCCAGCATGGCGACGCCTACGTGGCAGAGGCGGTCCGCTTCCTTGAGCAGCACCGGCCGGCTTTTGTTCGCGGCCTGGCGGCGCTGCCCGGGGTGGAGGTCATGCCCGGCGAGGCCCACTTTATTCTCTGCTTTCTCCATGGCGCCATGCGGGCCGCTGAGTTACGAGAGAAGATGCTGGCCCGCCGGATCATGATCCGCGACTGCGCCAACTTCAGCGGCCTGGATGACCGCTACTTCCGGGTGTCCATGCAGTCCGAGGCCAACAATCAGCAATGCCTGGCCGCGCTTGCCGACATCCTGAAAACTTGACGGGCAATGCCGATTTTTCACTTTTACCTCGGCCAGTCAGGCCGGGCTTGAACCAAGGTGCTATCTCATGACAGAAAATAAGATCAACCAGGGTGAGGAATCCGGCTCGACCATGGCCGATCAGGAAGATGGCGGCGGAAGCTTTGCCGATCTGCTCGCCCGGCAGGATGAGGCGCCGGGCCGTTTCGAGCCTGGCCAGCAGGTGGATGCCACGGTGGTGCGGATCAGTAATGACTGGATCTTTCTCGACCTGGGCGGCAAGAGCGAGGGCAGCCTGAGCAAGGGCGAACTGGTCGGCAAGGATGGTCAGCTCACGGTCCAGGAGGGTGACCGGCTGCGGGCCTATTTTCTGTCCGCCAACCGCAACGGCATGCTCTTTACCACCCGCATGGGGGGCTCGGCGGCCCGCGCTCATCTGGAAGAGGCCTTCCGGGCCGGTATCCCGATGGAGGGGTTTGTGGAGAAGGAGGTCAAGGGCGGCTACGAGGTCAAAATCGCCGGCAACCAGCGCGCCTTCTGTCCCTTTTCCCAGACCGGCCTGCGCCGGGAGCAGTCCGCCGAGGGCTTTATCGGCGCCCATCATACCTTCCGGATCACCGAGTTCGGCGAGAAAGGCCGCAATATTCTGGTGTCCCGGCGGGCCGTGCTGGAGGAGGAAGGTCGCCGGAAAAAGGAGGAACTGCGGGGCACCTTGGAGCTTGGCCAGATCGTGGCCGGCACGGTGACCAGGGTTCTGGATTTCGGCGCCTTTGTGGACATCGGCGGCCTGGAAGGTCTTTTGCCCATTTCCGAGATCGGCTGGAGCCGGGTGGAGGACATCCATGCCGCCCTGCACGAGGGCCAGCAACTGCGGGTGGTGATCAAGAAGCTCGACTGGGACGCGGACCGTTTTGCTTTCTCTCTTAAAGACACCCTGGCCGATCCCTGGGAACAGGCAATTGCCCGGTTTCCGGTGGGTTCAAGCCACACCGGCACGGTGGCGCGGCTCACCGCCTTTGGCGCCTTTGTTACCCTGGCCGAGGGCATCGACGGCCTGGTGCATATCTCCCAACTGGGCAGGGGCAAGCGGATCAATCATCCCCGCGAGGCGGTGGAAGAGGGACAGGCCCTGGAGGTTATCGTGGAGGGTGTTGACCCGGAGAAGCGGCGTCTCTCGCTCGCCCTGCCCGGCGGGGCGACCACGTCCGGCCAGGACAAGGAGACCGCGGCGCCCGAGGATGATTATCGGCAGTACGCAAAAAAGGCCAGCGTCGAGGGTGCTGGATCCATGGGTACATTGGGTGATCTGCTGAAGGGTGGGCTGAAGGGGAAAAAGTAAGCGGATCCGTAACTATCCAGCTTGTGTCGGCAGTCAAGCGTTCCCGGCCTGCAAATACTTTTCGCTTATTCTCGGCGGGCGTCCTGCCCGCCTCCGAGGCGTCCGCGACCTCCCGCGCATCCTGCGCCC
>MNYK01000020.1 GCA_001873115.1 Desulfobacterales bacterium CG2_30_60_27 | reverse complement strand
GGGAGGTCCGCAGGGCCTCCGGATAAATGTTTTGGATGTAACTATCCAGCTTGCGCACGTAAACCGTGCAGATGCCGGGGCTTGTAACTGTTCAGCAGTGCCGCAGATGCGCGAAACAAGCCTGCGAGCTATAGCCCGCCTATGTGAGCAGGCTTGTGACAAAGCAGATGTGGTGCTGCTGGACAGTTACTTTTGGATTATAGAAAGGCTGCAAGGATGTTCCTTGCAGCCTTTCTCCCTTTGGAGCGGCGCCATGCGCAAGAAACTCTTTCTCTTAAGTCTCGGCTGTCCGAAGAATCTGGTCGATTCCGAGGTCATGCTCGGCCAGCTCGAACAGGCCGGCTACTGCGTTGTGGAAACCCCCGAGGCGGCCGATCTGCTGCTGGTCAACACCTGCGGCTTCATCCGGCCGGCGGTAGAGGAATCCATTGACGAAATTCTGGCCCTGGCCGAGATAAAAAAGACCGACCCCGGCAAAAGACTGGTGGTCACCGGCTGTCTGGTGCAGCGCTATGGCGACAAGCTGCGCGAGGAACTGCCCGAGGTAGACCTCTTCATCGGCACGGACGGCTTCCAGGAGATCGCGGCCCTGGTTGACCGCC
The DNA here is from genome assembly GCA_001873115.1 of Desulfobacterales bacterium CG2_30_60_27. Taxonomy (GTDB): domain Bacteria; phylum Desulfobacterota; class Desulfobulbia; order Desulfobulbales; family CG2-30-60-27; genus CG2-30-60-27. Next base: position 5,276 of record MNYK01000020.1, on the reverse strand, counting down.
CGCCGGCCGGCTTGCTGCTGCAAAGGGAACCGGCCTTCCTCATGCACAGCACCACGGCGCGCCGCATTTCCACGCCCAGTCACCGCGCCTACCTGAAGATCACCGAGGGCTGCGCCAACCGCTGCTCCTACTGCATGATTCCCGCCCTGCGCGGCGAGCTCAGGAGCAGGCTACCCCAAGACGTGGTGGCCGAGGCGCAGAACCTGGGGCAAGCCGGTGTGCAAGAACTCACCCTGGTGGCCCAGGATCTCACCGCCTACGGCCTGGACCTGGGGTCGGACGGCCCGCGTCTCACCTCCCTGCTCAGGCTCCTGCTGGCCTCCTGCCGCATTCCCTGGCTGCGGCTGCTCTACCTCCATCCGGGCCGGGTGGATGATCATCTCCTCGACCTCCTGCTGGCCGAGCCCCGCATCGTGCCCTACCTGGACATCCCCCTGCAGCATGTCAGCAGCCGCCTGCTGCGCCGCATGAACCGGCCCTACGACAAGGCGCGCATCGAGACCATGCTGCACGCCGTCAGGAATCGCCCCGCGCACGTGGCCTTGCGCACCACCTTCATGGTTGGTTTTCCTGGCGAGACCGAGACCGAGGTCGAGGAGATCGCCGATTTCCTAAGGCTACACTGCTTCGACCATGTGGGCATTTTCCCCTTTTCGCCGGAAGAGGGCACGCCGGCGGCCGAGATGGACGAACAGGTCGAGGATGAGGAGAAAGAGGCGCGCCGCGACCATCTCATGGCGGTGCAGGCCGACATCGCCCTGGCGAACAATGAAAAATTTATCGGGCGGGTGGAGCCGGTGCTGGTCGAGGGCTTAAGCCGGGAGAGCGATCTGCTGGTGGAGGGACGGACCCGCTATCAGGCGCCGGAAGTCGACGGCTGCGTGTACATCACGGCCGGCCAGTGCCAGGCGGGCGATATCGTGCCGGTGCGCCTCACCGAGGCGCACCCCTATGATCTGGTTGGGGAGATTGTTACCGAAAAAGACGGCTAGTACCCTAGTAACTATCTCCCGCGCATCCTGCGCCCGGTCGCGGACGAACCCGCGAAAAGCATTAGCAGTCCGGGAACTCACCCGGGTTGCGGTTCCGCTGGATAGTTACGTACCCTGTAACATTTAAGTCCAACCCCCCTTCATCCCCCCTTATCAGGGGGGAAGCCTTTAAGCCTCCCCTGATAAGGGGAGGTTTAAAGGGGTTGGATGCGAAAGAATATGTGTTCCATGGTATTAGTCGTTGACCTGTTCCTTGAGGTCCTTGCCGACCTTGAAGAAGGGCAACTTCTTGGGAGACACCTTGATCTTCTCGCCGGTTTTCGGGTTCCTGCCGTAGTAGGACTCGTATTTCTTGACCACGAAACTGCCAAAACCGCGGATTTCGATGGACTCGCCGGCGACCAGGGAGGAGATCATCGCCTCGAGAATGGTGTTGGTGATGGGGCTGGCCTCCCGCAGCGGGATGTCCAGCTCTTGCGAGATCGCCTCGATGAGTTCCGACTTGTTCATCTTCCCCTCCCACGCTGAAGGCCTGCCAATAAAGGCTTTCCCGGGTATCGGACTATTGCCGTACCCCAAAAGCCTAATACAAACAGCAACATAAGAGCAGTTTAGCCGGAACCCTTTGAATTGTAAAGATAATTTTTTTAGCCTAATTTTTTTAGCCGAAGATGCGCGCCAGTTCCCGCGGGTCCAGAATGCGGGCCTGGCCAGTGGGCAGCGCGCCCAATACCAACCCACCGTAAGCAATCCGTTTAAGGCGCAGCACCGGATGGCCGACGACGGCGAACATCTTGCGCACCTGCCGTTTGCGACCCTCATGAATGGTGATTTCCAGCCGACTCTCCTTTTTGCCGCGGGCCAGGGCCCGGATGCGGGCCGGCCAGGTCCGGCGGCCCTCCAGTTCGATACCCTGTTCCAACTGGCGGATGGTTTCCCGGGATAACGGCCCGGCCACCACGGCCTCATAGCTCTTGCGCACCTCGAAACTGGGGTGTTGGATGCGCTGGGCCAGTTCGCCGTCATTGGTGAGCAGGAGCGCCCCCTCGGTATCCAGGTCCAGCCGCCCCACCGGGAAGACGCGCAGAGTAGTGAGATGCTTGACCAGGGCGGTGACCACCGGCCGGCCCTGCGGGTCGCGCACCGTGGTGACGTAGCCCACCGGCTTGTTCAGCAGGATGTAAATTTTTTCATCGGCCAGGCTGAGGGGCTTGCCCTCGCAACAGATGGTCTGGCAGGCCGGGTCCGCCCGGGTGCCGAGTTCGGTGACCACCTGGCCATCGACGCTGACCTTGCCCTGGCGGATGAGTTCCTCGGCGGCCCGCCGCGAGGCGATCCCGGCCCGGGCCAGAATTTTCTGGAGCCGTTCTGCCATCAGGGCCTGGACATGGATGCAGGAGGAGGGATGGATCAGGCGGCGTAGTCGCCGCGGTGGTACTTGGCGGTTTCCAGATAGGTGAGGGCGGCGACCCGGTCGAGGAGGCCGGCCAGCGGATCCGGAGCGGACAACTGGTTGCGGACCGCGAGCAGGGCGGCGGTTTCTTCCTCAAGGTTGCCGATGAAGGGCTGCAGGGCCTCGGCCTTGATGGCCGGGTTGGCAAGGGCGACGCTGAAGGCCTCCAGGGTGTTGAGGCTGGCCTCGGTCAAGGTCAGGCCTTCGACCCGCACCCCGGCCGGCGTCACGCTGAGCGGGCCGGTCGCGGGCGCGGCCGGCGCCGGGTCCGGGCTGGCGACCTTCTCCAACTGGGCGCGCAGCAGGTCATGAAAGTCCACCCCCGTGGTGTTTGCGGACCGGGACTGCTGACCGGTGACGAGGCGGGGATCAAGGCCGTATATCTTCATGGGTGCATCTCCCTGATTAATTACTTGATATACTACCTGTTCGGCCGAATGGCGGTCAAGCTTTAACAAAAAAATGTCCCTTGCGGCAATCAGCGCCAGCGGGGCGGCAGGAGGTCGGGCATCTTGGCGTCCACCAAGGCCCGGGTAGCCGGGTCCACCTCCAGCACCTGCGGGTACCAGGGCTTCATGCGGCAGTCAAAGACCACCGGCCCTTCCAGGCCGACATGGAAACGCTGCACCGTGGCCCGCCTGGCGTGCAGGTCGGCGGCCGGCTCGAAGCGGGTGAAGACGGTCCACAGGAACTTTTGCAGACTGGCGACCGTGGCCATGGTGTCGTCCACCAGGATGACCACGGGCCAAGCCTCCAGGCCGGGCCAGCCGGCCAGGGTGGCGGCCAGGTCACGGTCATCGCTGAAGGACGAACCCTGCACGACCAGGGTGCCGGGCAGCATGACCCGAGGTTTTGCGCAGTCCGGCGGCAGGTCACCCGTGAAGGCGGCGGGCAGGGCGCGGCGCGGCGCCGCGCCCAGCCCCATGAGCATGGCCTTGGAGCCCTGGTTCACCGAGGGGCCGGTGTAGTCGAGGGTGTCCTGGGAGACATTGGCGAACACGAAAAGATCGCTCCGCCAGTCCACGCGCTCCAGGATATGGGTCCACAGGCGCGGGAAGTCGGCCACGTCTACGGCGCCGTCGGTGAGCAGGAGGAACTTGGTAAGCGACAGTTGCCCCTCGCCCAGGATGCGCAGGCCGGCGGCAAAGGCCTCGCGCGGATAGCGGTCGGTGACGCGGGCCGCGGCCAGGCAGTGGAAGCCGGTTTCGCCAAAGGTCTTGAGTTGCCGGACCCCGCCCATGACTAGGGGGAAGAGCGGCGACAGCAAGTCCTGCAGAAAGTCACCGATAAAAAAATCCTCCTGCCGCGGCTGACCCACCACGGTGGCCGGGTAGATGGCGTCCTTGCGGTGGTACAGGCGTTCCACATGGAAGACCGGGTAGTCATGGGTGAGGGAGTTGTAGCCGTAGTGGTCGCCGAAGGGGCCCTCTGGCCGCCGCTCATGGGGCGGCACAAAGCCCTTGGCCGCGAATTCGGCCGTGGCCACCAGGGGGTGGCCACCGGCCGGGTCAATGGCCATGGGCAGTTTTTCGCCCAGCAGCAGGGAGGCCAGCATGAGTTCCGGGATGTTCTCGGGCAAAGGCGCGATGGCGGCCAGCATCAGGGCGGGCGGGCCGCCGATATAGAGGGTCAGTGGCAAAGGCTCGTTGCGTTTTTCCGCCTCATGATAATGAAAGCCGCCGCCTTTATGGATCTGCCAGTGGATGCCGGTGGTGGTGTCATCAAAGCGCTGGATGCGGTACATGCCCAGGTTATGGCCACGGCCGGCCGGATGCTCGGTGTAGACCAGGGGCAGGGTGACAAAGGGGCCGGCGTCCGTACTCCAGGAGGTGAGCAGGGGGAGCTCGCTCATCCGCGGCGGGCACATGCACTCCTCCAGGATGGGGGCCTGGGGCCTCTTCCTGGTGCCCACCCGCAGCCCTTGGGCCAGGAGGCCCCGCAGGCCCCAGAGTTTGTCCAGGGAGGGCGGCAGCAGGGTTTCGGCGGCGCGGACCAGGTCGCGGACAAACTGCTGCGGCCGGGAGCCGAAGGCCAGCTCCAGGCGGCGGGCGGTGCCGAAGAGGTTGGTGACCACCGGAAAGCGGCTGCCCTTAACATTGGTGAACAACAGGGCCGGCCCACCCCGCTCGATCACCCGCCGGTGGATCTCGGCAATTTCGAGATGGGGAGAAACGGCCACCTCGGTGGCATGCAGCTCGCCTTCGCGCCGGAGCAGGTCGATAAAGGCGCGCAGATCTCGAATAACGGGGAAGGACACGGCGGATTCCTTTGCTGTTAGCGAGTAGCCGGCATGGCGGTCCGGGTCAATCTCCCAGGAACAGCCGGTGGTACTCTTGGTCGGTTAAATGGGCGCGGAGCAGGCCGGACAGCAGGTCCACCATCCGGGAGATCTCCTCGTCCGCCAGCCGTGGCGCCAGGGCGGTCAGCAGTTCCGGGCGGGCAAAGCGCTGCAAAAAAAGGGCCAGCGACTGTTCGTCAACAGGGCGGTTCAGGCCGAAGCAGATCTGGCCCGCATTGTCGTTGGCAAATGGCGTTGATTGCTTTATAGTCATACAATTCCGAAAGTTAGGTTGGGGCCGACATGACCGCTATGAATGAAAACGCCGACAGTCCGGGGCCGCGCAGTTGGGAAGCCGATGACTCGGGCTATGAAACGACCCAAAGCCGGTCGTTTATCCTCCAGGTTCTCGAACGCCTGAAGAAGAACCGCACCTTTCTCACACTCTACCATAAAGGCTATCAGTCCGGGAGTACCGTTCTCCTCGATTTCGGCGAGCACCTGGTGATCGACCGGCCCCACAACTGGCCAGAGGGGCTGCGGGAGGTCCGAG
>MNYK01000082.1 GCA_001873115.1 Desulfobacterales bacterium CG2_30_60_27 | reverse complement strand
CATTGTAATATCATCTTGATATAAACAGGCACGGCCTGCCAAAATGCGCCTCCATGGGTTATATAAGCAAGCAGTGAATAACTATCCAAATATAAAGGTTTTCTTGATGATGATGGCACAACTGGGTAAGCGAGCACTGCTTGTTCGCAAAAATGTAAGGGTCGTGCACCATGGTATGACTGCATTGTTTCCTGCAATCCGGAAGCTGTAAAAAAAACATTAAGTTGGCTATCTAGCTGATTTTAAAAGAATACATAGTGGCCCTAAAAGATCTACACCCAAATCAAAAGATGCCGTGCCGGTTATATCGTATCCTCCATCGACATGACTATTGTTGGTTGGCATGCTGATTGTAACGTTTGCAGCTGCGGCAACAGCGGGCAACAACAATAATATACATATAACGATCATAATGTTCGCAATCTCTCGACTGGCAAAAATAGAACTCATCATTTTTTCACCATAATCGCTACCATTCATTGTATCTATCTGGCTCTTCTTACTCTTTGTCACAAGAAGGACAGGAACTGGATGATGCCTCCGGACAACCACAGTCCGGAAGGTTAACCATTTTTTCCGCTGTGGCGCTTGCGCCGTTAATTGCAGTGGCAACAGCTTTTAAGGTAAATTGTCCTGGTTCCCAAGTGGCCAGGGAGAGCATGCTTCCTGTTATTTCAGAATATTTCCAATTGATATTGGTTCCTTCGTATGATTTTGCACCTTTGTATGATCCATTGATATATATTGCGATAGTGCCTTCCACGCCTCCGACATGCACTTTAAAGATGGCGTTTCCCAGTATATCGCCAGCAGAGCAATCAGCACCTGCTATCGTGATTGTGGGCGTATTGTCGATGGTGAAAGTTGAGGTGGTTGTGGTTGACTTTCCGTTTCTGGCATACGCGGTAACCGTAATGGTATGAGCACCTTGACTGTAGCTGCCCGCATCCAGCAATCGGCCTGTAATGTCAGAGTATACCCAGGTGATATTGGTTCCTTCGTACGTTTTTGACCCGCAGTAGCTATTATCGATATAGATATAGATCGATCCTTCCGTTCCAGTAGTCGACGGCTTGAAGGTGGCCGTGCCGGTTATGTCGAAGGCTCCCTCAACCTGGCCGGGGCTGTTAATAGTCACCTGAGGCGTATTGTCGATGGTAATGGAAGTGGTCGAAGGGGATTGCACCCCATTTGAGTCGTATGCAATGGCAACGAAAGTATGTGTCCCTTGTGACATGACACCACCGTCCAAGGTGGTCGACCAATTGGCTCCTCCATTACCGCTGCTTCCCCCGATGTAGCTATTATCTTGATAAATAGCCAGGCTCCCAGAGTTGTTTATCGAACAATTGCCTAAATTGTCACAATGTTCATACGCGGAAAAACTGGCAGAGGCATTAAGAGGAATTGCGCCTTCATTACCACTTACGTTAATGCTGGCACTTGTTGCATAGGCAGTGCCTGTTCCGATAAAACAGCAGAACACTGCAACAAATAGAAGGGAGATAATCGGATAAAGAATGGTAAGTTTGCATCGTTTCATGTCGGCGGATTTCATTTGAAGGTGTCCCGAAGTTATTATTTAAAATCTATCTTTTGCCAGTTTTCAGAGCCGTTTGCGGCACGAAGTGCAAAAACTAACTGATCAGCAACATCTCGATGTTCATAGTTATTCTTTTTCAGTCCTTCAACAATCTCGGCACGCTTGATTGCAATCGAAGCCCCTTCGTCTCGTTTTGAGAGGATGAGGTTTTGATCATAAAAAACGTCCACAAAACCTGAATACCCTTCAGGACTCTTCGGAAACGTCGCCACCGCCTCCTGAAAATCATTGTTCTTATCCTGGATAATTTTCAGCTCTGGGGTTGTATCCACCGTAAAGGAACTGTAACTGACCGTGGCGTTGCCGTTCATCCCCATGGCTCGCAACGCAAGAAGATGTATTCCGGGCACCAGGGCTGCGGTTGGAACTGGTTTGCCGGTAATCTGGGACAGAGGTATCTCTTTGCCGGTATGTTCCTGTTTTATCTGGGCGTTGATGAAAGGGCGTTCATCAATAAAGACATCGACAAAACCAAACCCATCGCCCAAAAGGTTTATCGTTACCGCAGGGTCGAGCATGCCAGCCTTGTCCACTACTGGATCTGCCAAGCTGATGGCGGGTGAGCCATCAAAGATAAACTTGATTTCGTCCTTGTGGACTTCACCCGAGGGCGCTCTCAGTTCACATCGTATGGCATGTTTGCCGTTTCGCAGGGTTGTGAGCGGTACATCCCGGGAAATGTCCAAGGTGTTGCCCTGATAAGGTTCATTGATAACGATCATCTCATCCAGAAAGATCAGGTAATCGCCTCCAACCGGTCCATCAGGACGCCAGTTCGCCTTCTTTTCTTTGGTGTCTGGGGTGTCTGCAAAACGGATAGCAACCTGCAGGCCATTTTCCGCCTCTCGCAATTCAAACCGCAGGGGAGATGGTGCCTTTTTCTGGTTTCCCCCCTGTGGGCTCACAACGGTAAGGACTTTATTCGGAATGGCCGGCATGCTATATGCATTTGATACCGCAAGAAAAGTGAACACGGTAATGCAGAGATAAATCCGAATGTAACCAAGCGGGGTATGCTCAAAAAGGGGGGCACTTTGAATACGCCCTGATCGGAACAAAAAAGCCGCTACCCTGAGAAAAGGCATCATTTCACTCCCTATTGAACTCCATGGGGATGGTGTCCCATTAACCATTTTGCTCAAGCCGCATGCCGGCAATTCATTGAATGCTCTGGATGCTCGCCGTTACCCCGATCATTGCAGCACCGTTGGCATCAAAGGCTTGCACGGAATTCACCGCCAGCCCGGAAATCCCGCCGGTGACATAGAATTTAAAATCCTTCAGGGAATTGATGTCGGTTGACTTGGCCGGTCTGAGGATGACCTTGAGGTTGGTGCCGTCATCATTCCATATCAGGCTCTTCAGATCTCCCCGCGGATTGGCCACATAAGGCTTACCCCATCCTCCATGGGTCACATCCGGATCATGGGTGAAGGCGAGTTGCATGGCATAGGGCGCCGTGGTGCCGGAAAAGGAAACGATGAAATGAGGGACCCTTTCCAGGACAGCCAACTGCTCATTGGCAAGTGGTCCGCTCAATACCGCGTCAAAGGTGTTGGGCTGCCCTGTACCCGGGATAATATCCAGTGTCGAGGAAGCTGTTTCTCCTGTAGATGAAACGATGTTAATGGTTGCCAGTCCAGTGGTCAGGGTGGGAGGGAGGTCTAGGAAGACCGTGGTTTCATACCAATCCCGATCATTGCCGGTGAAGTTGTAGTTCACCAGATAGCCGTAAGTACGGGCGGAATCTGTAAGGTCTTGCTTGGTTTTCTCGGAAACAACCATGCTGGAAACCGGGTCGGCGTAGAGATTGACTACGGCTCGGATGGCGGGATCACCGGGCAAGTAAACTTGGGGCGCACCTGCCGCCGGCGTGATGGTGACGGTGATCTTATCCCGGGCGAAATCATGTTTCCAGCCCGCGGCCAGGGCAACCGTGTCCCCGGCCCTGGCATATTCATGGAAGGTCCGTAGGCCGCCGCAGCCAGAGAGTAATGCGGCACCGGCGAGCAACAGGCAAAGACAGATTTTTGTTTTTATTTTGCGTATCATGACCCCTTCCCTCCGACCAATTGATTCCCTTGTTCCGCAGGCCTAAAAAATAACACACATTAGCCGCTTGTAACGGGAGACATACCCTTCAAAAAGCACCATGATTTACAGCATTATCCGAAAAGATTCCAAGAGATCGACGAGGCACACAATGGATAATGATTATTGTTTGGCAGGCGATTGAAACGCCTGAAGATGAAACTGGGAGGGATAACGAAACTTCGAATCGATAGGCGAAGCTTTGGAGAGATATAAAATTCATTTACATTCTCAGTTGTTACGTTAGACAAATCATTTATTTTGAGATAAAATTTGTCAATATTTATTTTTTTGTTTAATCGGAAAAAAAACAGAAGTCAATGATAAAAAACGGCAGGTAAAATTTAGGGATTGCTCCGGCCACAGTTTCACGGTAGCCGCTATTCTGACAATCTCTAAACCAGCCCCCTAGAAAAACCCACCGCGCTCAGAACCGCGTAGACCAGCAGCCAGAGGGCCGCGTAGGCCCTGGCCTGCCTGCCGATTCCGCCCCGTGCCGGCAGCAGACAGAGGCTGACAATAAAGGTAAGCGGAAAAAGCACCCCGGCCCAGAAGGGCTGCACGTAGCGCAGCAGTTCCTGAAGGCCAAGAAAGAACCAGGGGCCGGCGATATGCAGCAGGCCGAGGCGTTCCGGTTCCATTGGTGCCGGCCAGAGGGCCGAGACCAGCAGCAGGGTGCAGACGAAGTAAGGGTGGAGCCAGACCCGCACCCGGTAGCGGCGGAAATGGTCCCAGGATAATACCAGCCACAGGACGCCCAGGCCGACTAAGTGGTTGGCGTAGACCCGTTTCATGGCCGCCGTGGTTACGGCGAACAACAGTTCATTGAGCCAGCGCCCAAAGCCCGGGATGGCCAGCAGGATATTTTCGGCAATCACCCCGGCCGAGGCGCCGGTGGCGTCGCCCCGCAGCACATAGCCGGTGAAAAGCAGCAAGAGGGTGGTCACCAGGCCGCCAATGAGCAACACCCACTTGCCGCGCGGAATCATGACGTGCTTTCTGGTCAGGATAATGGCCACGAGGTGACACAGGGCAAGCAGGAAGAAGAGCTGGCTGGCGTAATAATGCAGGGCCCGCCAGAAGGCGCCGAACGGCACCAGCACCTCGATGGTGGAGAGGGAATAGAAGGACTCGGCCGGGTCGTACTGCAAGGCGAGCACCACCCCGGAGAGCACCGAGAGATAGAGGGTGACGATACTCTTTTCGCCCCAGCGCACCGTCAGAAACAGCCGCCGGGCGCCCAGAAGCCAGCCGGCCGGATCAGATGATGACGACATAGCCCGCCCCGTCCGCCGCCGGCCGCCCTTCCACGGGAAAAACCGTCAGATCCCGGCGGGCCGGACCGTCGACCCGCTTGCCGTCCGGGCTGAACCGGCTATGGTGACACGGACAGACAAGTTGCCGCTCCTTGTCCAGATAATTAAGCCGGCAACCGAGATGGGTGCAGATGCGGGATACGGCCCAAGGCCCATGTTCCCCGGCAAAGAGGACGAAATCATGCTCCTGGATAAAGCCGCTCAAGGGAATGGCCTTGGGCACCAGAATCCGGCGGGGTTGCCGCCGCACCCGGTAGCCGAGAAAACTGAAGAGCGGATAGCACAGCACCCCGGCCGCCGCCAGCCGCAGCCAACTCCAACCCTGGCGCAGGAATGACCGACGGCCTGCTGCCGCCGTCGCCACCTCTTGTCTGCCCCGCTCTTCTTCCACCACGTCGCGCATCAAAAACCAACGGCCCCGGTCTCAACCTTTCAGGAACCGCTCCCGCAGCCGCTCGCAGACATGATCCGGCACCAGGCCGGAGACATCGCCGCCGTGGCGGGCCGCGTCCTTGATGATACTGGAACTGATGTAGATCCAACGGAAACCAGTCATCAGAAAAACCGTTTCCACCTCCCGCTCGATGCGGCGGTTCATCAGGGCCAACTGGAATTCATAGTCAAAGTCAGATACCGCCCGCAGGCCCCGGATAATGGCCTTGGCCCCGCGGGTGTACGTATAGTCCACCAGGAGGCCATCCACCACGTCCACCTCCACCGGGTCGTCGGGCTTAAAGCACGCCCGAATCATCTCCACCCGCTCCTCCACGGAGAAAAGCGGTTTTTTTTCAACATTAACGGCCAGGGCGACGATCACCCGGTCAAAGATATGCAGGGCCCGGTTGACGATATCCAGATGGCCCATGGTGATGGGGTCGAAGGTGCCGGGGTAGACCGCGATGGATTCCGTGGTCTTGGCCCGCACAAACGGCTTGTAGGACATCAAGTTCCCTCCCTTGCTCGGTAGAGCCAGAAGCCCGTGTCGCCGTAACGGCGTTGATCAAAAAGGCACAGGCCGCGAAGCTCCGCTGCATAGTCTGCCTTGGCATCATCCTCGGCCACCAGCGTGGCCCCGGCCGCAAGCAGCCCGCGGCTGACCAGATCCCGCAGCATAAACAGGCCCAGACCCTGACCATAGGGCGGATCTAAAAAGACCAATGAAAAGCCGCCGTCAGGCACCATGGCCTTTGGCAGCGAAAGCCCTTGGCGGAGATCACGCCCCAGTACCTGACTGGCCTCGGCAAAACCGCAGGCCTGGATGTTGCGGCGAACCAGGCCCAGGGCCTCGGTCGCGAAATCCACAAAAAGGGCGGCGCTGGCCCCACGACTTATGGCCTCAAGGCCCAGGGCGCCGGTCCCGGCAAACAGGTCGAGTACCCGGGCCTTGACTACCGCCTCGCCCAGAATGCTGAACAGGGCCTCGCGGGCCCGATCGGCGGTGGGCCGGATGGGGCCCCGGCCCGCGATCCGGGCCGGGGTAAACAGTCTGCGGCCCCTGGCAGTTCCGGCAATAATCCGCACGGCTCCCTCCCCGGGCCTACAGATATTCCCGGATCAGCACCTCGGCAATCTGCACGGCGTTCAAGGCCGCGCCTTTCAGGATGTTGTCGGAAACCACCCAGAGGTTGATGCCGTTGGCAATGGACTCGTCCTCGCGGATGCGACCCACCATGGTCTCAAAACGACCTTCGCAGTCAATGACCATCGGGTAGCGTCCCTTGGCCGGCTCATCCACCAGCTCAACCCCGGGGGCGTTGGCCAGCAAGGCCCGCACCTCGGCCGCCGTGATCTTCTTCCTGGTCTCGATGTTCACGGCCTCGGAATGGCCATAAAACACCGGCACCCGCACCGTGGTGGCGGTGACGCCGATGGTCTGGTCCTCGAAGATCTTCCTGGTCTCGTTGACCATCTTCATCTCTTCCTTGGTGTAACCGTTCTCCAGGAAGACATCGATCTGCGGCAGGCAGTTGAAGGCGATCTGGTGAGGGTAGACCGCGTGCTGCATGGGCCGGCCGGCGACATAATCCTCTACCTGCTGACGCAATTCCATGATGGCCTTGGCACCGGTGCCCGACACCGCCTGATAGGTGGAGATCACCAACCGTTTGATACCCACCCGGTCATGGATCGGTTTAAGGGCTACCACCATCTGGATGGTGGAGCAGTTGGGGTTGGCGATGATGCCCCGCTTGGTATATTGGGCAATGGCGTGGCTATTGACCTCGGGGACCACCAGGGGGATCTCCGGATCCATGCGAAAGGCGCTGGAATTGTCCACCACCACGGCGCCCGCCGCCGCGGCCGCCGGCGCAAACTCCAGGGAGCGGGAGGCCCCGGCGGAAAAGAGGGCCACATCAATGCCGGCGAAGGAATCCCGGGTTAGCTGCTGAACGGCAATCTCCTCTCCCTTGAAGACCAGCTTCTTACCCACCGACCGCTCCGAGGCCAGCAGCCGCAGCTCCGCCACCGGAAAATCCCGACGCGCCAGCACGTCCAGCATGGCTCCGCCCACCGCGCCGGTGGCCCCGGCCACCGCAACATTATATCGTCTCTGCTCACTCATGATCTCATCCTTGATTGAACGCAATGCTAGCCGCTAGCTGCTAGCCGCTGGCTTTACACCGCCGCAACGACCAAATCCCCTACTTCCTTGGTGCCATAGCCCATCTTGCCGGCCGACATGCTCTGCATCTTCTCGGCCACCACCTTACGGATGGCCAGTTCAATGGCCTGGGCCGCCTTGGTTTCACCCAGGTAATCGAGCATCATCTGACCGGCGCCGATGGCGGCCAGGGGGTTGATGACATTCTTGCCCGTGTACTTGGGCGCCGAGCCGCCAATGGGCTCGAACATGGAAACCCCCACCGGGTTGATGTTGCCGCCGGCGGCAATGCCCATGCCGCCCTGGATCATGGCGCCCAGGTCGGTAATGATATCGCCGAACAGATTGTCGGTGACAATGACGTCGAACCACTCCGGGTTCTTCACCATCCACATGCAGGTGGCGTCGACGTGGGCGTAATCCGTGGCAATATCCGGGTATTCCTTGGCCACCTCATAGAAGGCACGCTCCCAGAGGTCGAAGGCAAAGGTCAGGACATTTGTCTTACCGCACAGGGTCACCTTCTTGCGCTTGTTACGCTTGCGGGCGAAATCAAAGGCGAAGCGGATGCAGCGCTCCACGCCCTTGCGGGTGTTAATGGATTCCTGGATCGCCACCTCATCCGGGGTGCCCTTCTTTAGGACGCCGCCGGCACCGACGTAGAGACCCTCGGTGTTTTCCCGCACCACCACGAAATCTATGTCCGCCGGCCCCTTGCCCTTCAATGGGGTTTCCACATTAGGATAGAGAATCACCGGTCGCAGATTGATATACTGGTCGAGCGCAAAACGCAGGGCCAGCAAAATGCCCTTCTCCAGGATGCCGGGTTTGACCTTGGGATGGCCGATGGCGCCCAGAAAAATGGCGTCGTGCTTGGAAAGTTCGGCCACCGCGTTGGCGGGCAACACCTCGCCAGTGGCGAGATAGCGGTCACCACCGTAATCAAAATGAGTCAACTCCAAGTTAAAATCAAACTTTTTGGCCGCGGCCTGCAGGACCTTGATCCCCTCGTTAACCACTTCCGGCCCAGTGCCATCGCCCGGCATGACGGCGATCTTATATGTCTTTGCCATTATCTTGGTTCCTTGTCAAAAATGGAGATTATTGGAGAGAAACAACAAGACGCCCCCTCATGAGGCCTCCTGTTCCAAGGGCTTCGCAATTTCCTTCTTCAGATAAACAAGCCGATTAAGGCCGTTCAGGTACGCCTTGGCCGCGGCGGTGATGATATCCGGGTCCGCGCCCTGGCCAACCACCACCTTGCCATGGTCCTCGATCCGCACCATGACCTCGCCCTGGGCGTCGGTGCCGCCGGTGATCGAGCTCACCGCAAAATAGAGGAGCTTGCTCCGGGTTTCGGTGAGCCGGGCAATGGCCCGGAAACAAGCGTCAATGGGCCCCACGCCGATGGCCGAGGCCTCCATTGCCTGGCCATTGATCAAAAGCTGCACCGCGGCGGTGGGCAGGGTCCGGGAGCCGCTCATGACCCCCAGGGAGAGGAGCTGGTAGGTCTCGGAGATGCGCAGCACCTCGTCCATGAGAATGGCCTCCAGATCCTCGTCGAACATCTCCTTCTTGCGGTCGGCCAGGGCCTTGAAGCGTTCGAAGACCCGGCCGAGCTCATCGTCCGAGAGGGTGTAGCCCAGGGTTTCGACCCGGTCCTTCAGGGCGTGGCGGCCTGAATGCTTGCCCAGCACCAGATTGCCCTTGGACAGACCGATATCCTTGGGATTCATAATCTCGTAGGTGGAGCGCTCCTTCAGCATGCCGTCCTGATGGATGCCGGATTCGTGAGCAAAGGCGTTGGCGCCGACAATGGCCTTGTTGGGCTGCACCGGCATGCCGGTGATGGTGCTCACCATCCGACTGGTCGGGTAAATCTGCTCGGTGACCACGTCGGTGTGGACCCTCATCAGGGCGGCCCGGGTGCGGACCGCCATGACCACCTCCTCCAAGGCCGTGTTGCCGGCCCGCTCGCCCAGACCGTTCATCGTGCACTCCACCTGCCGGGCGCCAGCCTTGATGGCGGCCAGGGAGTTGGCCACGGCCAGGCCAAGATCGTTGTGGCAGTGCACCGAGAGCATGGCCCGGTGGATATTGGGGATGTGGGCCATGAGATAGCGAATCTGCTCGCCGTACTCGTCGGGCAGGGCATAGCCGGTGGTGTCTGGGAAGTTCAGCACCTTGGCGCCGGCCTCGATCACCGCCGTAAACACCTGGCAGACAAAGTCCAAATCGCTGCGGGAGGCGTCCTCGGCGGAGAACTCGACGTTACCGGTGAAGCCGGCCGCGAACTTCACCGACTCCACGGCCAGCTCGAGCACCTGGTCGCGGCTCATGCGCAGCTTGTGCTGCATATGGATGTCCGAGGTGGCCAGGAAGGTGTGGATCCGCGGGTTCTCGCCACCCTTGAGGGCCTCCCAGGCCGTTTCAATATCCTGCCGATTGCAACGGGCCAGGCCGGCCACCTGCACACCAACCAGGTTATCGGCAATATTCTTGACGCAGTCGAAATCACCCTTGGAGGCCACGGGAAAACCGGCCTCGATGACATCGACCCGCAATTTCACCAATTGCTGGGCCAGCCGGAACTTTTCCTGCATGTTCATGCTGGCGCCGGGCGACTGTTCGCCGTCCCGCAAGGTGGTGTCGAATATGAAGATCTTGTCTGACATGCGTCTCTCTCCCAAGCGGGCCCGCCCCGATCAGAGGGCCGGACGTAAACTCACGCCGGCTTTTCCAGCTTCTTGCCCTGCCGCCGATGGCCCAGCACCCGGTAGGCGCTGGCAAAAGGGGCCGAAAGGATATAGACGAGACCCAGGACGAAAAGGGTGACCTGCGGTTCGGTGGCAACCACCATCACAAAGAGCACCATGACCACCAAAAAATGAAAGGCCCTGGCCCGGTTGGTTTCCGGGTGCTTGAAACTCAAGTACTGGAAGGAACTCACCATGAGAAAGGAGAGCAGATAGACCAACAGGAGCATACCAAAGTCCTTAACCTGGAACAGGAAATCCGTATAACGACCCAGGCCGTTTTCCTCCAGAAAAAGATAGAACAGCAGGGAGGTGGCGAGCATGCAGGCCGCCGCCGGGCATGGCAGGCCGGTAAAGGTCTTCTTGGCCGTGCTGACGTCCTGACTGTTGAAACGCGCCAGTCGCAGGGCCGTGGTGGCGACATAGAGAAAGGCCGCCAGCCAGCCAAGGCGGCCGTAAGGCTTCAGGGTCCACTGAAAGGCCAGCATGGCCGGCGCCACGCCAAAGGCAACCAGATCGGAGAGGGAGTCGTATTCCATGCCGAAATGGCTGGTGGTGCCGGTCATTCGGGCCACCCGGCCGTCCAGGCCGTCAAAGAGGGCGGCGATCATGATGGCCACGGCCGAATGATAGAAATCGAGTTTAACGGCGGAGACAATAGCATAAAAGCCACTGAACAGACTGAAGGTGGTCAGCACACTGGGCAGGATAAAGATCTTACCCTTTGGCCCATCCGGACCCTTGTCGTCAAATTCATGTTTCATGTCAGACTCAAGACTTTCGACCATGCTTTCTCCTTGGTGTTCAACGGTCAGCTCTCCTGCTCCCGGATGAGCCCTTAGCTTAGACCTATAGGACTTATAGGACCTATGGGACCTATGTGTTTCGCCCTCTTTGCCTTGAGCCTTGTGCCTTGAGCTTTCAGCTTCTATTCCTCAAGCCGGCAGATACCCAAGCACGCTTTCCCCGGCCCGCACCTTTTGCCCCACGCTGACCTCAAGCTGGACATGCTGGGGCAGGTAGAGATCGACCCTGGAACCGAAACGGATGAGGCCGAAGCGCTGTCCCTTGGCCAGGGTGTCACCCTTGGCGGCCCAGCAGACGATGCGCCGGGCGACCAGCCCGGCCACCTGCACCACCGCCAGCTTGCGCTTGGCCGGGGTGGTCATGATCAGGGCGCAGAATTCATTCTCCAGGGCGCCCCGCTGGGTGTTGGCGGCGTAAAAACGGCCGGCCGCATAGCGGACCCGTTCCACCCTGCCGGCGCAAGGCGCCCGGTTGACATGCACGTTAAAGACGTTCATGAAGATGCTGACCTTGTACACATGCTCTTTGACAAACCGGTCGTCGAACACCTTCTCGATCAGAATGACACGGCCATCGGCCGGGGCGACCAGCACATCCTCTTCGTCGGGAATCACCCGCTGGGGGTCACGAAAAAAATAGAGGAAAAAGGCCGTGCAGAAAAGGGCGGCAAGCGCCAGCAGGTCGTAGCCCAGAATGGCCGTCAACAGCGCGACATAGGCCGCCAACCCGATGAAGGGGTACCCCTCCCGGGCCACGGGGATGTGTCTTTCGATCATTGGATCCACAGCATTCTCCAACCAGGCCTTTAACAGCAAAAAAGAGCGGTGCGAACCGCCCTTCCTTGTCACCCCCTTGGCCACGCCGCCCATGCAGCCGGCGCCGGCCGTTTACACCTTCTTTGCCCTGGCCATGGCAATCTTGCCGGTACGGACGATTTCCTGGATACCGATGGGCCGGAGGATATCGATTACCGCCTGTAACTTAGTGCTCGAGCCGGTGAGTTCCACGGCATAGCTCTTGGGGCTGACGTCCACCACCTTGCCCCGGAAGATATCAACGACCCGCAGGATCTCGGCCCGGGTCTCGGCCTCGGCCTTGACTCGAATGATGACCATTTCCCGCTCCACATAATCCAGTTCCCCCATATCAGTGACCTTGATCACGTCGATGAGCTTATGGAGCTGTTTGGTGATCTGCTCGATGATCTTGTCCTCGCCATCGGTGACCAGGGTGAGACAGGAAACCTCGGGATCCAGGGTTTGGGCCACGCACAGACTCTCGATATTGAATCCCCGTCCACTGAAGAGCCCGGTCACCCGGGACAGAACCCCCGGCTTGTTCTGCAGCAAGACTGAAATGGTATGTTTCATAATGTTCCCCTATCCTTTCTCAGTAACCCCGGCGGGCAATCCCGGAGCGTAACGCATTGTAATGAACCGAGCCACAAGGGGCCGCGGCCCGCGGCTAGACCAGGAGCATCTCGGTGGTCGCCTTGCCGGCCGGCACCATGGGATAGACCCCTTCCTCGCGGGAAATGACAAAATCCATGAGCACGGTGTTATCCGTGGCCAGGGCCTCCCGGATCACCGGTTCCACCTCGCTGGGCTTGGTGGCCCGCAGGCCGACGGCGCCGTAAGCCTGGGCCAGGAGGACAAAGTCTGGCGCCACATGAATATCGGTGTGGGAATAGTGCTTGTCATAGAAAAGTTCCTGCCATTGGCGGACCATGCCCAGAAAACTATTGTTCAAAAGGGCAATCTTCACCGGCAACTTATACTGCCGGGCCGTGGCCAGTTCCTGGATGTTCATCTGCAAGGAGCCGTCGCCAGCAATGTCGATGACGGTGTGGCCCGGGGCGGCCATCTGGGCGCCAATGGCCGCCGGGAAACCGTAGCCCATCACCCCCAACCCGCCGGAGGTCAGAAAGTGGCGCGGCTTGTTGAAGTGATAGAACTGGGCGGCCCACATCTGATTCTGGCCCACCTCGGTGGAAATAATGGCGTCACCGCCGGTAAGTTCATGCAGCTTCTGCACCACGAACTGCGGTTTGATGATGTCGGTTTCCTCGATATAGCCCAGAGGGTGCTTGTTTTTCCAGGCGCGAATTTCATCCAGCCAGGCCTCGTGCTGCTCGGCCGCGGCCTGCTCGCTGAACTCCTCGTGCCGGTCGAACCAGGCGTTCATGGCGGTCAGGGCATGCTGGCAGTCGGCCACGATGGGGATATCGACCGCGACATTCTTACCAATGGAGGTGGGATCGATGTCCACATGGATGATCTTGGCGTTGGGCGCAAAGGCATCCACCCGGCCGGTCACCCGGTCGTCGAAACGGGCGCCCACGGCGATGAGCAAATCGCTCTTGGCCACCGCCATGTTGGCGAAATAGGTGCCGTGCATGCCGAGCATACCCATGGACAACGGGTCGGTGCCCGGAAACCCCCCCAACCCCATGAGGGTCATGGTCACCGGGATATGCAGCTTGCGGGCCAGGGCGGTTAGTTCCTCGTGGGCCTTGGCGGCGATTACCCCGCCGCCCACGTAGAGCACCGGTTTTTTGGCCTTCAGCATGGCGCGGCAGGCCTTGTCGATCTGACCGGGATGGGGCTCGTAGGTCGGCCGGTAGGTCCGCATCCGCACCGGCTTGAACTCCGGAAAGGTCACCATGGCGTTGACCACGTCCTTGGGCAGATCAACCAGTACCGGGCCGGGCCGGCCGCTCCTGGCGATATGGAAGGCCTCCCTGATGGTGGCCACCAGCTCGTCCGGGTTCTTCACCAGATAATTATGCTTGGTGCAGGGCCGGGTGATGCCGACGATATCCACCTCCTGAAAGGCGTCGTTGCCGATCAGGGCGGTGGGCACATTGCCGGTGAAGACCACGATGGGGATGGAATCGGCATAGGCCGAGGCAATCCCGGTCACCGTATTGGTGGCGCCCGGCCCGGAGGTGACCAGGGCGACGCCCACGTCGCCGATCACCCGGGCATAGGCATCGGCGGCGTGAATGGCGGCCTGCTCATGCCGGACCAAAACGTGGGTCAGCTTATCGTTCTTCATCAGGGCTTCGTAAATGTCGATGACCGCGCCCCCGGGAAAACCGAAGATCACCTTCACATTCTGTTCTTCAATGCATTGCATCAATGCCTGCGCACCTGTGATTTTCATATGCCTTCCTGCCTCTGGATTATAAGCTTGCTCATCCTCGAAGAGCCATCGCCCGCGCCCGGACGCCGCACGAGCGACTCGAGGGCGACGCTGACCCCCAACTGAACAAAAAGATTACAAATATAGAGTAATGGCCGTGAGGTTGTCAACCCTGATTCTGCTGTATATAGTCCACCGCGCCCGGTCAGCGCCAAACAAACCGGGCTACGCCTTGCCCGCGGAAGGTTGAAAAAAAGATCGTACCCTTTAGTCATGCCCCGGCCCGATTTACCAATTGGTTCCCTGGCGGTTGACTCTAAAACAGCAACGCCCCCTCGGAGTCCCTCTGAGCCCCCCAAGTCAGGCCGCCTTTTGGATTCCCTTGGCCTCATACTCCGGGAACATGATGATGGCGGGATGAACATCAAAGGCCTTGGCGAGTTACTCGACGCGCCTTTTGCCGATCCCCACCCTGCCATTTTCCAGCAGGCTTAAATTGCTGGCACTGATGCGAAGGGTCACATCTTAAAAATTAAATATAATGTTACATCACTTTTTCGATTTTACTGTCGCACCGCAGACAGAACTGAAGGCCATCCTTCGTGTAGCTACATTGGTCGCAATAGTATCGACTACATTTTGGGCAATCGTAAATTGCATTTGACTTTTCGTTTGTACGCTCGCTTATCTGGCCGACCTCTGAGCCACAAAAAGTGCAGTAGGGTTTTAAATCCACAAATTTTGATAGATGGTTTGGTTGTTTCTTCTTCATTTTATCATTTCCTATTCAGAGATGATCTGTGATCAGGGTAGACGGGAACATTCCCTGGACGTCCATTGTTCATTAGTTCACTAACTATTTCAGCCTTACTGCATTATTTCAGAGCAATCCGAGAGGCCAAGTATATTCCTAGCGCTCCTGTTCTTTGCAGTTAGGTAGCTCCAGGGGTCTGGACTCAGGACAATCACGGATCAAAGTCCACTCGTCAAAAAGACGCCAGCGCTCGTTGGCGCGGCAAAAAGCCCGGCCGCGTGGCCGCGGTTCAGAAATTCGGTGATGGCGGCCTGGCCGCTGGGGCCAAGATCTTCGGAGAAGTGGTTGACGTATAACTTGATATGCGCCGCCACCACTTCATCCTCCAGTTCCTGGGCATGACATTTCACATAGGCCCGGCTGGCAGCGGGCATAGCAACGGCCGCCCGGACGCTGGCGCGGATGGCGTCTTCCACCTGACACAGCACCTCTGTACCCAGGCTGCGGCGGGCCACAATACCGCCAAGGGGGATAGGATGGCCGGTTTCCTCCTCCCACCAGGCGCCAAGGTCTTGGATACACTGTAAGCCATGGCGCTGGTAGGTGAAACGGCCTTCGTGGATGATGACCCCGGCATCGACCTCGCCGCTGGTTACCGCGTCCATGATCCGATGAAAGGGCATGGCCACGGTAGCGCCAAGCCGAGAGGCGTAAAGCCGCAGCAGCATGGCGGCGGTGGTGTACTGGCCGGGAATGGCGACTCGCAGATCATGCAAGTCAGACGATGACAACGGCCGGGCAGCGACCAGCAGGGGGCCGCAGCCCCGGCCCAGGGCGGCGCCGGCGTTTAGCAACACATAGTTGTCGAGCAGATAACCCAGGGCGTGCATCGACACCTTGCTGACGTCGAACCGTCCCGCCAGGACCCAGCGGTTAAGGGTCTCCACGTCTTCCAGAACCGGTGGCGCAAAACTTAAAGGGGCAGTATCAATGGTGCCTGTAACCAGGGCGTGGAAGATGAAGGTGTCGTTCGGACAGGGGGAGAACCCGAGGGAAAGGACATGCTCCGCAGTGGCCATGGCAATCTCCTCTGCTCAGTCTGCCTTGGAAAGTTCATTAATCATGGCGGCGACCTTCACGCCACCCAGGTGGCATGCCTCGGCCAATCGCCAGAGCCCCGGATCACGGTCCTCCACCAGGTTGCTGACACAGCGAATCTCAAGGAGTGGCAAACCATAGGCTGCGCACACCCGGGCCACGGCCGCCCCCTCCATGTTCTCGCAGATGGCGGCAAAACGGTCCCGCAGGAAGACGCCACGTTCCTCGGTGCCGGAAACGCCGCTCACCGTAACAAAATTCCCTTCCTTAAAAGCAACACCATGGGCAGCCAGAATAGCACGCGCCCGGGACAGCAGGGTCTGGTCCAACACCCAGGAGATGGGCACCGACAACCGGTCCAATGGGAAGGCGCGGGTTTCATTCCCCGCGCAAATGCCGAGATCGCCAAGGTTTTCAGTGACGGCCAGACAGATATCCAGCAGATGCACAACCGTGCCGAGGTAAGCGCCGGCAACGCCGAAATTCACAACGCCGGCAAAGTCTGCCTCACCCTGTTCCAGAGACCGGGTAAGGGTCAGGGCGGTCTCCAGCGGACCAAGCCCGGTTACCAGGCAGACCGCCAACCCCTCCCCCAACGCCGCACGCAGGGGCTGCATCTCCATCTCAGTAGCCGCGACGACAAGATACATAGATTCCTGTGCAGGCGCCCCCATTGACAGGGATATTTCAGGGACGGGATTTAATGCGATTCTTTTCGTCCAGGACAACGATGTTAGGGGCGTAAGCAGCCATTTCCTCGGGGCCATAGAGGGCATAGCTGACGATGATGATCAGGTCGTCGATCAACCCCTTGCGGGCCGCTGCGCCGTTCAAGGCAATGGTCCCTGAGTCGGCCGGCCCTTCAATGACATAGGTGTCGAAGCGTTCGCCGTTGTTGATGTTGTAAATCTTGACCTTTTCAAAAGGCAGCAGGCCCACGGCATCCATGAGACGCCGATCAATGGTGATGCTGCCCTCATATTTAAGATTGGCGTCAGTGACCTTCGCCCGGTGCAGCTTGGCTTTGAGCATGGATTGCAGCATTGTTTTTCCCGATTACTCCTCCGTAAGCAGGAGGCCATTGTCAATAAGACGCGTAGTGCCGATAAAGACGGCCAGGGCCAGCACGCTGTCGCGAGTCAGGATGGGGGTGGCCACGAGGCGGTGCTGGTGCACGATACTCACATAATCAACCCGCACCGCCGGGTCCATAAGCAGCCGGGCCCGCACCTCGGCGGTCAAGGCGGCCGCGTCGGCCTCACCGGTTGCGGCGCGCTGCCGGGCAAAGTTGATGACGCGATGCAGGGCCAGGGCCGAACAACGCCCGGCCGGCGTCAGATAGATATTGCGTGAACTCATGGCCAAGCCGTCGGCCTCGCGGACAATGGGATGGCCGATGATCTCAACCGCCCAGTTCAGGTCCAAGGTCAGCCGCCGGATGACGGCCAGTTGCTGCAAGTCCTTGCGGCCAAACACGGCGACCTGGGGACCGACGATATTAAACAGCTTGGCCACCACGGTGGTGACGCCGTCAAAATGGCCGGGCCGCCTGGCGCCACAGAGGGTGTCGGTCAGTTCCGCCACCTGCACCCGGGTGAGGCTGCCCTGTGGATACATGGCGTCCACCGCCGGGGCAAAGACCAAATCCACTTTGGCCCCGGCCGCCAGTTCCAGGTCGCGGGGCAGATTGCGGGGATACCGGGCCAGATCTTCCCGGGGACCAAATTGCAAAGGGTTAACAAACAGGCTCACCACCACCCGGTCGGCCAACCCGGCCGCATGCCGCATGAGGCACAGATGGCCCTCATGGAAGGCGCCCATGGTCGGCACCAGGGCGATGATTTTCCCGGCCCGGGCCTGGTCCCTGGCCCAGGAAGTCATGGCGGACGGGGACTCTATGAGGTCCATGACGCCTCGGCCCGTTCTACGGCTTGGCGCCAGCTTCGGTCAAGCCCGCCAGTTTGATGGCGATCCAGGCCTTGTCGGACTCCGGGATTTCCACATCGGCCTGCAGGCCCTCATAGATTGCCCGGGCCTCCGCCCATTGCTGCCGCTCGACATGCACCCTGGCCAGGCCGGTCTTGCCAAGCAAGGTAAAACCAGGGAGGCTGGCCACCTTTTCATAAAACGACAAGGCCTTATCCAGATCACCCTTCACTTCATTGGTCTGCCCCAGGGCAAGCAGCACCAAGGGGGCCAGGGGGCTGTCCTTAGCCAGGCGATCGTACACCCGGCCATAACCGGCCAAGGCCTCGTCCAGCTTATTAGCCTGACGGTCGGCATGAGCAATCTCCAGTTGCGCCCAGAGGCTGGCGTTTGTCCGCGGATAACTGGCGACGACCTCTTGCAGCCTGGCCTGCCGTTCACTGGCGGTCGTGGTCTGTACGGCCTGATACAGGAGGGTGTAGGACTTTTCCCTTTGCGCCTCCCGGTAAGAATTAAAGGCAAACACCGCCAGCGCCACAACCAGCACGCCAACCGCGCCGACCTGCAAGTTCCTGGCATTTTCGCGGAGATAGGCGATGGCCTTTGGCGGCAGATTGAGTTGTTCCAGAATGCCGGGGTGCGGATTGTACGGGCGTTCCTGTAACGGGATTCTGCTGGTATCGTCGGTCATGGGCTTGTCCTTGCTCGTTTACTTGTCTCAGCCTGCGGGCCGTTCACTTTTTCCGGGCCGCGTTGCAACTTCATGGTAAAGTAGGAGTTGACTATACTAACAACAGGGGAAAAAAGCATCCGCGTTTTTTTATGCCCTGGCGGCAGGGCATAGGTTCTATATGTCCTATAAGTCGCATGGGACATATAGGACCTATAGGACATCTTGGACCTATCATGAAACAAGCCACCCCTCCCGCCGGCCGATACTCCGCGCCGGTCCAGTCGGTTACGGAACTGACCCGCTCCATCCGCGGTCTGCTGGAAACCCAGTATCCCTTTGCCTCGGTGCGCGGGGAGATCTCCAATCTCCGCGCCCCCTTCTCCGGCCACAGCTACTTCACCCTGAAGGACGACCAGGCCCAGTTGCGGGCCGTGCTCTTCAAACAGCAACAGCGCTACCTGCAACAACCCCTGAAGGACGGCCAGCAGGTGGTGTGCGCCGGCCGGATCACGGTCTACGAACAGCGCGGTGAGTACCAGTTATTGGTGGATTTTGTCGATTTTCAGGGTGCCGGGCCCCTGCAGTACGCCTTCGAGCGTCTCAAAACCAGGCTGGCCGAGGAGGGGCTGTTTGCCGCGGCCCGCAAAAGGCCCCTGCCCTTTCTGCCAGAACGCATCGGACTAATCACTTCGCCTAACGGGGCCGCGGTGCACGACTTCCTCCGCATGGCCAATGATCGCTTTCCCGCCGTGCCCGTGGAAATCATGCCGGTGAAAGTCCAGGGCGCCGAGGCGGCCGGGGAGATCGTCGAGGCCATCAGGCTCATGAACGAGCGGCAATCCTGCCAGGTGCTCATCCTCTGCCGCGGCGGCGGCTCCCTGGAGGACCTCTGGGCCTTTAACGAGGAACGGGTGGCCCGGGCCATTACCGCCTCGGAGATCCCCGTGGTTTCCGCCATCGGCCACGAGGTGGATTTCACCATCACCGATTTTGTGGCCGACTGCCGGGCGCCGACCCCCACCGCGGCGGCCGAGGCGGTGCTGCCCGACCGGCGACAGTTACAGAACAAGGTAGGTCAACTGACCAGGCGACTGGCCAATGCCTCCCGCTCCACCATGGATGATCTGCGCCGTCGGGTCGCCTTCCACCGTCGGCTGCTCAGCGACCCCACCGCCCTGCTCCAGCATCATTTGCTGCGCCTCGATTACACCCAGTCCGCCATGGTGTATGCCCTGACCAACCGCACCGCCACCCTGCGGACGCGCCTCCAGCGAGCCGTCACCCGACTGGCGGCCCAGAACCCGGCCCAGCGCCTCAGCCATCACCAGAAGCTGCTCCGGCAACTCGAAGGCCGCTTAGAACACGCCATGCTCAACGCGGTGCAGCAACGCCGAGCCAGCCTCGGCCAGGCCGCCTCCCTGCTGGACGCGGTAAGCCCCCTGGCCGTGCTTGGCCGCGGCTACGCCATCGCCCGTCAGACGGACGGTCGCCTGGTGCGCTCGGCCCAGCAATTAACCCTGGGGGAATCGTTGGAGATCATCCTGGCGAATGGCCGGGCCGACTGCCAAGTCACCACCATACACCCGGGCCAAGAGCAGAAGGAGGTCTGACTCTGTTCCTCATCCGCCGCGTTCATGACAACAGCCTCGACATCGACCGCGCCGCCATCAGCGAGGTGCAGGAAATCCTTAGGCGCCAGTTTGGGGCACTGCCGGAACGCGAGATCGCCAGCCTGCCCCAGAAGCTTGCCAACCCGTTCAAGTACCGGTTCCGCACCATCCTCTTCGTGGCCGAGGGGTTGCGCCGTCAGGTCCAGGGCTTTGCCCTGCTCAACCACGCGCCGGACCTGGATTTCTGCTATCTCGATTTCATCTCGGTGCGACCGGGCGCCACCGCCGGCGGCACCGGCGGCGCGCTGTACGGGCGGGTGCGGGATGAGGGCCGCCTCCTCGAAACAATCGGTATCTTCATGGAGTGCCTGCCTGATGATCCCCGCCTCTGCCGCGACCTGGCCCTGGTCAAGCAAAACCGGGCGCGTTTGCGCTTCTATGAGCGTTACGGCACCCGCCCGGTAATCAACACCGCTTACGAAACGCCGCTTAAGCCCGGCGAAGACTGTCCGCCCTATCTGCTCTTCGATGATCTCGGCTCGGCCAAGCCGCTGGGCCGGGAAACGGTGCAGCGGATCGTCTACGCCATCCTGACCCGCAAATACGGCAAGACCTGCCCGCCCGGCTATATCGACATGGTGGTGGACTCCTTCCACGACGATCCCACCCGGCTGCGGCCGCCCCGCTACCTTAAAACCGAGCCGGTCCGGGTGC
This sequence comes from Desulfobacterales bacterium CG2_30_60_27, assembly GCA_001873115.1. Lineage (GTDB taxonomy): Bacteria > Desulfobacterota > Desulfobulbia > Desulfobulbales > CG2-30-60-27 > CG2-30-60-27. The sequence continues at coordinate 2,172 of MNYK01000082.1, read as the reverse complement.
AGCCCATCAAGTCACTGGAAAAACTGATCGCCTTGGTGGTCAACGAGGGCCACGACATCCACCACGTCCGCGAGCGCGGTTATGTGGAGGCGCCAGTGCGCATTCCCACCATCCTCAAGGGCATTGCCCCCACCGGTCTCTTCGACCGCATGCCGGCCCGCCACTTTCCCGAACGGCACATCAAGGCGGTGCACGACCGTGACTTTGTGGAATACCTCAAAAAGGTCTGCAGCCGGATCGAACCGGGCAAGTCGGTCTACCCCTACGTCTTTCCCATCCGCAATACCGCCCGGCCGCCCAAGGACCTGCTGGTGCGGGCCGGCTACTACTGCATCGACACCTTCACCCCCCTCAACCGCAACGCCTACCTTGCCGCCAGGGGCGCGGTGGACTGCGCCCTCACCGCCGCCTCGCAACTACTCGAAGGCTACCGCCTCGCCTACGCCCTGGTGCGGCCGCCGGGCCATCATGCCGAAAGCCGGGTTTTCGGCGGCTTCTGCTACTTCAACTCCAGCGCTATTGCCGCCGATTTCCTGAGCCGCCTGGGGCGCGTGGCGGTGCTGGACATCGACTACCACCACGGCAACGGCACCCAGGAGATCTTCTATAAGCGCGCCGATGTCTTCACCCTCTCCATTCACGGCCACCCGAGCTTTGCCTACCCCCTATTTCTCCGGCTTTGTCGAAGAGCGGGGCGAAGGTGCGGGGCTTGGCTACAATCGCAACTACCCCAGGACGGAAGAGTTGGACGGCCATGGCTACAGTAATACCTTGGGATGGGCCCTGAACCGCATCAAAAAATTCCGGCCGCGCTTTCTGGTGGTGGCGTTGGGACTCGACACGGCCAAGGGCGACCCGACCGGCACCTGGTCGCTCATCCCGGAGGATTTTGAGAAAAACGGTCGGATGATCGGCGCCTTGCAGCTCCCCACCGTGGTGGTACAGGAAGGCGGCTACCGGACCAAGTCGCTGGGTGCCAATGCCCGCCACTTCTTCACGGGCCTGTGGAGCGGCGCCCTGCTGCCCAACAACCACCCTGCCATAGCTGGCGAGGCAAAACTCCCAAGAGCCTAGTTGCCAATGGCCCGACCGGCGGTTTGTTACTGGTGAGGCGAGGGGGTCAGGAGTGATCTTGTCCCGGCACCCCCCGGGGCACGAAACAGAGACTTTCATGCTCCACGGCTTGTCCCGCCCGCACGATGCTCACCCCCTTTGTCTTTTGACACACGGAATCGGCCCGCAGAGCCGACCTTTTATGGTGAATCTGCTTTTTTCCATCCCTGTCCGGTACAGAAGTACCGCGGGATGGCAGCGGTGAACAGTCCCACGCTGATTTAAATGGGGGCGAATCGGGAAGGTGACTTCTCGCGGTGGTCATTGACCATCGGCCTTGGCAGCTTTGCTGACCTTTAAGGCAATCTAACGCGGCGCCTGCACAGATTTGATGGTTGTGGAATTCTGCAAATTGCCGGGTGTTCCGGTTAACGCCCTACAAAAGGGGGCTCCCGTGGGTGGGTTATGGTTACCAGTGTCATTCAGGGCATGGGGGAACTTGTCCGCCCAATGGCTTCCTACCTTTTCGGAAATAGGCAGGTACGTCAAGGTAATCCTCATAGGACTTACGAAGGTTGTCGAAAAGCTGCTTCCGCTCATCCTGGTTAATGCCAAACATACAGACGTTGGTTTCGTCTATCAGCGATTGCAACTCCTCTTTAGTAACCAGGTCCAAGTGCCATGGATATGTCGCCATCGTATATTTCAGCGGTTTCAACGCACCTTCCCGACGCCACCATCGTCTTTGACCATTTTCATATCGTCAAGATGTTCAATGACAAGCTCTCCGAGTTGCGCCGGGATCTTCAGCGAGAGGCTCTCGAAGCCGACCGGGATATCCTCAAGGGCACCCGGTGGCTTCTGCTGAAGAATCCTGAAAACCTGAAAGAAGAGAAGGACGAACGGCAACGACTTGATGAGGCCTTGCAGATCAACAAGCCGTTGGCAACCGCCTACTATCTAAAAGAAGACCTCCGTCAATTATGGCAGCAGATGAATAAAAGCACTGCTGCTGTTTTCATGGACGACTGGATCGCACGCGCTAGAAGTTCCGGAATCAAGATGCTCGACCACTTTGCGGACACTTTGGATAATCATCGTGAAGGCATCCTTGCCTAT
>MNYK01000058.1 GCA_001873115.1 Desulfobacterales bacterium CG2_30_60_27 | reverse complement strand
GCTGTTACCCGAAGCCACCGGCTTTAGCCGGTGGAGTATTCACTATATCGGCAGCAAGGGGGAAAACCTATAGGAATTTCTAAGGCTCGACCGGCTCCAACGTCCGGAAGTAGCCGCAGAGCTTGTCCGGGCAGACCAGGCGGCTGCCCTGCTTGGCGGAATGTTTTTCCAAGAGGTGCGGGGAACCGCAATCAGGGCACTTCTCGTTCACCGGCTTGTCCCAGGAGGCAAAGGTACACTTGGGATAACGGTTGCAACTGAAGAACACCTTGCCCCGCTTGGAGACCTTCTGAACCAGTTGGCCGTCGCAACCTTCCTGGGGGCAGGCGACGCCAATGGTCTGGGCTCGGACATTCTTGCACTCGGGAAAGCCTGAGCAGGCCAGGAACTGGCCGAACTTGCCCCGTTTGAAGACCATGGGCTTGCCACACTTGTCGCAGATCTCGCCGGACTCCTCGGCCTTTTCCCGGGCCACGGGCTCAATGCCGCCAGCCTCGGTACGCCGGAAGTCCTGGGTGTGCTTGCAGCCGGGAAACTTTTCGCAGGCCAGGAACTCGCCCATCCGGCCCCATTTAATGACCAGGGCACCGCCGCACTCGGGGCACTTCAGTTCAGTGGGCTCGGCACTGCGCTTTACCGACTTCATGTCCTTTTTGGCCTGTTCCAGGGTGGCGGAAAACGGGCCGTAAAAAGACTGCAGGATCTCCAGCCACTCCTTTTTGCCTTCCTCCACCTGATCCAGGCTCTGTTCCATGGAGGCGGTGAACTCGATATCCATGATGGTCGGAAAATGCTGGACCAAGAGGTCGTTGACCAGTTTGCCCAGGTCGGTGGGCGAAAACTTGCGCTGCTCCAGCCGCACATACTCCTTGTCCTGGATAGTGGAGATGATCGCGGCATAGGTGCTGGGTCGGCCAACGCCATTTTCCTCCAGGGCCTTGACCAGGGTGGCCTCCGTGTAGCGGGCTGGCGGTTGGGTGAAGTGCTGCTTTGGCACAACCGTAAGCAAGCGCAGGGCGTCGCCGTTTTGCAAGGGCGGCAGGGTCACATCCTTGTCCTCGGTCTTGGCCTCATCCTCGCCCGGGGTCTCGTCCACCGATTCAACATAGAGAGTCATGAAGCCCAGGAAGCGCATGATCGAGCCCACCGCCTTAAGGCCGTAGTCGCCGGCCGTAATCTGCGCCGAGGTCTGGTCAAAGAGGGCCGCGGCCATCTGGCAGGCGACGAAGCGCTTCCACACCAGGGTGTAGAGGGTCAGCATGTCCTTTTCCAGATAGGAGGCGAGGCTGGCCGGGGTGCGATGCACGTCCGTGGGGCGAATGGCCTCGTGGGCGCCCTGGGCCGACTTGCTGGCCTTATAGACCATGGGCTTGGCCGGCAGGTAGTCCTTGCCATAGGTGGCGGTGATGTACTCCCGAACCCCGGTCACCGCCTCATCGGACAGGCGGGTGGAGTCGGTACGCATGTAGGTGATGAGGCCGGTGGGGCCCTCCTCGCCCAGTTCGATGCCCTCGTAAAGCTTCTGGGCCAGGGTCATGGTCTTCTTGGCCGAGAAACGGAGCTTGCGGTTGGCCTCCATCTGCATGGTGCTGGTGATGAAGGGCGGCGCCGGATGCCGCCGCTTTTCCTTTCTATCAACCTTGCTGACTTGGTAGGCGGCCGCCTGCAGGTCCCGGACGATCTGGCTGGCCTCCGCCTCGTTCGTTATTTTGGCCTTCTGGCCCGCTACCTTTTCTACATGGGCCTCGAAGGTCGGCAGTTCCGGCCCCTCCAACCTGGTGACGATGGACCAGTATTCCTCGCTGACAAAGGCGGCGATGGCCGCCTCGCGCTCACAGACCATGCGGACCGCCACCGACTGCACCCGGCCGGCGGACAGCCCCCGGCGCACCTTGTCCCAGAGCAGCGGCGAGATCTGATAGCCCACCAGTCGGTCGAGAATGCGGCGGGCCTGCTGGGCGTCGAAGAGGTGGTGGTTCAGCTCGGTGCGATTTTCGATGGCCTCGAGGATGGCGCGCTTGGTCAGTTCGTGGAAGAGCACCCGGTGGGTCGGCTTGTTGGCCCCCTTGATAACCTCGGCGATGTGGAAGGCGATGGCCTCCCCCTCGCGGTCCGGGTCGGGGGCCAGGTAGACTTCGTCGGCCTGCATGGCCGCCGCCTTAAGTTTGTCGATGATCTTGCCCTTGCCGCGGATGGTGACGTACTGCGGCGCAAAGTTGTGCTCCACGTCAACCCCCAGGGTCTTGACGGGCAGATCGCGGATGTGGCCCACCGAGGCCTCCACCTGGAATTTCTTGCCCAGATAGCGCCTCAGGGTGCGGGCCTTGGCCGGCGACTCCACTATGATTAATGACTGCGACATGCTCTTGTTCTCGTATGGAAGGCCGCTGGCAGCTAGCCGCTAGCGGCCAGTTACTAAGGGAAACGATAATGGCCTTTCCCGTCTTCTCTGTCAACCACTTTTCTGAAACTGCTTGCCGGGCATGGATGTGATGCATCCCTTCAACTCGAGCAGCATGAGCAGCTCACCAGCGCGCTGGGCCGAAAAGCCGGTGCCCAGGATGATCTCCTCGATATTTTTCGGATAAACGTCCAGAAAGGCGACGACGAGCTCTTCTGCCGGGGACAGGTCCACGGCCTCGGCCGCCGCCGCCACGACCGGCCCGTGCCCCGGCCGCCCCCCGTGGCCGGGCAACTCCTCCAGAATATCCTCAACCGTTTGCACCAGTTTGGCCCCTTCTTGCAGCAGCCGGTGGGTGCCCTCGCTCTTCAGCGAATCGACCCGGCCGGGCACGGCAAAGACCTCCCGTCCCTGCTCCAGGGCCAGTTGGGCGGTGATCAGCGAGCCGGAACGGCGGGCCGCCTCCACCACCAGGATCCCCAGGCCGAGACCGCTGATGATCCGGTTGCGGGCCGGAAAACGGAAGGGCTCGGGTGCGGTGCCCATGGGATACTCACTGACCAGTGCGCCCTGGCTGGCGATCTGCTCGTAGAGCGGCCGGTTCTGTTCGGGATAGGCGACGTCCACGCCGCTGCCCAGCACTGCCACCGTGCCGCCGCCGGCCGCCAGGGCGCCGCGATGGGCCGCCGCATCGATCCCCAGGGCCAGGCCGCTGATGATTACCAGGCCGCGGTCGGTCATCTGCCCGGCCAGCCGGTGGGCCGCCCGCAGGCCATAGTCCGAGGCGGCTCGCGCTCCCACCACCGCCATGCCGGGCGCCCGCAGCAGGTCGGCACGACCTTTGACATACAGCATGAGCGGCGGGTTGTGGATAGTGCGCAGGAGTTCGGGATAGTCGGGGTCGGCCCAGACGAGGATGCGGGCACCGGCGGCCGCGACCCGCGCCAGCTCCTCGTCGGCCTCCCGCCATGAGGGCCCGCGGGCCTGGGCAACCAGCGCGGCCAGCGCTTCCCGGCGTACCCCCGGGACCGCGGCCAAGGCCGCCTGGCCGGCCCGCAGCGCCTGGCCTGGTCCGCCGCAATGGGCCACCAGTGCCCGGCAGCCCGCCGGCCCCAAACCCGGGATAAACGATAAGGCCAGCCAAGCGCGGAGTTCCTCGGTATGCACAACGTCCTCCCCTCGGTAGCCGCCCGGCGGCAACCGGATCGCCAGCTCACGCTCAGGCGGCAAGAGAGGCAATTCTAATGAGCGGCAGCTCGGGGTGTCAACTATTTTTTCAAGAAGACGCGGCGACCAGGAGGCCGATTCAGTCGCGGAAAAAACTTTCCAACTGCTTAAGCCGGTTTGGATGCTTGAGCTTTTTCAGGGCCTTGGCCTCAATCTGCCGGATCCGCTCGCGGGTGACCGAAAAATTTTCCCCAACCTCCTCCAGGGTGGCATCCGTCTGGTGGCCCAGGCCGAAACGCATCTGGAGAACCATGGCCTCCCTTGGCGTCAGGGTGGCGAGGACCTTGCGCAGGTTGTCGCGTATGTCATCCGCGATAGTCATCTCGTCCGGAGGCACGGTGTCGTGATCCTCGATGAAGTCACCGAGCAAGCTGTCCTCATCACTGCCAACCGGCGTGTCGATGGAGATGGGTTCCTTGGCAATCTTGATGATCATCCTGACCTTGTCCAGATTCATGTCGAGGCGCTCGGCCAGTTCCTGGGGGGTCGGCTCCCGGCCGACATCCTGCACAAACTCCTTGGCCCCTCGGAGCAGCCGGTTGATGCTCTCAATGACATGTACCGGGATACGGATGGTGCGCCCCTGGTCGGCAATGGCCCGGTTGATGGACTGCCTGATCCACCAGGTGGCATAGGTGCTGAACTTGTTGCCCCGGCGATATTCGAACTTTTCCACCGCCTTCATGAGGCCGATATTGCCCTCCTGGATGAGGTCCAGCAGTTGCAGGCCGCGGTTGGCATATTTCTTGGCCACGCTCACCACCAGCCTGAGGTTGGCCCGGATCAACTGGTTCCTGGCCTCGACGCAGATCGCCTCGCCCGCCCGCACACTGGTAAAAATATGCCCCAGGTGTTCCAGGTCCAGGCCATGGAAATCCGCGGCCGGCGCGGAGGTTTGCCGGGGATGACTCGCCTCCAGTTTCTGTGCCACCTTTTGGAGCCTGGCCAGGATATCCCGGATCAACCGGGCCTGGAGGTAGTCCTCCTGAAAGAGACGGACAATGGCATGATCGTTTCTTTCGATGCGGATCATGGTCTTCACCGCCTCGGCGGACTGCAGGTCCGGGTGGTAGAGATCAAAACGAAAGGCGGCCCGTTCCTTCTCGATGCGCTCCGCCTGGGTCACCTGCCAGAGAAAACGCTCTCGCCGCACCTCAAGGACCCCGATCTCCTGATCGCCGATCCCTTTAAGTACCTCCACGATCGTGCACTGGCCGGCCCGCAGTTTCGCGGCGGCCTCCTGCAAGGTGATCAGGGCCAGCGGCACGGCGAGCACGGCGTTTTGGATATGCCTTTCCCCTTCCTCGATCCGCTTGGCGATCTCCACCTCCTGGGCCGAGGTGAGGAGAGGCACGGCGCCCATTTCCTTCAGGTAGGCCTTCACCGGATCGACGACGACCGGGCGCTCCCGTTCAAATTGGACATCCTCCGTGGCCGGCAACACCTCGTCCTCGCCGGGCAGCTCCGCCGCCGAGTCGTTGTCCAGTTCGTCGAAAATCCGGGTCAGGTCGTCCGGCTCGTCGTCCGGCTCGTGGTCGTCACCGCCCGACTCCGCCGCTTCGGCCTCGTTCTCCGGAGGCGGCGGCTCATCGTCGTCATGGAAGGAATCCTGCCTACTGCCCTTTCGCTTGCTGGCCAAGAATTTTCTCCTTGTAAAAACTCAGGGGTTTAGGCTGTCAGCAAAATCTGTTCCTTTTTCACCTAACAGGCTTCCAAGTAACTTCACGGTAATTGCCTGAAATTGTGTAGTTTGGATTTTGCATAGAATATCGAACAAGGGATATTGAATGTCGAAGGAAAACAGGGAGTGCGATTTTGCCAAACGTTCATAATAAGCTCCGAACCGCCTTGCCCTTGGTAAAGACCAAACTTCATGATTCGCCATGCCTGGTTCGATATTCAATATTCGCTTTTGTCTTTGGCAGCAATTGGC
>MNYK01000126.1 GCA_001873115.1 Desulfobacterales bacterium CG2_30_60_27 | reverse complement strand
AATTCAACTGACTCATCTACAAAGTCCGCTCCCGTGGACTCTGGTCTCACCTGTCTCGTGATGATGGCGCGTCTGCATGGCGTGGCTGCCGATGGTGCGCAACTGGCCCATGAATACCAGGCTGGCGGGCAATTCAGCCAGGCCGATATCCTGCTGGCGGCCAAGAAGCTGGGCTTGAAGGCCAAGGTGGTTCGGGCCGCCCCGGAGCGTCTGGCCAGGACGCCGTTGCCCGCCGTCGCCATCGGCGTGGATGGCCGCTTCTTCATTATCGCCAGGGTGGATGGCGAGCAGGCGCTGATCCACGATCCGGCCGTGGGGCGGCCAACGGCCATGACCTTGCCTGATTTTGCCGCGCGTTGGAGCGGCGAGCTTATCCTTTTCACCTCCCGCGCCTCCCTGGCCGGGGAAATGAGCCGGTTCGATTTCACCTGGTTCATCCCGGCCGTGGTCAAGTACCGCAAGCTGCTGCTGGAGGTCTTGCTGGTGAGTTTCGTGCTCCAGCTTTTTGCCCTGGCCACACCGTTGTTTTTTCAGGTGGTCATGGACAAGGTTTTGGTGCATCGCGGCTTCACCACCCTGGATGTGATCGCGGTGGGCTTGCTGGTCGTGGTGGTGTTTGATGTAGTGCTGACCGCGCTGCGCAGCTATGTCTTTGCCCACACCACCAACCGCATCGACGTGGAATTGGGGGCGCGGCTCTTCCGCCATCTGCTTGCCCTGCCCATGAGCTATTTCGAGGCGCGGCGGGTGGGCGATTCGGTGGCCAGGGTGCGGGAGTTGGAAAACATCCGCGCCTTTCTCACCGGCAACGCCGTTACCGTGGGGCTCGATCTCCTGTTCTCCTTCGTCTTCCTGGGGGTGATGTGGTACTACAGCGCCTGGCTTACCTTGATCGTGGTGGTGTCGCTGCCCTGTTACGGCATTCTCTCCGCCCTGTATACGCCGCTGTTGCGCAGTCGCTTGCATGAGAAGTTCAACCGTGGCGCGGAGAATCAGGCTTTCCTCGTGGAGGCGGTCTCGGGCATTGGCACGGTCAAGGCCATGGCGGTGGAGCCGCAGCTCACCCGGCATTGGGACCGGCAGTTGGCCGCCTATATCTCGGCCAGCTTTCGCACCGCCACCATCGGTGTCTTTGCCAGCGGCGGGGTGACCCTGGTGGGCAAGCTGGTGACCGTGGCGACCATGTGGCTGGGCGCCCGGCTGGTGATTGGCAACGAACTCTCCGTCGGGCAGTTGATCGCCTTCAACATGCTGGCCGGGCAGGTGGCCCAGCCGGTGATGCGGCTGGCCCAGTTGTGGACCGACTTTCAGCAGGTCGGTATCTCCATGCAGCGGCTGGGTGATATCCTCAACACCCGCACCGAGGCGGTGGGCAACAAGAGCACCCTGCCGCCCATTCAGGGGCGGATCGAGTTTGATCACGTTGTCTTCCGCTATCGTCCGGATGGTTCGGAGGTGCTCTGCGGCATCAACCTGGTCATCCGGCCGGGTGAGGTCATCGGCATTGTCGGCCGCTCCGGTTCGGGCAAGAGCACCCTGGCGAAACTTGTGCAGCGCATGTATGTGCCCGAGCGGGGCCGGGTGCTGGTTGATGGCATGGACCTGGCCCTGGCCGATGTCTCGTCGTTGCGCCGCCAGATCGGCGTGGTTTTGCAGGAGAACGTGCTGTTCAACCGCACCATCCGCGAGAACATCGCCCTGATCGATCCCGGCACGCCCATGGAAACCGTGATCATGGCGGCCAAGCTGGCCGGGGCGCACGAGTTTATCCTGGAACTGCCAGAGGCCTACGACACCATGGTGGGCGAGCACGGCTCCACCCTTTCCGGCGGCCAACGCCAGCGCATCGCCATTGCCCGCGCCCTGATCGCCAATCCGCGCATCCTGATCTTTGACGAGGCCACCAGCGCCCTGGATTACGAGTCGGAACGGCTGATCCAGAACAACATGAAATCCATCTGCCAGGGCCGCAGCGTCATCATTGTCGCCCACCGGCTTTCCGCGGTGCGTGACGCCAACCGTATCGTGGTGATGGAGCGGGGGAGGATCGTGGAGGCGGGCAGCCATGCCGAATTGCTGGAGCACGAGATGGGCCATTATGCCCGCCTGCACCGCTTGCAGATGGGGGCGGTGTGATGAGTATCAAGCTGCGCCTGCAAGCCATTGCCGACCTGCTGAAGCGTTACGGCGGGGCGTTTGGCCATGCCTGGTCGCTTCGCACTGAACTAGACCACGTGCCGCGCCAGCCCCATGAGGCGCAATTTCTGCCGGCCGCCCTGGCCTTGCAGGAGACCCCGGTGTCGCCGGCGCCGCGCGTGGCCATGTGGTTGCTCATCGCCTTTGCCGCCCTGGCGGTGGGCTGGGCGATCTGGGGCCGGATCGAGGTGGTGGCCGTGGCCCATGGCAAGATCGTGCCCAACGACCGGGTCAAGACCATCCAGCCCATGGAGACGGCGACGGTGAGGGCAATCAGGGTGGCCGACGGGCAGCAGGTTGCGGCCGGGGACGTCCTGGTTGAACTCGACACCACCAGCACTGGCGCCGACAGCGCCCGCTTGACCAACGACCAGGCAACAGCCCAGTTGCAGGGGGCGCGCGCCAAGGCCATGCTGGCGGCCATTGCCTCTGGGCAGGCGCCGGCCCTTGGCGCGGTTGCGGACGTGGCCAGCGAACGCATGTCCCGCGAGCAGCGCGTGCTGGACGGCCAGTATGACGAATATCGGGCCAAGCTGGCCAAACTTGAGGCGGATATCGCCTGCCGCGAGGCGGAGTTGCAGTCCACCAGCGAGATCGTGCGCAAGCTGGAGCAGACCGCCCCGCTTGCCGCTCGGCGCGCCCGGGATTTCAAGGAACTGGTGGACCATGACTTTGCCTCGCGCTACGACTACCTGGAAAAGGAGGAGGCGCGCATCGAGCAGGAGGCTGATCTGGCCACCCAGAGAGGCCGCCTGCGGGAAATAGAGGCCGCCTTGCATGAAGTCGAGAGCCAACGAACTGTTTTGATCGCCGAGACTCGCCGTCTGGCCCTCGACAGTCTGAACGAGGCCGAACAAAAGGCCAGCACCTCAACCCAGGAACTGATCAAGGCGGCAAGCCGTGACCAATCCATGACGCTTACCGCGCCGGTGAGTGGCACGGTGCAACAATTGGCGGTGCATACCGTGGGCGGCGTGGTCACCCCGGCCCAGCCGCTCATGGTGATCGTGCCCCTGGACCATGCCCTGGAGGTGGAGGCCTTCCTGGAGAACCAGGACATTGGTTTCGTGAATGCCGGCCAGGAGGCGGAAGTCAAGATCGAGACCTTTCCGTTCACCAAGTACGGCACCGTCCATGCCCGGGTAACCCACGTCTCCCACGACGCCATCAACGACGAGAAGAAGGGCCTGGTGTACGCCACCCGTGTGCAACTGGCTCGCGCCACCATGCAGGTGGAGGACAAGACCACCAACCTCTCGGCCGGCATGGCGGTAACCGTGGAGGTCAAGACCAGCCAGCGGCGGGTGATCGAATATTTCCTGAGCCCGCTGCTGCGCCATGCCAGCGAGAGCCTGCGGGAGCGCTAGGCTTTAATCTCCATTCCCATCCCTGTGCAGTGTTGGCGCTTTATCTTTTTCCGGCTTGACAATCTGGCCGCTTATGGTATGAATGATCGTTTCGCGTCTCGGCCATTCTGGGCAAGGCGCCTGGTATGGGCAGATGGACATTCGCGGTGGCGGGCGGTTACGGTCCGCGGCTGCCGGAAGCGATAACGACTACGTTAGCAGTGATTTGGAGGAGATCATGTACGCGATAATCCGTACCGGTGGTAAGCAGTACCAGGTGGCCCCTGGCGAACACGTCCGGGTCGAGAAGCTTGGTGGCGAGGTGGGCGATACCGTGGAGTTGGCCGATGTTCTCATGGTGGCCGACGGCGCGGCGGTCCAGGTTGGCCAGCCGATGGTTTCGGGCGCCAAGGTGACCGCCCGCATCGTCGAGCAGGGCAAGGCCAAGAAGGTGCTCATCTTCAAGAAGAAGCGGCGCAAGGGCTACCAGGTCAAGAATGGTCACCGGCAGATGTATACGGCCCTGGAAATCAAAGAGATTGCGCTGTAACAGATGACAGAGGTTGGATGCGACCTTTGATAGCAGCGAGGTAAGATCATGGCTCATAAGAAGGCTGGCGGCAGTTCCAGAAACGGTCGCGACAGCGCGGGACAGAGGCGGGGCATCAAGCGGTTTGGCGGTCAGACAGTGCGGGCTGGCAGCATTCTGGTGCGCCAGGTCGGCACCAAGATTCATCCAGGCCAGAACGTCGGCCTGGGCCGCGATTATACGCTCTATGCCAAAATCGACGGCGTGGTGACCTACGAGGCGTTTGGCCAGGGACGTAAGCGGGTCAGCGTGTACCCCCCGGCCGAAGTCGCTGTCGCGGCCTGAAGCGTGTTTCAATCGTGAGGGGTGTCGCACCCCGGCGCTGAGCACGGGGGTTTCCCCTTGGTCGGTGCATGGCGCGGCATTTCTTCAATAAGTGTCAGAAAGCCCCCTGTGCGGACAAGGGGCTTTTTTTATTGTGACATCGTAATTATTCAGGTCGGTTAGCCTGTTAGGCTATAGGCTGCAGGCTGTAGACTGTTAGGTAAAAAATCGGGAAGAAGGGGGCACTGCTCACCTTCGGGTTTTTTGGGTTGCTAACAGGCTAAACACCTACAGACTAACCATCTGAAATAGCGAGTATCGGACGGCCATGGCGTTTATCGACGAGGCAAAGTTTTTCGTCAAGGCGGGGGACGGCGGCAATGGTTGCCTAAGTTTTCGGCGCGAGCGTTTTGTGCCCAAGGGTGGCCCGGACGGCGGCGACGGCGGCCACGGCGGCTCCATATTTCTGAAGGCCGACCGGCAGCTCTGGTCGCTGCTCGATTTTCGCTTCCGTTCCCATTTCAAGGCCGAGCGCGGGGTGCACGGCATGGGCAAGAAGCAGCATGGCCGCAAGGGCAAGGATACCACGGTCCTGGTGCCGACGGGCTCGGTGATCAAGGATGCCGAGACCGGCGAGGTCCTGGTCGATCTGGTGGAAGACGGCCAGACCTTCATGGCTGCGGAGGGCGGCCGGGGCGGCTGGGGCAACCCGCATTTCGCCACGGCCCAGAACCGGGCGCCCCGTATCGCCAGCAAGGGCAAGGAGGGCGAGGAGCGCTGGCTGCGCATCGAGCTGAAGCTCTTGGCCGACGTCGGCTTAATCGGCCATCCCAACGCCGGCAAATCCACCCTGCTGTCGAAGCTGTCGGCCGCCAATCCCAAGGTGGCCGATTATCCCTTTACCACCCTGGAGCCGCAACTTGGCGTCCTGCAACTTGACCTCCACGCCCCCATCGTCATTGCCGACATCCCCGGGCTTATCGAGGGCGCCCACGAGGGCCATGGCCTGGGGCATAAGTTTCTGCGCCATATCGAGCGCACCCGCCTGTTGCTGCACCTGGTGGACGGGGCAGGCGAGGGCGACCTGCCCTTGGAACAGCACGCCATCCTGGAGGGGGAATTGCGGCAATTCAACGAGGAATTACTGGAACGCCGCCACCTGGTTGTGGTAAATAAGATTGATCTCCTGGCTGGCGGGGAAGACCGGCGCGAGGAGCTGCTCGTCGCCTTTCGGCGCAAGGGCTACGAGAGTATGGCGGTATCGGCCCTTACCGGCGAGGGGATCGAGCCGCTCAAACAGCGGATCGTCGATATCTTGGAAGAGATGACCCCATGACCTTTCAGGTGGACCGCGAGGCGGGGCTGGCAATACGCCAGACGGCGCTTAATAATGCCCGGCGGGTGGTAGTCAAGCTGGGCAGCGCCGTGCTGACCAACGGCGCGGGCTTGAACCGCGAGGTCATCGCCGGATTGGCCGTCGGCATCACGGCCCTCCGGCAGTCGGGCCGCCAGGTGATCCTGGTGAGTTCCGGGGCCGTGGCCGCCGGCCGCCAGATGCTGGGCCGGAGCAAGGGCGGCGGCATCCGCGAAAAGCAGGCCCTGGCCGCCGCCGGCCAATGCACCCTGATGCGGACCTACGAGGAGGTCTTCGCCGATTCGGCGGTAATGGTGGCACAGGTTCTCCTCACCCACGACGACCTCGCCCATCGCAACCGTTATCTCAATGCCCGCAATACCCTGTTTACCCTCCTGGACTGGCGGGTTTTGCCGATCATCAACGAGAACGACACGGTGTCGGTGGAGGAGCTGCGTTTCGGCGACAACGATACCCTGGCCGCCCTGATCACCAACCTTACCGAGGCCGATGTGCTGGTCTGCCTTACCGACGTGGATGGGCTGTACACCGGCCACCCCGGGGTTGACCCCGAGGCCCGGCCCGTCTTCACCGTGGCGCGGGTGGACCGCGCGGTGGAGAAGATGGCCGGTTTGGTAAGCGGCGCCCTGGGCACCGGCGGTATGCGCAGCAAGATAATGGCCGCCAAAACCGTGGCGGCGCGGGGTGGCGCCAGCTTTATCGCTTCGGGCCGCCAGCCGGAAATCCTGCAGCGCCTTTTTGCCGGCGAGCCGCTGGGCACCTTTTTCATGCCAAACCAACAGCGGATGCAGAGCCGCAAGCACTGGATAGCTTACACCCTTCGGCCCAAGGGCGACCTGGTCCTGGACGCCGGCGCGGTACGCGCCCTGGTGGAACGCGGCACCAGCCTGCTGCCCGCCGGCATTCGCGCGGTGCACGGCAAGTTCGGCAAGGGCGCGCCGGTGCAGTGCCTGGACGAAGCGGGCCAGGCGGTGGCCTTCGGCCTGACCAACTACGCCTCGGACGAGATCGCCCGCATTTGCGGGGCCAAGACCTCGGCGATCGAGACCATCCTGGGCTACAAGGACGACGACGAGGTCATCCACCGCGATAACCTGGTGCTGCGTGAGCAGAGGGATATAGAAATATCGAATATCGAATATCGAACGCCGAATATCGAATGTTGAAGCAGGGTGCGCCGTGCGCACCAATGGTGCTGTTTACCAATCTGTTGGGGAAAAAACATGACGACAATGCACGACGACATGCGCGCCCTGGCCGTGGAATGCAAGCAGGCGGCCCGCGGCCTGGCCAGCCTGCCCACCGTGGTCAAGAACCGGGTGCTCTCTGGCATGGCCGAGGGCCTTATGGCCCAGCGTAATTACCTTCGGCTGGAGAATGACAAGGATCTGGCCGCGGGCCGCGACCAAGGGCTGTCCGACGCCATGCTCGACCGGCTGGCGCTCTCCGACAAGGTGATGCAGAGCATGGTTCAGGGCCTGCACGAGGTGGCGGCCCTGCCCGACCCGGTGGGCGAGATCGCCGACCTGGTGAAGCGGCCGTCGGGTATCATGGTAGGCCGCATGCGCGTGCCGCTCGGCGTGGTTGGCATGATCTACGAGTCGCGGCCCAACGTCACGGTGGATGCCGCCGCCCTCTGCCTGAAGGCCGGCAACGGCGTCTTTTTGCGCGGCGGCTCCGAGGCCATCCACTCCAACCTGGCCCTGGCCAAGGTGCTGAAGGACGCCCTGGTCGCCGAGCGGATCAATCCGGCCGCCATCCAGATCGTGCCCGTGACTGACCGCGAGGCGGTGACCGTCATGATTTCCCTGGAAGGGCAGATCGACCTGATCATCCCCAGGGGCGGGGAGGGGCTTATCCGTTTCGTGGCCGAAAATTCCCGGATTCCGGTGCTGAAGCATTACAAGGGCGTCTGCCATGTGTTCGTGGACCGGGACGCCGATTTGGACATGGCGGTGCGGATCGTCATGAACGGCAAGACCCAGCGGCCTGGCGTCTGTAACGCCACCGAGGCGCTGCTGGTTCATCGGGACGTGGCCGCCGCCTTTCTGCCCAAGATGGGGGAGGCCCTGGCCGCCGCCGGGGTGGAGATCCGCGGCTGTCCCGCGACGCGGCATCTGTGGCCAGCCGCGATGCCCGCCCAGGACGCGGACTGGGGCCGTGAGTTTCTCGCGCTCATCCTGGCCGTTAGGATCGTGGATAATGTGGACGCGGCCATGGACCACATTGCCCGATACGGCTCTCAGCACACCGAGGCGATCGTTACCAACAGTTATGCCAACGCCCAGCGTTTTCTCCGTGAGGTGGACGCCTCGTCGGTGATGGTGAACGCTTCCACCCGCTTTGCCGACGGCGGCCAGTACGGCCTGGGGGCCGAGATCGGCATCAGCACCACCAAGCTGCATGCTTACGGCCCCATGGGGCTGAAGGAACTCACCACCCGGAAGTTCATCGTCTATGGCGAGGGTGAGGTCAGAAGCTGAGGTGAAAACGCGCCCCGACCTGCCGCCAGCGCCCGGCACCCGGATCGGCATCCTGGGCGGCACCTTTGATCCGGTGCATTGTGGCCACCTCGTCGTGGCGCAAGCCGCCTTTGCGCGCTTGGCCCTCGACACCCTGCTTTTTGTCCCGGCCCATCTGAACCCCCTTAAACAATCGCAGGCGGCCACCGCTTTCCAGCACCGGCTGGCCATGCTCGACCTGGCTGTCGCCTGCCAGCCCGGCTTTTTTGTTTCCGCCATGGAGGGCAAACGCACGCCGCCCTCCTACACCATCGATACCATGCGCGTACTCCGTGCACGACTGGGGGCACAGGTCGAGCTTTTTTTGCTGGTTGGCCTGGATGCCTTCCGGGAGATGAAGGGCTGGAAGGAGTCCGCCGCCGTGGCGCGGCTCGCCAACCTGGTGGTCTTTCCCAGGCCGCCCTATGGGCTGGGCGAACTTGGGGAGATCATGCCACGGACCTTGCCCGCTTATCGTTATGATGAGGGGCGGCAGGCCTGGCAGGAAACGGCCGGCAACCGGCGGGTGATCCCCCTGGACTTGCCGGCCTTGGCTTTGTCCGCCACCTCGATACGGGCCCGGATCCTGGCGGGCGCCGACCCGACTGGCCTGGTGCCGCCCGGGGTGGCCGAGTATATCGTCGCCCACCACCTCTACCAGGCCGACCGGCCATGAACATCCTCATCGTCAAGCTTTCGGCCATCGGCGACGTCATCCACACCCTGCCGGCCCTGAATGCCCTGCGCCGCCACTATCCGGACGCCCATATTACCTGGCTGGTGGAGGAGGCGGCGGCCGATCTGGTGGTTGGCCACCGGGCCGTGGACCGGGTGCTGGTCTCCAGAAGGCCGGCCTGGCTCCGCCAGTTATGCCGGGGGCCGCACCGGCTGGCGGCCCTGGCCGAGATCCGGCAATTCATCCGGCAACTGCGCGACACCCGCTACGATCTGATTTTCGACTTTCAGGGTCTGCTGAAAGCCGGTCTGCTCATCTTCCTGGCCCACGGTAGGCGCAAGATCGGCTTTGGCCCCGGCATGCAGCATCAGGAGTACTCCTACCTGTTCTTGAACGAGCGGGTGCCGGCCATCTCCATGGAGATGCACGCCCTGGAGCGCGGTCTGCAACTGCTGAAGGCGGCGGGCGTGCCGGCAGGCGAGGTGATCTACGATCTGCCGGTGCGGCCGGTGGATCGGCAGCGGGTCGCCGGTCTGCTGGCGGCCAGCGGCATCCATGGCGCCAGGCCCCTGGTGGCCATCAACCCCATGACCAAGTGGGACACCAAGAACTGGGATAACGGCAAGTTCGCCGTGCTGGCCGATCGGCTGCTGGCCAGCTATGATGTGGACCTCGTGTTCACCGGCGGCCCGGGCGACCGGCCGGCGGTGGAAAAGATCCTCGCCGCCATGCGGGGCCGCGGCGCCAATCTGGCCGGGCAAACCAGCCTCAAAGAGCTGGCCGCCCTTTATGAACGATGCCGCTTCCTCATTAGCACCGATACCGGCCCCATGCATCTGGCCGCGGCGGCCGGTATTCCGGTGGTGGCCCTCTTCGGTCCAACCGCGCCCTGGCGCACCGGCCCTTATGGCGACCGGCATCAGGTCGTTCGTCTCGATTTGCCCTGCTCCCCCTGTTTCAAGCGACAATGCGAGCGGGGGGAGTGCATGGCGGACCTCACGGTTGAACAGCTAATGGCCGCGGTGGCCAGGCTTACTCGCCTCTGATCCAGGATCTGCATCAGTCGTAGGGGGCGCCGGGCGCGCCATTCATCCGCCGCAACTATATTTTTTTACAGTTTTCGCGTGCAAGGCCGACGGCATCACGATAAAAGTTATCTGTAGAAAACTTATTTTTTAAGATAGGCAAATTTATTAAGATCTATCCGCTATCATGATTTATTATTTTATAATAGAGGTATTGACAGGGCAGGTAAAAATGAAATATAGAAAAGGTGGGAAGTGGGAAGTGGGGAGTGGGGAGTGCCTTCAGCCTGAATACTTGTGTGGTTATGGTCGATTATGACAAAGGTGCTGGACTGATCCACTATACCAGCTACCGCGCATGAGACACGGAACATGAGAGACCGTCGGGCATCGCATCGCAATAATCGTCGGCAGGAGCCACGTTATCCGGGGCAGCGCAAGGCGGTGGTCCGTTTTGGCAGGAAGCAGGGCACGGTAATCGATGTGAGCAAGGGTGGCATCGCCATCCTTTTAGAATCGCGTTATATTTTCCCGGGCTACACAGGGCAGATCGATATTGCCTGGGCGGCCCACGGGTTTTTCCTGGGCGCGGTTCCGGTCCGCGCCATCTCCCATTACCTTGCGGTGGAGGAACCGCTCCACCCGGGCCTGGCAACCCGCTGCGGGTTGGCGTTCGATGTGCTCAGGGTGCCTCAGCGTTTCAAGCTCGACTATTTCATCTGGCTTTGCAACCACCCGCGGCGTTGAAGGGTGAAAGGTGAAGGGTGAAAGTAGGGTGCGCACGGCACACCCTGTTGCCGGCTGGACACTAAACTAAAAAAGCCCCCTGCTCGTAAGTGAGCAGGGGGCTTTTGGGTTGCAGGTCGTGCCAGGTGCTGCTTAGAACGACTTCAGTACCTTGAGTCCAGCGGTATGGTTGCTGAAGTCACTGCGGGCCTCGAAGTCATAGCTGGCGGTAAACTCTAGGCCGTTCGCCTGGAACATCACCAGGCCAAGGCCGCCGCGCACCAGCCAGGGAGCGGGATCAAGGCCATTGGTGGTGAAGGCCGCGCCGCCACCCACGAAGGAGGCCGTGATCGAGGACTCCTCGGCCAGCGTATCGTAGCCCATGCCCAGCTTGGCGGTAAGCAGGATGCTGTTGTTCAGGGCATGGTTGAACTGGCCGTCGATCCCCAGAATCAGTTCATCCGTGGTGTCGCCATCCACGTTCAGGTTGAGGGCGTCGGCCCCGGTTTCGGTATAGCTCTCATCCTTGATCCAGGAGTAATCCGCCCGTACCGACGGGATAAAGGTGTTCTTGGCGTCAATCGTGCAGGTGCGGCCAAGGCCCACCCCGACATGGGCGCTGGTGCTGTCATAGTCGGCCGTGGCGATCCGGTTCGGGCTCAGGAAGTCGATGTGCCGTTCGCCGTCATTTTTGTTCGTACCGATATTGGCCTGGAAGTCGATGTCGGTGCGGTCGTTGATCCGCTGGCTGCCATAGACCATGGCCTGGTAGGAGTTGATCTCCGCATCGTGCCGGGCGACCGCGGATTTGCCGTCCACATCGCTGTGGGAATAGGCAACCGCCAGGCCCAGGCGGCTGGGTGCGGCCATTTCGGTGTCAGCCCCCAGGATCAGGCCGTAGGTGTCGCCGTCAAAGCCGGAGACCCCCTTGCGGTCGCTCTGGTTGGCCCAGGAGCCGAAGGGCTTGAGCCAGACCCGGCGCTCAATCTTGCAGATGTCGCCGGAGGACAGGCCCCGCTTGGCACTCAAGCGGTCCTGGACCACATGGGCGCTGCTGCGCAATGCGTCGAGGGAGGCCTGTTTCATGTCGCCGGTGAGCAGCGGCAGGGTCTGCTGCACGGCATTGGCGATCTCCTGATCAGTTTCCAGTTGGCCGAGGGCGGTGATAACGGCATCCATGTCCGCATTGCCGATTGCACCTCCGGCAATGAGGTCGTCAAAGACCTGCGCGGCCCCCAGACCCGTTTCGTTGCCGGTGTTAACCACGCTCTGGCGGACCAGCAGGCCCCTCTTTACATCCAGGTCCACCGTATTGCCATCGATGATGGCAGTGAAATCAAAGAGCCTGCTGTTGTCGGTAACGGTAAAGGTGGAGGCACTAAGCGTGCCGGTGCCAATTACGTCGTTCAGGGACTGGTTGATCGCCAGGGTGTTCGCCTCCTTAACGTTGACGTTGATTCCGGTGCCAGCCGCGAACGTCCCCGTGCCAACGATCTCCAGCAACTGGCCGTAGTCGGAGTTGCTGACCGCGTCTATCTTCAGCACGCCGGCTTCAGTCTGGTCGTAATTGCCGCCGACATGGCCTTGGACGCCGTTCGGGATGTACAGTGTCCCGCTATTGCTCATGTTGACCGTGCCGCCCAGGTAAATGTTGCCTTGCAGGAGGCCGCTGTTGACAACGGAGCCTGCCCCGCTGTCGACATGGATCGAATAGCCGTTGCCATTAACCGGGGCGCTGGCTGTAATCGTGCCGTTGTTGGTGATGCTGGCGCCTGCGGCCAGGTCGGTCGTGGCAATACCGTAGGCAAAGGCACTGGCCGCGTTAGTGGCGGTGACGGTGGCGCTGATGATGCCGGTGCTGGTGTTGGTGATGCTGGCACCCGCGGCCAGGTCACCCGTGACGATACCGTAGGCGTAAGCCTGGTCGACCCCCGAAGCCGACACGGTAATGGTGCCGCTGTTGGTGATGGCGCCCGTACTCGCGCCTGCCCCGCTGTCCACAAACGTGGGCGTGGGGGCGGAGGCCATGATGGCCGAGGCAATACCAAAGGCGGCCACCTGGTTATCCCCGGACGCCGACACGGTAATGGGGCCGCTGGTGGTAAGTGTGTCGGCAAGAGGGCCATCGACATAAATACCTGCCGCAAAGGCATCCGCACCCGTGGCAGTTGCATTAATCGCCCCGCTGTTGGTCAGCGTGCCGGCAATGCCTTCAGCGCCATCAACATAGATACCGTAAGCCGATGCGGAGTTGCTGGCCGTGGCGGTGACCGTGATCGGGCCGTTATTGGTCAGGGTGTTGGAGACCCCGCCGTAGACATAAATACCGGTAGCGTCGGCGTATGCCCCAGATGCATGTGCGTTAACCGCGCCGTCGTTGGTCAGGGTACCGGCAAGGGAGCCGTCAACATAGATGCCGAAGGCCGATGCGTTACCGTTATCGTTGGTGGCGTTGGCGGTAATCGTGCCCGTGCTGGTATTGGTCAGGGCGCCGGCGACATCGCCGTAAACATAAATACCAAACGCCGAGGCCTCAGAACCGTTCGTGGAACAAGGCCGAGGTGCACAGTCTGCTGGGGGGGGATCTTTGCCGAGGCCGGCTATCCGGACAAGGCGGAACAGGCCTTTGCCCGGGCACTGGAACTCGACCCCGATCTGCTCAGCGCCTATCTGGGCCACGGCCATCTGCTTATGGAGCAGGGCCGGCTGGAGGAGGCGGAGGCCAGTTTCCGGCACGCGCTCGGCCTGGACGCCAACAACCTGGGGGCGCGGTTGGCGCTCACCCAGGTCAAGAAGGTTGAGCCAGGCGACGAGAATATGGCGGCGCTCGTAAGCGAGGCCGGGAAACTCGACACCATGCTGGAAACCAAGGCCCTGCCGCTGCATTTCGCCCTGGGCAAGTGCTATGACGACACGAAGCAGTATGACCTCGCCTTCAGCCATTACCTGGAAGGGTGCCGCCTGAAGCGGAAACGGATTCAATACAATCCGGCCGATAATGACAAGGCGTGCGAGAACATCCGCGCCTTCTTCAGCCGCGAAACTGTCGACAAGTTGCGCGGCAAGGCGTGCCAGTCCGACTTGCCGATTTTTATTTTAGGCATGCCCCGCTCCGGCACGACGCTCACCGAGCAGATCATCGCCAGCCATCCCCTGGTGTACGGCGGCGGCGAATTGCCCGACCTGCTCGACCTGGTCAACCAGCCCCGGGCCGGGCAAAGCGCGGGGTATCCGCGGTCGCTTAATGGCATTACCCGAGAGGAGTTGAAGGCCTTGGGCGAGAAGTATGTGGCTGGCCTGCGGGCCCGCAACCCGGAGGCCCGGCGCATCACCGACAAGATGCCGGCCAACTTCAACTGCGTGGGGCTCATCCATCTGATGCTGCCCAACGCCAAGATCGTCCACGTCAAGCGGAACCCGGTGGACACCTGCCTGTCCGGTTTCTCCCGCCTGTTCAACAAGAGTCAGCATCAGAGCTACGACCTGGCCGAGATCGGCCGTTATTGTCGCAACTACGCCCTGCTCATGGACCACTGGCGCCAGGTGCTGCCGGATGGAGCCTTTTATGAGTTGCAGTACGAGGAGCTGGTGGCCGACCACGAGAACCAGGCCCGCGCCCTGCTCGACTACTGCGGCCTGGAGTGGGATAAAGCCTGCCTTGAATCTCATAAGACCGAACGCCATATCCGCACCGCCAGCGTCACCCAGGTGCGGCAGCCGATCTATAAGACCTCGGTGGATCGCTGGCGCAAGTACGAGAAGCACCTTGGGCCGCTCCTGGAGGCCCTGGGGGATCTGGTGCCGGCACCTGGAGCTGAAGGGTGAAGGTTGTAGGGTGCGCCGTGCGCACCATCCCGCACAATTGGTGCGCACGGCGCACCCTACAGGGCTAAGCGAATGACGGCCAGGCTGTGCTGCTTGCTGGTGGCGCTGCTTCTTGTTGGTTGCGCCGTCACCCCATCGCCTGAGCTGCGGCGGGAAACGGCCAGGCGGATGGCTACGGCGGCAGGCTGGGAGAGTTTGCGCCTGCCGGCCGGAGCCTTTACGCTGGCCGGTTTTGTCCCGCGACAAGTGCAGGCTGGCGACACCCTGACGGTCTATATCGAGGGCGACGGCCTGGCCTGGACCAGCTCGGCCCGCGTCTCGCCGGACCCTACGCCGGTGCGGCCATTGGCCCTCGAATTGGCGCTGCGCCACCCGCACGGGGCGGCCGCCTATCTGGCCAGGCCCTGCCAGTATGTGGAAGGCGTTGAGGCCCGCAACTGTGATGAGACCTGGTGGACCGACCGCCGCTTTGCGGCAGAGGTGGTGGCGGCCGCTGATCAGGCCGTGACGCAACTGAAGCAGCGCTTCCAGGCCAGGGAGATCGTGCTGGTCGGCTATTCCGGCGGCGGGGCGGTTGCCGCCCTGGTCGCGGCGCGGCGCTCCGATGTAGGGCGGCTGGTGACGGTGGCCGGCAATCTCGAGCACCGCGCCTGGGCCGAGCTGCATCACCTTGCGCCGCTGACCGGCTCGCTCAATCCAGCGGACGCCTGGCCGGCCTTGGCTGGTCTGCCGCAACTGCATTTTGTCGGCGGCCAGGACCGCAACGTGAGCCGGGAGGTGGCCGCCTCCTACCAGGCGCGTTTTCCCGCGAACCAGCGCCCGCAACTTCGCGTCATCGATGAGTTTGATCATGCCTGCTGCTGGGCCGAGCAATGGCCGGAGCTTTTTCGCTAGCGCTCAGGTGGTTAGGCTGTAGGGGTTCAGGCTGTAGGAATGAAGCATGCGTGATCATACGAAACTCAGAGCCTTTGAACTGGCCGATGAAGTCGCGCTGTTGATTTATCGGATAACCAGGGAATTTCCCAAGGAAGAAATCTATGGGCTGACCTCCCAAATGAGGAGAGCGGCGATCTCTGTTCCCTCTAAGATCGTGGGAGGATGCGCGCGTGAAAGTCAGGCCGAGTATCTCCGCTTTCTGGAAATCGCGTTTGGTTCGTTAAGGGAGCGCATTATCAGCTCAGTCTCGCAAAGCGCTTGGGATATTGTGACGAGCATGGTATTTTTGACTGTGATGCAAAAATCGTCGAGACCGAGAAGGTTCTCGGCACCCTCATGCGGTCGATGCGACAAACTTAACTGTCTATAGCCTACAGCCTACATTCTGACTCGCCATGCATATCACCTTTAACCCGGTTGCCTTTTCCCTTTTCGGTTTGCAGGTCCAGTGGTACGGCCTCATGTATCTGGTGGGGTTTGTGGGCGCCTGGTATCTGGGGCGGCGGCGGGCCGGGCGACCGGGGTCGGGCTGGCGGCCCCTGATGGTGGACGACCTGCTGTTTTACGGCGGCCTGGGCGTGATCCTGGGCGGCCGGGTGGGCTACATCCTTTTCTATTCCTTTAAGGATTTCCTGGTCGAGCCGCTGCTGCTTGTAAAGATCTGGCAGGGCGGCATGAGCTTCCACGGCGGTTTTCTGGGCGTGCTTGTCGCCCTGTGGCTCTATACCAGAAAGTCGGGCAAGGGGTTCTGGGAAACCGTGGATTTCGCCGCGCCCCTGGTGCCCATCGGTTTGGGCGCCGGCCGCATCGGCAACTTCATCAACGGTGAGTTATGGGGCAAACCCACGGACCTGCCGTGGGGGGTGATCTTCCCCCGCGCCGGCGCGCTGCCTCGGCACCCCAGTCAGCTTTACGAGGCCCTGCTGGAGGGGGTGGTGCTCTTCATCGTGCTCTGGATTTTCTCCAACCATAAACGACCCACCATGGCGGTTTCCGGCCTGTTTGCCTTGTGCTACGGCCTGTTCCGCTTTGTGGTCGAGTTCGTCCGCCTGCCCGACGCCCACCTTGGCTACCTGGCCTTCAACTGGCTGACCATGGGCCAGGTGCTTTCCCTGCCGCTCATCGTGGCGGGTCTCGTGCTGCTCCTGGCCGCCCGGCTGCGCCATCCGGCGGCTGCATCCGGCTCGTAGCCTGGAACATTTAAGGACAACCCCCCCTCGATCCTCCATTGATAAGTGGAGGTTCGGAGGGGTTAGTCCCGTAGGGTGCGCCGTGCGCACCAAGCTTAATGATGCGCACGGCGCACTCTACTGGAAAATCATCCGGTGTTCGGGTATGATGGGGCCAGAAGTTTTGGTGACGTTCGCGGATGAAAATAACGAGGAGCGAGTCGTTCATGCGTCCATCCCTGGTTACGAGACTTTTCCCCCTGCTGCTCGCTGCCCTCCTTTTTGCGTGCGGCGGCGGCGGGTCCAGCGCCCCAGCCCCAGCCGCGGCTCCGGCTCCGGTCCTGGCCGCCCTCGGTGGGACGATCTCGGCCCCGAACTTCGCGGTCATGGACAACGATGTCAATGACCCCCATGCCCCCTATAGTGAAAACAACGATTTCGCCTCGGCCCAGGCCATTGGCACCCCGGCCATGGTGGGCGGCTATGCCACCGCCGTGGCCACCGGCAAGGCGGGTGATGTCTTTGCCACCAAGGCGGACCCTTTGGACTACTACCGGGTCACCCTGGCCGCTGGTCAGAGTATCATTCTGTCCATCAGCGATTATTCCGACACAGCGGCCGACCCGGTTGATCTGGACCTGTATCTGCTCGACGGTAATGACCGGACGGTGAAGCTCTCGTCGCTGGGGAATCATGGCAGCGAATCAATCACCGTGGCCACGAGCGGCGACTAT
Source organism: Desulfobacterales bacterium CG2_30_60_27 (assembly GCA_001873115.1). Taxonomy (GTDB): domain Bacteria; phylum Desulfobacterota; class Desulfobulbia; order Desulfobulbales; family CG2-30-60-27; genus CG2-30-60-27. The sequence goes on along the minus strand of MNYK01000126.1, from coordinate 5,785 downwards.
TTCATCGAGGTGAAAGCGGAGCACGGTTCTTCCAATTATGTGATGACCGTGGGGCAGCCCCAGGTGACTGGCGCCGGGGAGGAAGTCCCGAGGCTGGAAGATGACTTTGTGCCCGGCGAAATACTCGTCCGTTTCGTGGATAAGGCGCAGCCGGCCGGTCTGAGCGCCAGCCTGCACGACCGGGCCGCCACCCTGGGGCTCGTCGGTCGGGCCGGGGCGTCGGGGCGGGCCATGCGCATGGCGTTGCCGGCCGTTGGCCAGGACGGGGCGGCGGGCGATTATCGCGCCCTGGGCGCCAGCGCCGCCAGTGGCGAGATGCGGGCCAGGCTGGACACCATCCGCGCCCTGAAAAGGGTGCATGGCCGAGCCGACGTGCAGGGCGTCAGCCTCAACTATATCCGCCGGCCCTCCGCCATTCCCAATGATCCTTCGTACCCGTTACAGTGGAACTACCCGCTCGTCAACCTGCCCCAGGCCTGGGAGGTTACCACGGATGCCGCCGGGGCGGTGATCGTGGCGGTGGTGGACACCGGTGTCTTCATGGCCCACCCGGATCTGGCCGCCAACCTGCTTACCACGGGCTATGATTTTATCAAGGACAAGACGGCGGCCCACGATGGCGACGGCATTGACCCCGACCCCGATGACCCCGGCGACGCCAACACGCCGGGCGGCAGTTCCTTCCACGGCACCCATGTGGCCGGCATCGTGGCCGCGGCCACCAACAACACCCTCGGCGTGGCCGGGGTCTGCTGGGGCACCAGGATCATGCCGGTCCGCGTCCTGGGGATCGGCGGCGGCACGGTCTATGATGTCATGCAGGGCGTGCTCTATGCCGCCGGCCTGGCCAACGACTCCGGTACCGTGCCGCCCAAGAAGGCCGACGTCATCAACCTGAGCATGGGCGGTGGCGGTTACTCGTCGGTGGAGCAGCAGGCCTTTACTGCCGTGCGCACGCAGGGGGTGATCGTTGTCGCCTCGGCCGGCAACGAACACTCCTCCAGCCTGAGCTATCCCGCCGCCTATAGCGGGGTGGTGTCCGTATCGGCGGTGGATATGAACAAAAAACAGGCGTGGTATTCCAACTATGGCCCCACCGTGGACGTGGCAGCGCCGGGCGGCGACAGCAGGGTTGACCTGGACGGTAACGGGGCGCCGGATGGCGTCTACTCCACCCTGGCAAACGACGCCAGCGGCACTCGCCTGCCGACTTACGGCTATTACCAGGGCACCTCCATGGCCGCGCCGCACGTGGCCGGGGTGGCGGCCCTCATGAAGTCCATTTATCCGGACCTGACCCCGGACCAATTCGATAGCCTGCTGGCCAGTGGCGCCATCACCGAAGACCTGGCCGCCAACGGGCCCGCGGTGCGGGATGACAAGTACGGTTATGGTCTGATCGATGCCCTGAAGGCGGTGCAGCAGGCCAGCTCACTGGTGGATGGTGGCGGCATCGCGAAGCCCATTCTCTCGGTGACTCCCAATCAACTGGATTTCGGCCTGACCGCGACCCCGCAGACGGTCACGGTCAGCAATGCGGGCGCTGCTGGCACCCTTACGGTGCAGGATGTGACCCCCAGCCCCAGCGCGGCCTGGCTGACGGTCGCCGCCGTAAGCGGGAGCGTGGATACCAACGGCGTGGGCACCTACACCATCACCGTGGACCGCACCGACCTGGTGCCAGCCACCTATGCGGCCGACATCACCTTCACCTCCAACGGCGGCACGATTATTCTGCCCGTCGTCATGGTGCAGGGCGGCCAGGCGGCCGCCTTTGGCAACGCCGGCTTTCAATATATCGTGCTCATTGATCCGCTTACCAAGGCCACGGTAGACACCCTGACCGCGACCAATGTGCAGGGCGTCTACACCTATAGCTTCGCCGGCGTCAAACCCGGCGATTATTATATCCTGGCCGGGACTGATTCGGACAACGACGGTTTGATCTGCGAGACCGGCGAGGCCTGCGGCGGTTACCCCACCGTCGATCTGTTGCAGGTGTTGACGGTTACCGACGCCAACCGGGATGATCTGGATTTCACCACCGGTTTTTCGGCGAATATGGGCCTGGCCACGCCCGCCCTGGTCGAATGGCTTGGCGGTTCGAGCATCTCCCGGTTGCCCGGCAAGCGCGTGGGGCGTTGAGGTGATGCGGATGGCGGCAGCGGCATTTTTTCTGGCAGCCCTGGTGGCCTTGGGCTGCTCGGTCGGGGTGGCCCCGGTTGCTTCCCAGGCGGCGCCGGAGGCCGTCTCCCTCTTGGCCGGCCTGGATTGCGGCGGGGAGGCGGAGGAGACCAGCGCTACCTGGATAACCGAGGAAGGGGCGTATAGGGCCGTGCTGCAAAAGATGATGGCCAGGCAGCCAGGCGGGGCGGGGCCGGCGCCGGTGGATTTCAGCCGTCAGGGCGTGCTCCGCATCGCCATGGGTTACAAGCCGACGGCGGGTTTTTCCCTGGGCCTGGCCGGCGGGGAAGTGACCGTGGACAATGGCACGGCGACGGTGCGCGTCACCTGGAACGAACCGCCGGCCGGCGCCCTCGTCCCCCAGATGCTCACCAGCCCCTGCCTGCTGGTCCGCCTGTCCAGGACCGGGTTTTCCAGGGTGCGGGTCGTTGACCAGGACGGCCGGCAAAGGCTGCTGCTTGACCTTGAGTGAATCTGTAAGTGGTTGTGCCGGTAAGAAGCCGGGCATCTGCCCGCCGCAGGCTTGCAGCAGCAAAACGGCAATATGATTTCCGGATGGACACCAGGGCAACAGAGAAACAAGAGAGGCGCCATGGGACTTACAACACAGAAAAATTACCGTTTGCTGGTCTATGGCAACACGCTGTTGATCGTTATGCTCGGCGCGTTGTTTGCTGGCTGTGTATTATTCTGGCTGCTGCCGGCGGAACTTGGTGAAAGTTTTGGCGACATCATGGCAACCGCGCAAGAGATCAGGCGCGTGTTGGTCTGGAGGCTGGCCACCCTCTATGCCATTACTGCTCTGCTTATCGTCCTGGGCATAGCGCTAATTCATCTGTTTTATTCACACCGCATCGCCGGCCCTGTCTATCGCCTGGGCAAGGAAGCCGCCCGGATCGCCCAAGGCAACCTGCTTGGCCATATTTCTTTCCGCAGGAAGGACAACCTTACCGACATGGCGGAGGTGCTTAATGATCTGGTTGCCCGTTACCAGGGCCGCATCAATAATGTCAAGGGCTGCCTGTCCGTCATTGATACACAGGCAAGAACCTTGTCAGACCTGTTGCAACATGGCAAGACCGGGGATGATCTTAAGCAGACGGCCGCGACCATTACGGAAAACGTTGATAAGATCGAGCGCACTCTCTCGGGGATGAGAACTTGAATAAGGGAGGCCATGATGCGGTCTAATAAGAGAAAAATATATTTTATTAAAAAAGATTTCCAAACGCGTTTTATTTTACGGTTTGTCGCCATCGCTACCGTCTGGGCTGCTGCCACGGTCCTGCTGTTCGCATATCTGGCGGAAAAACGGCTTGAGCGCTTCCGGTTTTCGTCGCATATCAAAATTACCACGACCAGCGAACTGTTACTGCCGATTACGCTTGGCACGCATGCGGTCACTCTGCTGATCTTTGCCGCTTTCCTGATCTATACCATACACGCGCTCTGGAAGAGTCTTGCCGGGCCGCTTGCCAGCATCAGGAAGGATCTTGCGACGCTGACCGGCGGTGATATGAGCCACAGGATTTCTCTTGGAGAGAGTGATAAATTCAATGACCTGGCGGCCGACCTGGATGGCATGCGGCTTGGCTTGCGAGAAAAAGTGATGCAAATGAAAGAACAGCAACCGGGGTTGGCCGATGCCTCTGCAAAACTTGGCGCCGCAATTGGCAAGGGCAATGCTTCCGTGGCTGATGCGGACTCGCTGCTTGCCGCCGTGCAACGGATGCAGAAGAATATCGAGAATTTTCAATTATGATTGGTAGCCAGCCAAAAAGGTATTGCCTGGCGGCCCTTGACTTTTTGGGAGGAGCCCATGCGCGAAGCCATTTTTGTCCTGGCGATCTGTGTTGGTCTGATGGGATATGCCGCCACGGCCGGGGCCTACTGGCAGTTTCCGCCCCTGCCGCAGCCTGCGGAGTACGGCAATATTCTGATTAACCGTTTGTCCGAGAAGAACGGGCAGAAGGCCGTGACCTTTTCCCACTGGTCCCATCGCCTGCGGCATGCCTGCAAGGTCTGCCATCTGGAGCTTGGCTTCGAGATGCGCTTGAACGCCACGGAGATCACCGAGGAACAGAACCGGCAGGGCAGGTTTTGCGGGGCCGGGGGCTGCCACGATGGCAAGGCCGCCTTCGGGCATACCAGGAAAGATCAGTGCGACAAGTGCCACAATGGCAATATCGCCGCTGGCGTTGAGAAGTTTAAAGAGCTGGATAGTTTTCCAAAGACCCCCTTCGGCAACCAGATCGATTGGGTGACGGCCTTCAAGGAGAAGACTATCAAGCCCAAGCGGACCATCCTTGCCGAGCAAACCGCCCCGATTGTTTTTGACAAATCCCTGAAACTCGAGGCCGGTTGGGTGGAGGTGCCGCCCGTCTTTTTCCCCCACGACGCCCACAATCAATGGCTCGATTGCTCAAATTGCCATCCCGACATCTTTAATGTGAAGGTCAAAACCACCGCGCACTTTGCCATGCAGTATATCCTGGAGGGCAAGTTTTGCGGTGTCTGCCACTTGAAGGTCGCCTTTCCGATCAACGACTGTAAGAGATGCCACCCCGGGATGCATAATTGATGGCGCCCGGCGGGATAATTTCTACCTTCGAACTGCCGGTCAACGAGGCAGGTGGACCTGAGACATGGGAGTGTCAATGAGTGCCAAGGGGAGAATCTTCATGCTGGACGACGATGTCTTGATCGTCTCCATGCTTGCCCGTGCCTTGAAGAGCGAGGGGTATGAAACGCGGGTAAAGAATGACGCCGAGAACGCCGTGGCCGAAATCGCTGCCTGGCAACCAGATCTGCTGCTATTGGACATCCATCTGGACGAGGACAAGAGCGGGCTCGACATCCTGGCGGAACTCAGACGAGAAGATATCGCCACCCAGGTGATCATGCTCACCGCCGATGACAAGGCCGAATCGGCCATCACCGCCATGAAGCTTGGGGCGGCGGATTACCTCACCAAGCCCTTCAATGTGGACGAGGTGAAGATCGTCATTCAGCATACCCTGGAAAAGGTAAAGCTCAAGGATGAGGTCACGGTGCTGCGCCGGGCCGGGTTGCGCGGCGTGGAGGAGGAATTTGTCGGCGGTTCGGCGGTGATCAACGAACTCCGTGACAAGGCCGAGAAGTTGGCCACGGCCCGGGTGCCGACTATTTTGATCACCGGGGAGTCGGGGACCGGCAAGGAGGTGATGGCTCGCTTCATCCACAACTGCCGCTCCATAAGCGGCGGTGGGGAGTATGCCCCCTTTGTGGCGGTGAACAGCACGGCGCTGCCGGCCCACCTCTTCGAGAGCGAACTGTTTGGTCACGCCAAGGGGGCCTTTACCGATGCCAAAGCTGACAAAAAAGGGGTTCATCCGACTAAAGCGTACTTTGTTTCATGAAGGGCATAGATTTTCAGCTTGAAGAAGTTCGTATCACGAAAACCATATGCCTGCTTCTGCAATGTTTTGATTTTGTTGTTGGTCCCTTCCAATGGACCGGTTGATATGGGGAAGTCGTAATAGGCAAGGATGCCTTCACGATGATTATCCAAAGTGTCCGCAAAGTGGTCGAGCATCTTGATTCCGGAACTTCTAGCGCGTGC
>MNYK01000143.1 GCA_001873115.1 Desulfobacterales bacterium CG2_30_60_27 | reverse complement strand
ACCACCGCCTCCTCGCTTAAAGGCTGGCCGTCGGCCATCTCCAGGCCCAGAGCGACCAGCACATCAAGAAAATCCACCCCCCCGGGCCGGACGTGGTTGCTCTTGCGCCGCCGCTGCTTCAAAAGCTGCTGGCGCATCGGCTCCTGACGGGCCTGCACCATGGCGCGCTGGCTGGCAGAGATGAGCTGGTGGCGCTCAAGCAAGTCGAGGAGTTGAGTTTCGTTGTCGAAATAGCTCATGGGCAGGATTTCCGCAGTGCAGGAGCGAAGAACAGCAACACCCTTAAGCATACAAGGCGGCCGGCCGGGGCGCAAGGAAAAGCGCCGCCGGACCCAAGCCCGACGGCGCTGCACAGGTTCACGCTCCTGCCTGCTAGTTTACGGAGCAGGCGTCGTCGGGATACCCTCAAACCAGCTCTTGCGGCCGGTTTTGCCCTCCTGTGTGGGCAGGTTGGGTTGCTTTATGGCGACGATGGCGCCGGTAGAGGTTTGAACAAAGGCCGTGCTGCCCTCTTCACCACCCACATGCAGGTTAGGTGTGATGGCCAACCCATAGTCGAGATCAATCTTATAGGCCACTTCATTGTTAACCCACAATCCGGAGTCACCGAAGACGGGGGTCCGCCAAGCCGTGCCGGTCTGGTAGTACAGGCCATAGAGGGTGCTATTACCCAACCGCTGGCACTCCTGGTCCATGGGGCTGTAAGTGGTAAAGGTGAGCAGACCGCCCAGCAGGGTGGCCTGCCCCAGGTTGCGTTCCGCGAATATCGGCTCGGTCGTCTGAACCTGGAAGTTGCGGTACCAGCCATCGGTGCCGTAGTCCTCGGTGCCACCGGCGGTTTTCTTCTCGCAGCCCGTGTAAGAGGTTCCGGCGATGTAGTTGGTCATGACGGTGAAATCATCGGTGGCGGGATCATTGAGGAGCGTGACAAGATCGCTTGGGCAGCCGGGGCAAGTCACCGTGGTTTCCGGGATAGTCTTATTATATTGGACGACACTACTGCTAACATTAACCAGTCCGGCCTGGCCAGGCGTCGCATTGTGGTCCACAAGGGTCGCGGTTGCCTGAGTCTTCTCCACGGTGGCCCAGCTAAATTTTCGCTCGCAATATGCCGGCGTGACCCCGGCCTGCGCATGGAAGACCGGCACCATGGGCTCCTTAATGCCAAAGTAGGACTGCTGGGTTTGATCCGGGGTATCAATCGTCGAGTTGAAGAAACGGCCGGTGCCAAAGTAGACCCAGTAGTTCGTGTTGTCCCAGCCCACGGCGGCGGCGGCCGTTATCGGCCGCTGCACGTCGATGAGCAAATTGACCTTCCAATCCTTGGGCGTCAAGAAGTTCTGGGTGATGTTCATCGAGGGCACGGGGTAGCTCCTCTCCTCGGTAACCAGACGGTACATCTCGCCATACCAGGGGCTGCCGACCGCGGTTTGCTCCACCGTGCCCATATAGACCACGTTGGCCTTGTAATCGGCCAGGAGTTCATAATCAACGGTGATGGGGTCGGAGACGAATCCATTGCGGCCATTAGTGCATAATGCGGTGGCGGGCAGGGAAAAGGCGCCGTAGTCTTTTTCACCGTTGACATCCCCGAGGCGTTGGTTCTCCGCGGTGAGGGTGTACGCTGGGAAGCGCAGCTCATGCGGCGAGGAGGTGAGCCAGTTCATGGGCATGACAAAGACCGTGGGCTTCAGGGTGCTGTTGCCTTTCAAGTCATTGGGCCCGTTGCCAAAGATCAGGTACCATGAGGAGTTGTTGACGGGAGGGTTGGGCGGGGTGTCGGTGGTGGGCGCCACGGTGTTCATCGGCACCATGGTGGGGATGCCGGTGGTGTAGCCCATTGGGGCGTCCGTCATACCCGAAACATCCGCGCCGTTGAGATGGGTCATCTCGCCCAGCAGTATCGGCGGTTTCTCGGGATTGGTGATGTCAAAGATGAAATAGGATGAGGAAAAGATCCGCTTGTCACTGTTGCCCAGGCTCAGGTCCGTGGCAGCATAGACCGGGGTGCCGCCAAAACGCATGCCGCCAACCAGCACCGTGCCCCAGCCCTGCGGGTGGATGCACTCTGCGTCATTGGTCTTATCTGCATCCGTACAGGCGGCCTCGGGCGTGAAGATGCGGACGTCGAAGATGCGGGGCCGCTGGTCCACATAATACTTGTGGCAGTAATTGGGGTCGGTCAGGCACTTGAGGTGGGGGGCCAGGTTGTAGGGCACATAGGCCCAGAGTTCAGCCCCCAGGGCCGGGTCGGTAAGCACATTCTCAACGCAGGCGTCGCTGCCTGCCACCTTGGCGGCAAGACAGAACTTCTTCAAGTTTTCTCGGTAAAAGCCACCGTTGACCGCATGCAGCATGCCGTCGTTGCCGCCAAAGTAGATGACGTGCCGGCGGTCCTGGTAGTGTTCCAGGAACTCGGCATAGGTCTTGTCTTTGTAAAGGAAATGATAGCTCTCGGCGGGCCGGCTTACCAGCATGGGGGTCGAGTTGATGACATCGCCCAGCCGCCAGGTGGACCACTCGTTAGCTTCGTCGTCGCCGTTGTTGTTCAAATCCGACCATACCTGGCGGTCCCGCATGCTGGGCTGGTCCTGGCCCCGGACCCAGTTGACGAGCTTGTCCATGGCAGCCTGGTCGGCCTCCCCGAAGTCCTGGAAGGCGGTCACCTTGTTCTCCTCAAAGGGCAAGACCTCGCCAGGCGTCACGATGCCGTCCTTATTCAGGTCATTCCAGGTGAAGATGTTGCGCTTTTGGGTGGCGCTGATGTAGTTGGCGTCACCAGGAACGTTAATGTCCGACCGGTTGCTGGTGATGTTGCCATCCGGGATTTTGTTGAGACTATCGGCGGCCGACCACAGAAACTTCACATCTTCAATCGGCGCGGCAGGGCTGGTGCATTGGCCGTTGGCGTCCAGGCTGCCGTAGCAGGCCATGGTCGCCTCCGCGACGGGGTCGTAGTACACCGCCACCTCCTTGTCGGTGGCATCCAACTGGCGGTTGCCGTTGGTATCCTCGTGGGGGAGACCCTGGCTGTCTACAAAGAGGGCGTGTACCTCACCGGTCCACCGCACCAGGGTGCCGAACTCATCGTCACCTTTGCCAGGCCAGAAGATGGCCTGGTACAGGGCGCCCTCGCCCGAGCGCGACGAACTGATGACCGAGGCGGCCGACCCGGAGGCCATGCTCTTCAGGATATTCATCAATGTCCGGTTCAGGGCGGGTTCGATTTGGCCCGGATTGCTGGCATAAAAGTAGTTATCGGGAATGCCGTCAGGGCCGTAGGTGCCGTCATCATTATGCTCCCGATCCCATTCCTTGGTGAGATTGGGGGTGCCGCTGTTGTCGGTGTCCTTGAAGCCGCCCCACTTGGAGGCGTACCAGAGCGGATCCTTGAGCAGCGAGGCCGAGGCCGCGCCCAAGGAATACTCCGCCGTCGAGGGCGCATTTGCCACTTGACAGCCGGCAACGCAATCCGCCCCTGCGGTGATCGTGGCCGGATCATCGTAAGTGTATCCCTCGATGCCGGAATGGGCATGGAAACCATCCTGAGTGGTACCGTTGATCACATAGCCGAATCCCATCTTATACATCGTTGACTCGGCTATAACCGAAGTTGTGATCGTAATCTTCCCGGCGGCAATCGTATACTCCAGGATACCCCACATGTCCTGATCATAATCACCGCCCTGTTCGCTATCTTCCCAGTTGACATAGAACTTACCGGTACCGACTCCGGCACCGTTATTTTTGACCTGGCTCACAATCTTTAAATCCACAATGGCGCAATTGCCCTGCGGAATAAGTGTGGTGTTCCGACAGGCAGGCAGGATGGTTACCGCCGTCACCCCGAGATTAAGTGGATCAGGAATCTCGATGGCCGGCACCGAGGTGGTCATGGCCACCGAGTAGGCATTGACGAGCTGGGCCTCGGGAAGTTTTCGCGGCACGTCTGTGGCGGGGCGAATATCCTTGGTATGGGCATAATACGCCAGACCTGCTATCCGGTAGGAGCCCGACAACCGCGGGGCATCGGGACAAAGCCCCAGCACATCACCCAAAAAGGGAACGGTTTTGGGGGTGCATAACTGGTTGTTATCCGCCGGCACCTGCCCAACAAAAAAGGAGTTGCCGTTAATGCCTTCTCCGGTGCCGACCACATCGGTCATCGCCTTTGAACTTTTGTCGCCCGGGAGATCAGCACTGTCCCAGATTGTTGCCGGCTTATAGCTATTCCCATCCAGTTCATCAGCATCATAGGATGAGACGCTGGAATTGAAATTAATGACATTCAAGCGGCTGCAATAATTTTTATCGGACAAAGGTGCTTGAAAAGGTTGGGGAACAGGTAAGCCGGGGATGACATTAGAGGCGTTGGAGCGGTAATCGCCGATAACACCGTTTCCTGAAAAATAATTGATGGATTGATAAAAAATCTCGGAAAAGGGGTTGCCCCAATTGGTACAGACAGTACCACTGATATCGCTAAATTTGGAGAGCCCCCAGGTGCAGCCATCCCCGGGGTTGCCGTTACCGTAAGTACCATTGCTCTGGCTGTAGCCGACAACACGATAAAGACTCCAGGCATTGATCAAGCCGTAGCCTTGATCATTAACCCCAAGCGGCGTAGAATCACTGGCAAACTTCGCCACCTGGCTGAAGGTGCCGTCGGTAGCCACATTGATCTCATCCTTCATGCTGCCCACATTGCGCACAAGATCACCGCCTGAAACATGTTTCAGATAGGTGCCGGAGATCATCCCGAAATACATCTGATCTTGATCACCATAAACCTGGAGCAGACCGATGGGCTTGTAGTTATCGTCGTTCGTCCCGGAGAGTCCGTCGGGACCAGGGTAGAGCTTACACTTTTCGTCGCCAATGAGGCCGGACACACAGGCCTGCACCCGGGCGATGTAGTTTTTCGGGACAACACCTTTACTATAGGCCGGGCTCCCTGTGTATGAGTTGATGCCGGAAGTAGCCGCGACATTGGAGTTGCTGGCGGCATGGTTATCCCTCGGCGCGCCAGAACCCCAAGTGCATTGCCAGCGTTCATTGCCGGCCCATAACGAGTAATTACCCTTGGCCACCTTGATGAGCGGTGGATCGGTATTTGTTTGCGAATAACCAGTGCCGTCGGTATCGGTGGTGTTGGCAAAGGTGAGACCGTTTTCTGCGAGAGTACCACTTGTTAGGGTGTAATCTCCAGCAGCCTCGGAAAAGGGGGTAATTTTGTCAAGATCGTCACCGGCGTAGTATTTTGCCCAGCTATGGGCATCATGCGGCAGATAGGTGCGCTCCAACACCGTGCTGGTCGCGGTGTCGATCCGACGGTGCCCGCCAAAAAGCACCTTGCGGATCACGTCGATGCGGGACATGGAAATCCAGTTCAGGAAGTTTCCACTCCAGTAAGCATCGTTGCCGCCGGTGCAATAATGCGAGGGGGGCGCGGGGGCGGCAGCAGATGGATCGGTAGCGGCCTTTGGCTCAAAACGGCCGTTGGCGACGCTGTAATCATAACACTTGGCGCTGTCGAAGTAGCCGTAATAGGTGATGGAATCTTTATAGGTAGTGTCCGCCAGCCCATCACCGTCAATATCACCGTAATCGTTATATGCCTTGAAAAAAAGCTGGTGGTCCGTGGAGGAGTTGATCATCACCATGGGCGGATCTTGGTTGTAGCCCAAGAAGGGAGGCGTTGCGTCCGGGTTACAATTATCGCAGTAGGCCGGCGCCGGGTCTGGCGGTGGCGCCGGCGGTGGCACCGGCTTCGCCGCCTGCGCCCAACGGGGGGCCGCTAACCCCAAGCTCAGCAACAAAATCAATAGCCCCGCGCCTGTCATGAGCTTACGCATTATGGTCTCCATTGCATCCGCCCCCCTATCCCGGCACTCGCCCCGCCGCCCATAAACGACGACCGGAACGTGCCGAATCTCTTCTATTTTCAGCTTCTGCCTCTGTGCCTTCTCCAAAATCAATAATTACAATCCCCTTCCTGGCCGAGCACATGCCGCCACTGCTGGTGCACGGTGGACTCGCTGTTGCCCAGGCCGATGTGCCTGGACGTAATGTCGTAGACCATGATGGCGCCGCCGGAGCCGGCGGACTTGCCCAGACGCTCGTAGCCGGCGGCCATCTGGATGGCGCCCCCGGAACTCAGCAGGGTTTGGCCGGCAAAGCTGATCATGGTGCGCGGCACGGTGGCATCGGGATTGGCGGGATCGACCGTGCCCGGCAGAAATACGTCCGGGATCTCGGGCGGCACGACCGCTGCACCCAGGGCAGCCTGCTCGGCTGCGGATAGCGGCTTGAGTACCTGACTGTCCCGTTCATTATACCAGAAGTCCAGGGTGGTGATCCGGGTATTTAACAGGTCGTCCGTGGCGTCGCCTATAATCCTTTCGCCGGTGCCGTTCACATCGCTGAAGCCGGCGCCACAGGCGATGTTATGCTCCAGGAGCTCTGCGCCCACTTCATCGCCGCCGTCGGCCTCGAAGAAGGCCATGTTGTAAGCCTTTTCATTGCCGGCGATCTGGATCTCAAGAGTGGTGGTGGTGGTGGCGGAGATCCCGACCATGACCAGGAGGATCAGGGTCAGCAGGGCGGCCACCAGCACAAAGCCGTTCTCGTTCTTGGCGATAGAGGGAAAGGTTGCCATAGTGCGGTTCCTTCGGCGCAACTGGTTTCAGGGCGCGGAGTTGATCGAGGTCAGAGTGACGGTTCGGATAACCTTGTCCAGGTTGGCATTGAGCTTGCTGGCGATCACCCGGATGGTGGAGGCGCCGCCGCCGGCAACGATCGGAATGGGGACGCCCGGCGCGACATTGGCCGCCAGAACTATATCACCGCGCTGCACCCAGTAGTCGGCGCCGCCCGCCACCGCCGGGTCTGCGCCCGTGTTGTTCAGCCCCAGTTCGCCGGTGTCGTTGGGGGTCGTCTGATTGGTGTCCACCACCTGGTCAAAGGGCAGGGCCATGAGTTCCTCCATCTGCTGGGCGGCCAGGGTGGTCAGTACCGTGGTGGTCATGGCCACCGTGTTGCCGCCCGTGGCCATGGTCTGCATGGCGGCCACGCCCAGGATGCCGATGGCAAAGATGGTGATGGCGATGAGCACCTCGATGAGCGAAAAGCCGGCCTGATTTTCCTTGTAGTTATTCGGCATTACTGTAACCCCATGTTCTTGCAGGCCACCGTGGTTTCCAGTAGCCGCCGACGGAAGTTGTCATTGGTGGTGATGACCTTGTTGCCCACCACATAGGTGCGGGCGTCGGTATAGCTGGGGTCGGCCTGCGCAGCTCGGGCCAGCAGCCAGATGCGCACCGCCCGGATCTTGGACGGGTCCACGGTTGTACCGGTGGCCGTGCCCAATATGAAGTCGGTGGCAACATCTTTGTCAGCGGCATTGATAACGCCATCGCCGTTGGTGTCCAGGTTTTCCCAGAGAACATCGCCATTCAGGTCGGCGGCCCAGATGGTGGTTTCGCCGGGGTCCCGCACGCCATCGCCATTCAGGTCATTAAAATCCAAGTCGCCGTCACCGTTCGCATCATAGGCATAGGCAAAGGCCACGGCCTGAAAGTTATCCGCCATGGGCAAAAACGCGCCGGCCACGATAGTAGCGTCTCTACGCCCCAGCGCCGCCGCGCCTGCATCGGCGATGCCGTCGTCGTTCGCGTCATCCGCCAGGTCAAAGCCGTAGGCAATATCCTCGTCCGCGTCGGCCACGTCCCGATCCGCGTTAAGGTCCATGGTCATATGCAACAGGGAGGGCGACCCTGGCGCAACCACCGCCGCATCCGGGAACAGCGTCGGCCTCGGGGTGATGGCACCGTTCCAGTCGTAGCCCGCCAGGCGCGTATCGCGCACCAGCATTTCCATGGCCGCCCGGATGTTGGTCTGCATGCCGGAGACCGCATCCTGGCCCAGGTAGCTCTGGTGCTGGGCGTTGAAAGCGGCAAAAATCGCCCCGCCCACGAAGGAGGACACCAGGACCGTGACCATGAGTTCCACCAGGGTGAAGCCCTTGGTGTTATGACGTAGATGCATGCCGCTCATGCCAGTTTCCTTTGTTTGATGCAGGTTGTTTAGACTGTTAGAATGTAGTCTGTTAGTAACTGCATCTATTTTTCACCTAACAGTCTAAATGCCTACAGGCTATCCCCCTGTTTCTAACGCGTAACGGTGAGGCTCCCCATGGGGTTCATCTCCACGTTGCGCCGCGACCCCTTGCGGTTGGTGAGCCGCACCCTGTCGGGGTTATTAATAGGGAGATTGGCGCTGGTTCTCGGCAACCCCCTGGCCGTGAAGGAGAAGCAGGGAAGGGGCGTAGCATCCCCGTTCAGCCCAAAGCTGTTGGGATCGTTGGGTGCCGGGTCCGCCGCCGTAACGACCCGCACGCCGCCGCCGTACCGTGCCAGATTTTCCTGCACCAGCACCGTATCCCCGGCCGGGTCAAAGATAAGATCCTGATTGCTGTCTACGAAAATCACGTAGTCAAAAACCGTGCCATTGACCGTTTGACCGAAGGTGACCGTCACCCTGGCGTTGCGTTTCACCGCCTCCAGCTTGGCCTTCTGGAAATTGGAGACCATGTTGCGGGCCGCCTCTTTAAGCTGATAGTCGGGATAGGAACTCACCAGGGCTGGAATGGCGATGGCGGACAGGATGCCGATGATGGCGATGACCATGACCAATTCTGTCAGAGTGAAACCGCGCTGCCGCCGGCCTGATTGTTCCG
>MNYK01000140.1 GCA_001873115.1 Desulfobacterales bacterium CG2_30_60_27 | reverse complement strand
TGGCTTCCGGGCTACGCCCTCCAGCCACTCCGCCCCGGATAAAAAGCGGACAATTCATTTGCTACAAAACCGGACAATTATATTTGTTGCCAACATGAAAGAATACCAGCACGCCCCGCCCCTCGGTCGAAAAATCACGCGGCGAACTTGAAAAGAACCGTCAAAGGAGTGTCAAAGGAGTTGCGCGAAAGGCCAGGAATCGGGCATAATCAGTTCCATCGTCAATAACCTGCCGGACCACGGCGCTACATTTATGAGGATGAAGCCATGAAAAAAATAGTCATTTCCACCGGCGGCGGCGACGCGCCAGGCCTGAACGCCGTTATTCACGCCGTGGTCAAGTCCTCCTACCTCAGGGGCTGGGAAGTCTACGGCAGCCGCAGCGGTTACAAGGGGCTCCTGGACACCGACGAGCTGGTGCGCCTCACCCCGGAGATGGTGGCCGAGATCACCCCCACCGGTGGCACCATCCTGGGCTCCACCAACAAGGGCAACCCCTTTGCCATGCCGGTCCAGAACATGGCCGGCGAATACCAGATCGTCGACGTTTCCGACCGGGTCATGAAAAATTTTACCCGGCGCGGCTTTGACTGCCACATCGCGGTGGGCGGCGACGGTAGCCTGGAGATCGCCCAGCGGTTCGCCGCCGAGAAAGGCATGCCGGTCATCGGCGTGCCCAAGACCATTGATAACGACCTGGAGGCCACTCAGCTCACCTTTGGTTTTGACACCGCGGTCTCCACCGCCACCGAGGCCCTGGACAAGCTGCATTCCACCGCCAAGTCCCACGACCGCGTACTGGTGGTCGAGGTCATGGGCCGGGATTCGGGCTGGATCGCCTTGAACTCGGGAATCTCGGGCGGCGCCGACGTCATCCTGCTGCCGGAGATCCCCTTTGACATGGCCAAGGTCTGCGCCAAGATCAACGACAACGAGGCCTACGACAAGCACTACGCCATTGTGGTGGTGGCCGAAGGGGCTACCGCCATCGGCGCGGACAAGGTCTGCAAGGACGGAGGGGAGATCGGCCGCCAGGAGGAATGCCTGGGCGGCATCGGCGAGTGGGTGGCCAAGGAGATCCGCCAGCGGACCGAGAAGGACACCCGCTCCCTGGTGCTTGGCCACCTGCAGCGAGGCGGCACCCCCACCACCTTTGACCGCCTCCTGGCCTTGCGGTTCGGCGGCGCGGCGGTCCGCCTGGTGGCGGAGGGGAAATTCGGTCAGATGGTCGCCCTGGAGGGTAACGGCATGATCGCGGTGCCGCTTGAGCAGGTAATCGGCCGACGCAAAAAGGTCCCCATGGACTGCGACAAAATCCTCACCGCCCGGGAAATCGGCATCTGCCTGGGGGATTGAAGAAGCTTAAAGCTCAAAGCTGAAAGTCCAATGAAAAAATCCATAGACTTTGAGCTTTCACCTTTCAGCTCTCTGCTGGTCCAGATGGGCCATGTACTCCTCCCACTCCAAGGGCAGCATGGTCTTCTTCCGGTTGTTACAGTCCTTGCAGGTGGTGACCAGGTTGGCCTTGGTGCTCGTGCCACCACGGCTTAAGGGGACCACATGGTCCATGGTGAGCTGCTTCGGCGGAATCGCCTGGCCGCAGTAATGGCAGCGCCCCTGGTCCAGCTTGTTGCGCCACCAACTGCTCTTGCGCAGCTCCCGCGCTTTGGCGCGCTCCCGGCGGATCACCGCCTCGTCCACGCCGTCAAACCCGAAGTCACTTTCAGTCATCGTCCACCACCCCGCCCAAGAGCAGATGTCTGACCTCACCTGCCAGATAAAGAGAGCCGGCGACGCAGACCAGATCCTGCGGCCCGGCCAGATCCACGGCCTGGCGCAGGGCCTCGGCCACCGGCACTACGCAGCGTGCGTTGGTCCGCATGGCCGGCGACATGGACTCCATCAGGGCCGCGGGCTCGGCGGCGCGTTCCCCGGCCACCCGGGTAAGCAGAATCTCGCGACAGAGCGGGGCCAACCTGGCAAGACCGCTGGCGGCATCCTTATCCACCATGCTGCCCCAGATCAGAATGATCCCGTTGTCCTGATGTTCCTTTTCCAGGGCAGAGGCAAGGCTTTCCACGCCAGCCGGATTATGGGCGCCGTCGATCAGAAAACGATGTTGGCCTAAGGGGAAAAGCGAAGCTACATCTGGTTTCAGACAGATATACTCCAGCCGGGCCGGCCAGCGCACCACTGCCAGACCATGGCGGATGGCGCTCTCCGGCACTGTTATGCCTTGTTGCGCCAAAACCTCCAGGGCAGCCAGGGCCACGGCAGCGTTGGCCTGCTGATGGTCACCGGCCAGGCCGCAGCGCAGGCCGGCCAGCGGCTGCCCTGTCCGCGAAAACGGTTGATAGTCCCACTCACCCCCGCTGGCGGCCGTGACCTGAAAATCCCGGTCCAGGAGATAGAGCGGCGCGCCCCGCAGCCGGCAGGCGCGTTCCACCACGGTGCGACTCACGTCATTGGCCACCCCGGCCACCACCGGCACGCCACTCTTGATGATGCCAGCCTTTTCCATCGCCACCAGATCGAGGGTGTTGCCAAGATAGGCCTCATGATCCATGGAAACATTGGTGATCACCGAAACCAGCGGCAGCACGACGTTGGTGGCGTCCAGTCGGCCGCCCATGCCGACCTCGAGAATGGCCAGGTCCACCTGACGCTCCACGAACCAGAGCAGGGCCAGGGCAGTGGTAAACTCGAAATAGGTGATCTGTTGCCCGTCAAGGCTGGCATGGATGCGGCTGGCATGGGCGGCGAATTCAGCCTTGGAGATAAACTCGTGGTTGATCCGAAAACGTTCCCGCACGCTGGAGAGATGCGGCGAGGTGTAGAGGCCCACCCGGTAACCGGCTTGGGCCAGGATGGTGAGCAGGTCCATGGCCACCGAGCCCTTGCCGTTGGTGCCGGCCACATGCACGAAACGCAGCCCGGCCTGAGGGTTGCCTACCCCGTCCAGAAAACGGGCCATGGAGTCCAGGCCCAACTTGATCTTAAAGAATTGCAGATCGTCGAGATACTGCCAGGCCTGCTGAAAGTTCATGGGTCGAGCCGTTCCAGTTTGGCGTAATCAAGGTGCAGGGTTTTGACACCGTGCCGGGGGAAGAAGACCTCCACGGTGCGGGGGCCGGCGATGGCGCGCACCGTACCCTGGCCAAAGAAGTTGTGGCGCACCTCCGTCCCCACCGGAAAACCGTCGGCGTCCCCGCCCTGCTGCCGCACCGGCGACCTGGACCGGCTGGCCGAGGCCGGAAAACGCGGCGTCGCGCATCTGTCAGCAAATCCTGGCGCCGCAAAGTCGCCGCCCCCCTCGGCCCGGTACAGGCCGGCCGGCAAATCGGCCAGGAAGGGGGTGAGGGCGCCATGATGATAGCTGCGATCCACGGCCATGATCTCGCGCGGATAGGTGAGATAGAGCCGCTGTTTGGCGCGGGTGGCGGCCACATAGAGCAGCCGCCGCTCCTCCTCGCGCTGCTCCGGCTGAAAGGACTGGGGCGAGGGAAAGGCGCCCTCGGCCAGATGGATGACAAACACCGTATCCCACTCCAGCCCCTTGGCCGAATGGATGGTGGACAAAATCAGGCGGTCGCCGCCGGCCCCGTAATCCGCCGTCCCATCAGTAGCCGCCTGGGGCGGCTCCAGGGCGGTGTCGTCGATAAAGTGCTGCAGGGTGTCGTAGCCGGCCAGAATGGTGCGCAAATGCTCAAGGTCACTGCCGCGGCGGGGATAATCGTCGTAATAGATGCGTTCGAACAGGGGCCGGTAATATTCCAGCAACAGGTCGAGTTGGCCGGACGGGGCCAACCCCGGGTCGTGCAGACTGGCAAGGGTGTCGGCCAGGCCATGCAGGCCCTTCTTCCAGCCCGGGCCGGCCGGATAGGCTTTGAGCGCCGCCACCGGGTCCTCGGCCCCGCGCACCGCATCGAGCACCAGGCGGGCCGTCTTGGGACCCACCTTGTCGAGCAGGAGCAGGATACGATTCCAGGAGAGGCGGTCGGCCGGGTTGGTCACTACCCGCAGATAGGCGATAACGTCCTTGACGTGGGCCGACTCGGTGAGCTTGAGCCCGCCGCGCTTCTCAAAGGGGATCTGGCGGTTGGTAAGCTCCAGTTCCAACTTATAGGAGTGGAAGCCGGAACGGAAAAGTACGGCTATGTCGGAGAGCGGGATGCCCTGCCGGTGCAGGGCCGTGATGCGGTCCACCACGAAGCGGGCCTGGCCGGCCTCGTCCCGGGCCCCGTGGATCACCGGCGGTTCGCCCTCGGTAATGGTCGAGAATAGTTGCTTGGTGTATTTCTCCGTGGCCTGGGCGATGATGCCATTGGTGAGCGATAAAATGGGCTGGGTGGAGCGATAGTTCTCCTCCAGGCGGATGATGCGGGTATGCGGGAAGATGGCCGGGAAGTCCATGATATTACGAAAATCAGCGCCCCGGAAGGAGTAGATGGACTGGGCATCGTCGCCCACCACCATGACGTTGTGGTGATCGAGGGCCATGCCGCGCACGATGGCCGCCTGGATCTGATTGGTATCCTGGTACTCGTCGACCATGATGTGGGAAAAGAGCCCGGCAATGGTCGGCCGCAGGTCAAACTCATCGGAGAGCAGCCGCTGCCAGTTGACCAGCAGGTCGTCGTAGTCCATGAGGCCGTGTTCGAGTTTGAACTTCCTGTAGTCCTCGTTGATGCGACGCAGATCGCCGGCGAAATCAGCCAGGTGTGGGTACTGGTCGTCCAACAGATCAGCCAGGGCCATGGAGCGGTTCACCGACTTGGAGAGCACGGCGACGATGGTGTGCTTGTTGGGGAAGCGCTTGCCAGCCGCACCAAGCCCCAGCGAGGATTTTATGAGGTTGATGATACCCTCGGCGTCACCCTGGTCGAGGATGGTGAAGTTCGGCGCAAAGCCAAGGCCGGCGCCATGGCGCCGCAAAAGCTTGTTGGCCACGGCGTGAAAGGTCCCGCCGGTGACGTGCCGCACCGAATCGTTCAAGAGCCCGCTGGCCCGGGAGAGCATCTCCTCGGCCGCCTTCCGGGTGAAGGTGAGCAGCAGGATCTTCTCCGGCGCCACGCCGCTCTCCACCAGGTGGGCGACCCGGTAGACCAGGGTGCGGGTCTTGCCGCTGCCCGCCCCGGCAATGACCAGCACCGGGCCGTCCACCGTGGTGGCGGCCTCGAACTGGCTGGCGTTCAAGACCTGGCGGTTCACCGGGGATGGGGCGGGACTGACGCCCGGGCTGGGAAAGAGGGACGGCTGCATGGCGGCCAATGTACCACATGAGACTTGCCCTGGCAACGCGACAAGGCGGTGGCGAATTGATTTGACGGCCCGGCCGGCTTCCGGTATGGTTTTTCTACCAATTTAGGGACTCGGGAAATACCAATATGCCTGGATCGCGCCCGGGTTGGGGTCGGATTTGGCTGGGCCGCTTGAGCACCCCAAGAGTATTTGCTGCGCTGCACAAAACCGCAGGCGTAGCAGGGCTACGTCGAGGATTTCGGAGTCTCGGTTTCACCTCGCTTGCCTGCGATTGAGGCGCGGTCAAAGATGGCCCTAGTGTCGTGTCAACGA
>MNYK01000146.1 GCA_001873115.1 Desulfobacterales bacterium CG2_30_60_27 | reverse complement strand
GGAAAGGTTCCATAAAAAACAGGGCGTATGGAAAATGGCCGTGCGGACGATATCAGCATTTCCCGGTTGAGTCGAGCCGGCTTTAATTATACAGTAGAAAAAGGGTAACTATCCAGTGGAACCGCAACCCAGGTGAGTTCCCGGACTGGAAATGCTTTTCGCGGGTTCGTCCGCGACCTCAGGCGCAGGATGCGCGGGAGGTCGCAGACGCCTCGGAGGCGGGCAGGACGCCCGCCCCCGCATGAGCGAAAAGTATTTTCAGGCCGGGAACGCTTGACTGCCGACACAAGCTGGATAGTTACTATTTGGGCTTGCAAATCCGCGTTGAAAAGATTTTATTGTGTTCGCTACTCGGTACCAGGGAAATATCTGGAAAACCGGGCTGGCCGGTGGAACGGGGGATTCGTTTTTAAACGGTTTTTCTAATCATAATTCAGGTATGAATCCGTGCAGGGAATAAATGTTTTCGCAATGTTCTGGAATGCCGGGGCCATGGTCAAGGCGGTTATGCTGCTTCTGGTCGGGTTTTCCCTGGTATCGTGGACCATTATTTTTTCAAAGGGCCTTCTTTACCGGCGGTGCATAAGGGAGACCGACCGGTTTCTTGAGGCCTTCTGGCACAGCAAGGATCTGGCCGAGGCCTACCGGTTCGCCACCGAGGAATCGGAAAGCCCGGAGGCCGCGGTTTTCGAAATGGGCTACAAGGAATTGCAGAAGCTCAACCACGCCTTGGTGCCGCAGGTCAGGGGGGAAGAGACCGTGGAAAACCGGCTGGCCAGCATGGAAAATCTCAAACGCGTGCTGCGCAAGGCTCAACAGCAGGAATTAAGCCGACTGGGGGGGACGCTCGCCTTTCTTGCCACCACCGGCAGTTCCACCCCCTTTATCGGTCTGTTCGGCACGGTGTGGGGCATCATGACCTCTTTTCATGAAATCGGCATGCGGGGCTCCGCCTCGCTTACCGTGGTGGCGCCGGGTATCTCCGAGGCTCTGGTGGCAACGGCGGCAGGCTTGGCCGTCGCCATCCCGGCGGTGATTTTTTATAATTATTTTTCCAACCAACTGATGGAACTGGAAGGGGCCATGCAGAATTTTTCCTCTGATTTCTTGAACCTGGTGGAAAGAGATCTCATTACCAGAAAAATTTGAAAGAACCGGGCGGTTTTCCCGCCAGCCGGGCTTACGAGTGTCACGCGAAAAAATGATGGGCTTGTAAAAAGTTCATCGTATTGCCAAAGGACATGTGTTCATGGGTCCCATGCAGGAAAGAGGGGGGCGGCGCCCCATCGCCGATATCAACGTTACCCCTTTGGTGGACGTCATGCTGGTGCTGTTGATCATTTTCATGGTCACCGCCCCCATGATGACCCAGGGCTTGGACGTTAACCTTCCGGAGACTACCACCAAGGCCTTGCCCCAGGAAGTCAAGCCCATTGTCATCTCCATCAATGCGCAGGGCGAAATATTTCTTGATAAGATCAAGACCAACCAGGCGCTGCTGAAAAGCGAGCTGGCCAAGCGGGATCCCGGTGACCACGAAAAACCGATTTTTCTTGAGGCAGACCGGAAGGTGAGCTATGGCCTCGTGGTCGAGGTGATGGCCGACATCAAGGATGTGGGGTTTGACAAACTGGGGATGGTTACCCGTCCCAGGGAGGCGCGGCCCTGAAGCCGGCCGTGCATTATTCTGGTCGGAATCGTTATAGACCCGCTTTCGATGCACCCAATGGCCCTCGAAGTCGGAGTTTATCCCCCTCAAGGGGAAGGCTGCAAAAAGTACCCTGCGCAAGGGCGCCTATCTCCTTCGGGCGCTTTAACCGTAAAATTTCCGGAACGGTTTCCCTTTGATGCGATCGCCGTTGCCCTATAAGCCAGCCGGGTCCCTGTGGTTTACACCCCTGGTCCTGAGTTTGGTTTTTCATATTGTCATGCCGGCTCTTCTGTTCATGGGCCAGTTTTTTTTCAAACCGAGCAGAATCATGCCAGAGGTGTATACTGTCAGCTTGGTCAATGTCGAGGAGGCGTCAACGGCTGCTCCCCCACCCCCACCCCCACCGGCGGAAAAAGCAGGGCCTGCGGAACCTGTTCAACAAGCCGAGCAGCCCAAATCGGAACCCCGGCCTGAAACGGTGCAACCTGAACCGACGCCTGCCGAACCAGACCAGGCCACGGAGGCCATTTCCTTAAAACCTAAGGAAATTGAGCCGACCAAGGAAAAAAAGAAAAAAATCGACCCGGATATCCAACTGAAAAAGAAACTGGACAGTCTCCGTAAGAAGGTGGAGGTAGAACAGAAAGCCGAAGAGGCCGAGAAACAGAAGGAACTCCGCGCCCAGAAGGAGGCCGAACGCCTTGAAAAAGACGCGAAGGAGAAGTCGGATCGGGCGAAGGATGCGGCTGACAAAGCGGTCGCCGCCCTCCGCAGCAGCCTGAAACGGGGCGCCGCCTCTACCAACAAGGGTGGCGAACAGGGGGGCGTGGCAGGCGGGGTTGCCGGTGGTCAGAAGGGCGGGGTTGTCGGCGGTCAGAAGGGCGGGTCGGGTGGTGGTGGGGGCGACGCGAACAAGGCTTATTTGGGCGCGGTAGCCATGCGTATCCAGGAAAACTGGATCCTGCCAGATTTGCAGAGCTGGCAGGCAAACCTGGAGGCCATCGTCTGTCTGCAGGTGCAGCGGGACGGCAAGGTCATCGATGTGGTTGTGGAGCAAAAAAGCGCTAATTCCTATTTTGATCAGTTTGTCATGAAGGCAATCCACGATGCCTCCCCACTGCCGCCTTTTCCAGCGGAAATGACGGAAACTGAACTTGAGATCTGCCCGAAATTTCATCCGGGCGGGCTTTTATAAAGGTGCGGTCATCCGGTAATTAACCAACAACGACGCCGTGTATATTTTATTATGAGACACTCAATAACCCTTTTTTCTCTGTGGTGCGTTTTTTCCTTGGCCTGTTTCTGGCCGCTTCCTGTCAACGCCCGGGTTTATATCGATATCACCTCGGCCCAGACGCGCAAGGTGCCGGTGGCGGTGCCCTATCTGGAAGAGGAGGCAAGGCCGGGCCTTCTCCAGGAACCTGGCAAGCAGATGGCCGATCTTCTGGGCCGGGCCCTCGATTTTCACGGCTTTATCGGCATTGTGCCGCCAGAGAAATATGGCGGCGGCATGCAGGCTGACTGGGCGGCGGTCGGCGCTGATTTTGTGGTGAAGGGGCAGTACTCCAGGACTGCCAGCGGCATGGAGGTGGACCTGAAGCTCATCGAAGTGCAGGGCGGCAGGATGATCTTGGGCCGCCGGTATCGCGGCACCTGGGAAAAAAGACGATTCATGCTTTTGAAGTTCTGCGACGAGGTCATTCTGGAACTCAGTGGGGAGCAGGGCGTCAGCCTGTCGCAGATTGCCTTTAGTGCCGACACAACCGGTCACAAGGAAATATATCTTGCCGATGTTTTGGGGGACGAAATACGGCAGGTCACCTCGCACGGCAGTATCGCCGTGGCCCCGCGCTTTTCACCGGATGCCGCCCTGCTGGCCTATACCTCCTACCACCGGGGCAGTCCAGCGCTCTACATCACCGATCTTTCCCAGAACAGGACTACCAAGCCGCTATCGCGGCGGAAGGGCTTGAACATGGCCCCGGGCTGGGCGCCGGACGGCAAGACCCTGGCCATCACCCTGAGCGTGGATGGCAATCCCGACCTCTTCCTCATGGACACCAATGGCCAGATTCTGGCGCGGCTCACCAAGGATGCCGGGATCAACGTCTCCCCAAGTTGGTCGCCGGACGGCAAGTCCATCTGCTTTGTGTCCGACCGCACCGGGAATCCGCAGGTCTACATCATGGACGTAAGCAGCCGCATGGTTCGGCGGCTCACCTACCAGGGGAACTACAACTCCTCGCCCAACTGGTCGCCCAAGGGTGATCTCATCACCTATTCGGGCCATGACGAGGGCAGCAACCACATCTTCACCATTGATGTGGACGGCAAACAGATAAAAAGGCTGACCGACTCATGGGGGGACTACGAGTCGCCTTGCTGGGCGCCGGACGGCCGCCAGATTGTCCTTTCCCGCAAAAGGAAGGATGCGGTGCAAATCTGCGCGATTTTTTATAATGGTACCGGCCTGCGGCCCCTGTTCAAACTTTCCGGCCGGCAGAACTTCCCCCAGTGGTCACCACGGTTGCGGAAGTGACGACCGATGTTTTATACTGTCGTCAGGTCGCTACAAGGTGGAAAGCAGACTCAGTTGCAGGGTGCGCCATTATGATTGCCAATTTGCCAAACAACCGTTTCCGGATGGACGTTAGGCTGAAAGCGGGCTTGTTTCCTAACAGACTACAGTCTAACTGTCTAAATAACCTTGTGAGTAGTTACGTCGTCAGAATATATTCCATCCCTCTCCGGGGGACAGACAGAAAGAGGTTGCCGTCATGCTAAAGAGATGGATGTCTTTGTCATTCCTGCTGGTTTGTTCTCCTTTCCTGGTCCAGTGCGCCATGCAGAAGGATTTTGTGTCTCTCGATTTACGGGTGCGCAACATGGACAACCGTATGATCAAGACGGAAGAAGACTTACGAGCCAGCCAGAACGCTTTTGACCGCGCCCAGAAGCAGATTGCCCAGCAGGGACTTCTTATCGATGACCTGAAAAGTGGCATGCTTCAGACCCACGGGAAACTGGACGAAAGCAGCAGGTCATATCAGGCGCTCCTGGCGGAAAATAAAGGCTTGAAGAAACAGTTGGCCGGTTCGGTCGGTGAGATGGCCGGTAAGATGACGGCGCTCAGCGAACAGGTCGGTCAGACCGCCTCCGAGGTCGAGGAGGTAAAGGCCGCCCGCTTGCGTGAGGAAACGGAAAGGGTAATGAGGGAGGCCAAAGCCGCGGAAGAAGCGGCGGCCAAGGCCAAGGAAAAGGCGACGGCGGCCAGGAAGGGCGGGCCAAAGAACATCGAGCCGGCGATTTCGAAGAAAAAGGTCAAAAATGCGGAGCCGACAGTCCATGAGGCCCCCGCCAAACCAAAGCAGGACGGGGCGAGTCAAAAGCAGCCGGGCACGGGTGGGGGGCTTTACGACAAGGCTCTGGCCCAATTTCAGGCCAAGAAATTCAAAGAGTCCCATGACCTTTTCTCCAAATATCTGGAAAAGAGCCCAAAGGGAGAGCATGCCGCCGAGGCGCGTTATTTCCTCGGCGAGAGCCTGTTCAACCGCAACGAGTACGAACTGTCCATCCTGGAATATCAGCGGGTCATTGACGAATTTCACGGCGCCGCCAAGGCTCCGGCTGCTCTGTTGAAGCAGGGTCAGGCCTTTGAGAAGCTTAACGACGTGGGAACCGCGAAGATGGTCTATTATAAACTGATGGACGATTTCCCCAAAAGCGACGAGGCGGCCCGCGCCAAGACGCGCCTGGATGCCATGAAATAAACGGCCACCAAGATACTTTTAGCTAAAAGGCCCGGGAACATCTGGCGGTGACAGGTGCTCTCGGGCCTTTTTATGTGAAAATAGCGCCGTGGATGATATGGGGTTTGGTAACAGGTACAAAGTTCCAAGGTGCACGGTGTAAGGCTAGAGAGCAGAGAAGCCAACCTTGAACCTGACGACCTGTGTACTTACGAAAAGGAAACAAAAAAGGTAACTATCCAGCAGAACCGCAACCCAGGGGAGTTCCCGGACTGGAAATGCTTTTCGCGGGTTCGTCCGCGACCGGGCGCAGGATGCGCGGGAGGTC
>MNYK01000085.1 GCA_001873115.1 Desulfobacterales bacterium CG2_30_60_27 | reverse complement strand
AAATTTTAAAAAAAAATCGTCCGCTGCCTTGGCGGAGGATTGCTTATGTCGAATATCCAGTGCTGGTATTCTTTCATTGACAGGGCCAGGGATAATTCTTATTCTTAAACTAATATTTGTATTATCAGCGCTGGCTGGATTGTCTCGGCGGGCTATGGCATTGGTTTAGATTTTATTATTTATATAAGGAGGTTAGGTTATGTTGCAAGTCACGGAAATGGCGGCCAGGAATCTGAAGGCCTACATGCAGGACAACAAGATTGATTCCGCCCTGCGGGTGGCCATCATGCAGGGGGGCTGATCGGGGCCCTCTTTGGGATTGGCTCTGGATGAGCCAAAGGTCAACGATCGGAAGTTTGAAGAGCAAGGCCTCACCTTCCTGGTGGATACCGATCTCATGAAGCAGTGTACCGCGATCAAGGTGGATTACCTCGATGCCGGCCATCGGTCCGGGTTCGCCATTTCATCCACCGTCCCCTTGGGCGGCGGTGGCAGTTGTGGCAGCTCCTGTGGTTCGGGATCCTGCGGCTGAACGGTTTTTTTGACGGAAGTATGCCCCGGTCGTTTGTGCGGCCGGGGTTTTTTTGTGCCCGTCATGGCGCCCGCACTTGGAGGCGGAAGTCCTCTCCAGGCCCGACAGGGGGAGGGCCGCAGGCGCTGGTTTTTAGTCCTCGAAATTACCAGCCGGGCCCTTGTCGGTACCGAGTTGCGCGGCCCGGGCGGCGATCCGGTCGCCGGTCCATTCCGCCGGGTTTTCGAGCCGGCCGCTCTTGGGGCCCAGGTCGTAGGAGCCAGCCGCCAGGATGGCCTTAATGCCTAAGGGCGCGGTGTCGGCCGCGTTGAAGACCTCGGTCAGCAAAGTATAGACGAAATTCTCCACCCGTTTGGCCATGCGCTCGCGGATGGCCTGGGGCTGCCCCATGATCTTGTTCTCAAAGGGCAGGTTGAGCTTCTTGTAATCGCCGCTTTTCCAGCCCCGTTCGTTGGCATAGGCGACCATCTCCTGCCACAGCTTTTCGCTGAGCCCGGCGGCGGGCACCTTTTTAAAGTTGCCGGCCTCGTCCAGGATGGCGTTGCCATAATCGTTCACCTCCAGGCCCCAGGAGATCATCTGCAGGGCGGTGGCGACATTGGCCTTGGTGGTCCGGGTTTGGGCCGCGATCTCCCGCAGCCGCTCCGAGCTGTTGCCCGAGGTGCCGTGCTGGGCGCCGGAAACCTTATACGGGACCAGGGCCTCGTGGACTTGGGCGGTAAGTCCTACCTGGATGCCCAGGGAGCTGGCCTCGATGCCGTGGGTGGTGCCGTTGTTCAAGGCGATCCAGTCCGGGAAGAGGTTGTGGGCGTTCAGGCCCTGGATGAGGAAGAGGGCCTCGGCCGGCGAGGAGAGCCCCTCCTTGCCCTTGATCTCGCCGATCTCCGTCTCCAGGCCGGCCCAGGCGGGCACGAACTGGAGCAGGGCCAGGTTGGCCAGCAGGTTTTTGTCGTCCGGCAGGTGGGAGGCGTCCATGGCGATGGAGGTGATGCCGGCCTCGAACATGGTGGGGATTTCCACCTTGGCGTAGTCGAGGTCGGTCTCCTTTTTGATGCCGTAATGGTCGGCGTGCACTGCTATCGGGATGGTGAGACCCAGTTCATTGGCCAGGGAGTCGACCTGGCGCGCCATGTTCCAGTAGTTAACCGGGCAGTATGAGGTGGCGCCGCCTTCGGACCTGGCGATCTCGATGATGATGGCGGCGTTGGCCCGCTGGGCGGCCATGAGTGCCCCGCGGATGATCAGGTGGCTGCGACCGTTGGCCGCCATGGTCATGGCATGGCCCTTGGCCAGCAGGGCCCGGTCGATGACCTTGCCGCTTACCAGCAGGGCCTTGGAATTGGGGAAAAGCTTCCGCACGTTGGGGGGCCGGCCAATGGCTACGGCCCGTTCGAAATCAGCTTGCGATACTGACATTGGAATTCTCCCTTTGCTGGTCCAGAGCTGAACTGCTTGCCACACTCCCTGAAAAGTATAAAGGAAACCGCGCCAACGGGCCATGAAAATCTGCCCCGACGTGACGGTCTAATGGTCAGCCCTGCATTTTTTTAGTCGATTAACCAAGATTGGTAAATCAATGCGGGCCTTTATCGTTGAAAATGAATATGATAAAAATATCATCACGGTTTTCGAAAAAGGAGGTCTGCCATGAGCATGAAGGATACGGTGAAAATGGCGTTGCGGAAGGAGCCCCCTGCCATCGGGCTGGACGATTCGGTCGAGGCAGCCATCGAGATGCTGGTGGCCGGTTGCAGCACGGCCCTGGTGGTCATGCGCGGCCGGGAGCTGGTCGGTATTGTCACGGCCAGTGACCTGTTACACAGCCTCAACCGGGGTGACAAGCCGGGCACGGTTACCGTGGCCGAGGTGATGAGCCCCTGTGAGTTGATTACCGCCAAAGGCACTAAGTCACCTTGCGTCCAGCTTGATGAGGACGAAAGCGTGGCCGATGCCTTGCGGATCATGGAGGAGGCCGGTACCAACCACATGCTGGTGTCCGGTGCGGGCGGCGCGGTCAAAGGTATTGCCATGATGATTGATTTGTTGGGGCAGGCTGTCGCCTGAAGCCGGTTTCCGCTCACCATCTGGCCATGTCGTACTTTGAGTAAAACAGAGGAATTGCATAAGATACGCGACCGGCTCGATGCCAAGGAGGCGGAATATCTCGCTCCCGGCGCCAGTCTGAGCAGAAATGCGTTACGCCGCCGGCCAGAGGACCGGCAGGGCCATCGGCAAAACTTTGCCCTGGATGCGGACCGCATTCTCCATACCCGCGCCTATACCCGTTACATCGATAAGACCCAGGTGTTTTATATGGTGCGCAACGACCATATTACCCACCGGGTTCTGCACGTGCAACTCGTGTCCAAGATCGGTCGCACCATCGGCCGTTTTCTGGGGCTCAACGAAGACCTCATCGAGGCCATCGCCCTGGCCCATGACATCGGCCATCCGCCCTTTGGCCATGACGGGGAAAAGGTGTTGAGCGAACTCTGTCGGGAACACGGTCTGCCAGGCTTTCAGCACAACATCGAGAGCGTGGTCTTTCTGGACCGGATCGAAAAGCACGGCCGCGGTTGCAACCTGACCCTGCAGACCCTGGACGGCATCCTTTGCCATGACGGTGAAATCCATAACCGTAGCCTGGTGCCGCAGCCCGGCAAGACCTTTGCCCACTTTGACCGGGAAATGGCGGCCAAGGGGGATGATCCCAAAATCGAGCTGGCGCCCATGACCCTGGAGGGTTGCGTGGCCCGCTTTGCCGACACCATTGCCTATATCGGCCGGGATATCGAGGACGCCATTCTTTTGAAGTTAATCGAGCGCGACGATATTCCGGCCGAGTGCCAGACCGTTCTGGGCCGTTCCAACGGCACCATTGTCTACAACCTGGTAACCGATCTGGTCGCCAGCAGCAGTACCACGGCCGGCCTCTGCTTCAGCCCCGAGGTGGCCGACCGTCTCCTGCAGCTCAAGCATTTCAACTATGAGCGCATCTACCTGAATCCCGCCATCAAGCAAAGGTTGCCTCTGGTGCGGCAGGCTTACCGAGTGCTGTTCACCGCCTATTTCGAGCAGATCCGCCAGGGCCGGCATGACGCCGTGGTTTTTCATGATTTTCTGAATGGCCTGGACGATGAATACCACGCAAACACGGCGCCCGCCGCCAAGGTCCGGGACTTCCTGGCCGGCATGACCGACGATTACTTTCTGACGCAGGCGGCACACTACGGCTGCAAGGTGCCGGTGCAAGCCTGATGATCTCCCGCGCCAAGAAATTTTTGCCTCGCGAATCGCTCATGGTGATCATCGCCTCCTTCATCGGGCTGGGCGCCGGCTTCATCAATATCCTGTTCAGATCAACGACCGATTTAGTGCAGACCTATATTTTTGATGGGGGACACGAACTGCTAGGCATACAGGCCGGCGGCTGGTACCTCTTGTTCCTGCCCCTTATCCCCATGGTCGGCATGGTTTTGCTCATCCCGCTTTCTCTGCTTTTCCCGGGCCAGGTAAACGGCTATGGCTTTCCCTCCTTCCTCCGCAAGGTCAATCTCGAAAACGGCGTCATCCGCTTCCGTGATATTCCTTTGAAGATTCTCGCCTGCTCGCTCACCATCGGCACCGGCGGATCGGCCGGGGTGGAGGGGCCCATCGCCAATGTAGGCGGCGCCCTGGGCTCCCTGGTGGGCCAGTTTTTCCGGGTATCGGGCAAACGCATGAAGGTTTATGTGGCGGCGGGCTGCGCCGGCGGAGTGAGCGCCATGTTCAACGCCCCCATCGCCGGCGTGTTTTTCGCGGCCGAGATCGTCCTTTTGGGCACCTACGAGATTTCCTCCTTCGCCGCCCTGGTCATCTCCTCGGCCATGGCCACCGTGGTGTCCCGCGGCTATTACGGCGTGAGCCCCGCCTTTCCCATCCCGGCCTATCACCTGGTGAATCCGGCGGTCGAGATTCCCCTTTACCTGCTCATGGGAGTGGTGGTCGGCGTCATCGCGGTGCTGCATATCCACGTCTTCTATCAGATGCGGGACCGCTTCGCAGCCTTGCGCCTGCACCCGCAGCTCAAGCCCATCCTGGGTGCCCTGGTGGTCGGCAGCCTGGCCATCGGTTTTCCGCAGGTTATGGGCAACGGCTATGAGTATCTGGGCCAGGTTCTGGCCGGCGAGGGCGTGCTGCTGGTCATGCTGCTGCTCATCTTCGTGAAGATCGCGGCTACGGCCGTGACCCTGGGCGCCGGCGGGGCCGGCGGGGTGTTCGCGCCGGCCCTGTTCATCGGCGGGGTGATCGGCGGCACCTTCGGGGCCGTGGCCCATCATTTTCTCCCCACGCTCACCGCCACCCCTGGCGCCTATGCCGCCGTGGGCATTGGCGCCTTTCTGGCCGCCACCACCCACGCCCCGCTTACCGGCATGTTCCTGCTCTTCGAGATGACCGGCAACTACCTGATCATCATTCCGGTGATGCTGGCCTCGGTCATCGGCACCGTGGTCTCGAGTCTCCTGTACAACGATTCCATCGACACCGTGGATTTCAGTCGTGAAGGCATCAACGTCCACGAGGGCCGCGAGACCGCCATTCTGCAGTCCATCAAGGTGGGCAAGGTCATTGATGAGGATGTGGACTTTATCAGCGAGAACGCCAATGTCGACGAACTGCTGCACCTCTTCACCATGGCCCGGGGGCGTTTTTATTTCCCGGTGGTCAACGATACGGGCCGCATGACCGGCATCATCTCCATGCAGGACGCGAAGAATATCTTGCACGATCGGGAACTGCGCCTTTCCGTCCATGTCGGCAACCTGTGCTCCCGGGACGTCATCATGCTCACCCCGGGAGATACCCTCCACACCGCCCTGGCCCTTTTTGACGTCAAGGGCATCGAGGAAATCCCGGTGGTCGAGTCGCTGGATAACCGTTGGGTGGTGGGGATGCTGAAGCGGACCGACGTTATCGCCGCCTATAACCATGAGGTCCTCAAGAGGGGGATCAGTGAGCGGACGGCGGCCATTAATTTGCAGTGATTGTACCTACTCGGGCGGATAGTTAGGAGGTAATGTAATAGCCAGCGGAACCGCAACCCAGGTGAGTTCCCGGCCTGGCAATGCTTTTCGCGGGTTCGTCCGCGACCGGGCGCAGGATGTGCGGGAGGTCGCGGACGCCTCGGAGGCGGGCAGGACGCCCGCCGAGCCTCGGAGGCGGGCAGGACGCCCGCCGA
>MNYK01000111.1:1685-7552 GCA_001873115.1 Desulfobacterales bacterium CG2_30_60_27 | reverse complement strand
GTAACTATCCAGTGGAACCGCAACCCAGGTGAGTTCCCGGACTGGCAATGCTTTTCGCGGGTTCGTCCGCGACCGGGCGCAGGATGCGCGGGAGGTCGCGGACGCCTCGGAGGCGGGCAGGACGCCCGCCCCCGCATGAGCGAAAAGTATTTTCAGGCCGGGAACGCTTGACTGCCGACACAAGCTGGATAGTTACATTTTTTGATGGCTTAGCGTGTTTATCTATGGTAGTTTCCTTGTTATTAAGAGGAGTTCTCCGGGGTCACGTGCCTTCCTGAGCGGTTTTTTCTGTGGAAGTGACTCTTTTCATGGTTACGGTAGAGGGCGTCGCTTTGCGCACGCGTAAAACGCTTTCGTGCTTCCCGCTGTAAGACGAAGAGGGCATTTGCATGGCGTGGGCCTGGAAAGTAAGTCAGTTGTCTTTCAAAAAGCGTTTTGTCCTGCCGCCCTTGGTGCTAATCTTTTTTCTGCTCCTTGTTGTTGCCTTTTCCTATCGCTATTTTATCATCCTCGGCAACGTGGTCGAGCAAGTCATAACCCGCACCGAAACGACCATGGAGAGCGAGCGTTCCCTGGCCGCTCTTGTCTCTGGTGTCCAACGAACGGTCAGCGCCTATTTCAATAAGTTCGACGACTTCACCTTTGCGCAGGCCACCCAGTCGCTGGCCGCCTTCAAGGAGGCGCTGGCCGGCCTTGAAGGAGACAACGTGGTTGTCGTTGTTGACCGGCTGGAGAAACTTGTTGGCGCGGCGCGGATAAGGACCGCCAACCTCAAGGAGCAGGAAGCCGCCATGCTTGAGGTGCAAGGGGCGATCAGAAAGTATTTTTTCGAGATTGCCCCCGCCCAGGCCTTGGACATCATGGCGCTCATGGATGAGGTAAGCAAGGACATGCGGGCCCCTGATCCTGGAGTCCAGGTTGCTCTCGGCCAACGCATCGAAGGGGTTATAAGCGGCGCCGCGCAGGGGCCGCTCAAAAAAGCCCTGGAAGATTACGGTGACCTCTGGACAGGCTATACGGCGGTTTACCTCAAATTGCAGGCCGACGCCTCGCAGGAACTGAACAGGACCCTGGAGACCCTTTACGCCTTTCAAAAAGGGCAGATCGAAAAAAGCCGCCAGGAACGGAGCGCCATCCGGTCAGCCACCATTAGGAAAATTGATTTTGCCTCCTATCTTGTCGGCTTCATGAGTCTGGCCGCGGTCGGCCTGGGCCTGGCCCTGACCTTTTTCCTGGCCCGCAGTCTGATCGCCACGCTGATCAAGATTACCATGGGCATTAAAGCCAGCACCGACCGCGTGGCCACCCACTCCAACGAATTTGCCGTGGCCAGCCAGGCCATGGCCGATGGGGCCATGCAGCAGGCCGCCTCCCTGGAAGAAATTTCTTCTTCCCTGGAGCAGGTTTCATCCATGATCAACAGCAGTGCTGATTCTGCCCAGGAGGCCAATAAACTCATGGGCACGGCCAAGGATAACATCCTTAATGCGCATTTGTCCATGGAGCGTCTGCAGCAGTCCATGCATGAGATCAATAAGGCCAACGAAGAAACCTTCATGATCGTTGAAACCATCAATAAGATCGCCTTTCAGACCAACCTGCTGGCCTTGAATGCCTCGGTTGAGGCGGCCCGGGCCGGCGAGGCAGGGGCAGGGTTCGCGGTGGTGGCCGCCGAGGTCAGAAACCTGGCCGCCCGTTCCGCCGAGGCGGCCGGTGAAACCACTATTCTCATCGAGGGGGCCCGCGTTAAGGTTAAGGGCGGCGGCAAGATGCTCTCCGAAACCTCCGGCTCCTATGCCGAGGTTTCGGACAGTGCGGCCAGGGTGGCCGTGATGGTCCATGAGATATCGGTGAATTCCCTTGAGCAGGCCAAGGGCGTCAGTATGATTAAGGACGGCGTTGTCCAGATTGACCAGATTGCCCAGGACAGCGCCGCCGGATCGGAAAAATTGTCTGAATCCGCCGAGTCTTTACGAGGTCAGTCGGGTCAATTGCGGATCTATGTCGATGAATTGGTCGCGCTCATGGGGGATGCCGGCCAGGCGCAATATCCAAAAAAAACACAATGAATAATTGAATGAGGGGTGAATTCCAGGTATAAAGAATAAAAAGAATATTTAGTGCCGTAGTTTGTAATGCAAGTGATTGCAGTAAATTGGGAGATGGAGAGGGGGATAATCCTTTTGATTAAAGCATGAAGAAGCGAAGAAAAGGAGGGTGAGTTTGTGAAAGGGAGACTCATTGGTATTCTCACGTGTGCTAGTGTCTTGCTGTCTACGGCGGCTTTTGCGGCCGACAGCGCCATGTTCATCACAAAGTGCGGTGGTTGTCACAAAAAGGGGGGAGAGGCCGCACCCGTGAATCCGGCCGATAAGGCCGGGGTGGTTTGGGATAAGTTTTTTAAAAGGGAGCGCCATCCCGTGAATATTTCCGGCTCGATTGCCGCCGGGGATCTTGAGATCGTTGTACAGTATCTGGTGGCGCATGCCGCGGACAGTGACCAGCCCGAGGCCGCCGCGATCCCGAAATAACGCTGACCTTTATCGAAGCAACTCTTTTATCATAGGAGGGGAGACAGTGAGACGAATTTTGTTGACGTTGGGAATTCTGTGCATCTGGGCTGGTGCTGCCGCTGCCGAGCAGTCGGTGGTCATGATTCCGGAGGCGAACTACAAGGCCATTATAAACCAGCTTGACACCATGCAGAAGCGGATCGATCAACTGGAGCAGCAGAAAGGGGCGGTCGCGGCCGTGCCTGCGGCCCAACCGGCCGCGGCTGGCACGCAGTACGACAAACTGGCCCAGGACGTTTCGAACATTTACGACAGTCTCGACCTGGTGGAAACCAAGTCGTTGCGCGACCGGGTGAACCTGGGCATCGAGCTGCGGACCAGGGTCGATAACTGGAAGGTGGAGAATTACTGGCGGTTGACTGATCAGATTGGTTATGGCACCATGGGCAGCCTGATCAATGCGCAAGTTTACAATTATATGATGGCAGGAGATAGTCAGCAGGTTGCCTATGGTAAGACCATGGCTTTGCTCATGTATGATGGAAGTGTGGCTAATACGTATGGGACTGTGGCAGCTAACTACATTAACTTTGCTCAGAATAGCACCGGGAAATATGTGCCCATCCTTGATCAGAACGGCAACCCCGTTCCCATGCCGCTGTTGCGTGAGGAGAGCAACGACAACTCCTGGACCAACCGCTTCCGCATCAATATGGGCGCCGACATTGCCAAGGGCTTGAAATTCACCGGCCGTCTGGCCGTGTATAAAGACTGGGCGACCAGCGACAGCGCGGCCGTTGCCAATGACGCCAACGGGGCACATCTTCCTGGTGACACCAACCTCAAGCTGGACCGCGCTTACATAGACTGGATTCCGGACCTGCCCTTCCCCCTGGCCATCACCTTCGGCCGGCAGCCTTCCTCCGAGGGCCCTGGTAACGAGTTCAAGGAGAACAAGCTGCGCCAGTCCACCTATCCGGCCCTTATTTTTGACGGCGAGTCCGATGGCGTTGTCACCACCCTGGGTCTGGAGCACTATACCGGCCTGAAGAGCGCCGCGGCGCGTTTTTATTATGCCAAGGGCTTTCAGTCCAACGACGACTACAGCATCTTCCTGGACAACCAGCGCCAGGATCTGAGCGACACCAACGTCTACGGCGCCTTTTTCGAGACCGAGGTTCCTGGCCTGCCGGACAGTCTGTTCGTCTTGAGTTATGTCAAAGGTAACGACTTCCCGGACATGTTTGAGAACAAGGTAACCCTGGGCGATATGGACCTGTATGGCGCCCATATCCAGGCCGGCAATTTCATGAGTTCCGGGCTGGACCTCTTTTGCTCCCTGGGCATGAACGTCACCCATCCGAACGGGGAAATCTATTCCATGACCGCCCAGAACCCCATCAATGGCGCTATACTCATTGACCCCAATACCGGCGAGTTTCTTACGATACCCATGGGTGGTCTCTTTACCAGCACGCCTGGTGACACCGAAAGCCAGAATGGTTATGCCGTCTATGCCGGCCTGCGCTACACCCTGCCGGTCGAGGCCCTCAACCAGGCCAAGCTTGGCTTTGAGTACAACCACGGCAGCCAGTACTGGTTCAGCTACACCTGGGGTTCCTCGGAGCTCTACAATAAGCTGGCCACCCGCGGCGACGTGTATGACTTCTATTACCTGCAGCCGTTCAATGAGCAGCTTTTCATGCGGACCGGCTATACCATGGTGGATTATGATTACACGGGCAGCGGTTTTCATCTCGGCACACCCATGGAGTCCGAGGCCAAGTTGCGCAACTTCTACGTAACCCTGGACGTGCGCTTCTAAGTCTTCAGGGCACACACCGCAGCAACCAGCAAGCCCGGGCCGCAAGGTTCGGGCTTTTTTGCATGCGGCGCCCGGTCGGGCGCCGCATGCTTGGCCAGGTCTTCCCAAAGGCCTCTTCCCTTGCATGCCCCGCGCCGGTCTGTTACAACTGTGATGAGTCGGCAGACCTTGTTCGTCTAATCCACGCTGGAGGGAAGCGCATGCCAAAACTGATCGTCGGTTCGCTGCTGGTGCTGGGGTTTGTCGTGGCCGGTCTAACGGGTTGTTCCAGTGACCGGGAGGCAACCACCGAAAAAGGTGCGATTGACCAAATGACCGATGAGGCCGCCCGGCAGGCGGTGGATCAGGCCCGGATTCCCCTGGAAAAGGCGCGGGCCGTCCGCGGTCAGGAGGAGGAGCGGCTGCAAGATTCGGCGGAAACGGCAAAAGAGTAGGGGCAGGTAGCGGGGTTATCGGCCGTGTTGAGCATTTGCCCGCGTTAGCCGCGGTTGAGGGGGCTGGTTATGCGCAAGACCAAGATCGTCGCCACCCTTGGGCCGGCCACCGAAAGCCGGGAGATGATCGAAAAATTCATCATCCTCGGGGTCAATGTCTTCCGCCTGAATTTTTCCCATGGCGATCATGAATCCCACCGCACCCTGATCAGGCACATCCGGGCCATTGCCGGGCGGCTGGACATGCCGGTGGCCATCCTGCAGGATATCGCCGGCCCCAAGATCCGGGTGGGGACCATTGCCGGGATCATGCCCCTTGAAACCGGCGACCGTCTCACCATCTACCCAGACCGGACCAAGGGCGGCGAGCTGGAGATCACCATCAGCCATCCGGAGATTCTCCGTACCCTGGCCCCCGGCGCCGCGATCTACTTTGCCGACGGCGCCATCCGCGCCGAGGTGCGGGCCCGCGTTGGCGAGGCGGTGGTGGTGGAGATCCTGGTGGGCGGCAAGCTCACCTCCCGGAAGGGGGTCAATGTGCCGCTGGCCGATCTTCAGATCGACCTGGTCACGGAAAAGGACAAGGCCGACATCGCCTTTGGCGTTGCCGAGGACGTGGATTATATCGCGCTCTCCTTTGTCCGTAATAGCGCGGATATCACCCGGGTCAGGAAGCTGGTGGCCGGTTTCGGCGGCGACGTGCCCCTGGTGGCCAAGATTGAATTGGCCGCGGCCCTTGACCACCTGGAGGAGATTACGGCGGCGGCCGACGGCGTCATGGTGGCCCGCGGGGATCTCGGGGTTGAACTGGGCGTGCACCTGGTGCCGGTGGTCCAGAAGCGCATCATCGCGGCGGCGAACCGGCATGGCATCCCGGTCATCACCGCCACCCAGATGCTCTCCTCCATGCTGGTCTCCCCCTTCCCCACCCGGGCCGAGGTTTCGGACATCGCCAATGCGGTACTCGACGGCACCGATGCGGTGATGCTTTCCGATGAGACCGCGGTGGGCGATTATCCAGAGGAGGCCATCAAGGTCCTGGGGCAGACCATCGCGGCCACCGAGACTATCTACCCGTGGGACCGGCAGGTGCCA
>MNYK01000111.1:0-1675 GCA_001873115.1 Desulfobacterales bacterium CG2_30_60_27 | reverse complement strand
GCCGATTCCCGCGAGGCCATCGCCGCGGCGGCCACCCAGCTCGCCAGCAACAGCGGCGCCGACGGCATTGTCTGTTTCACCCATTCCGGCCTGGCGGTTGAAAAGATCGCGCAGCACCGCCCCGCCACCCGGCTCATCGGCGTCACCAGCAACCCCAGGACCTACCGGCAACTGGCCCTGGTGTGGGGGGTGGAACCGTTCTTTATCGAGATCTCGCATGCCAACAGCGACAAGGCGATCTCGCTGTTTGTCAAACATGCCCGCCTGGCCGGTTTTATCCGGGAGACTGCAACCTATATTGTCATCATCGGTCATCATTCCAACCTGACCGGCACCACCAACCAGGTGCAGATCATGGACCCCCAGGCCTTTGAACGCATGCAGGCGATGCTGCGCGGGTTATAGAAAAAAGCTCAAAGCTGAAAGCTGAAAGCAAAGGACCGAGTATCACTGCCCATGACCAAGCAAACGGCGCTTGCCAGGTTCAAGCTCACCCTTGAGTACGACGGCACGCATTACAGCGGCTGGCAGAAGCAGAATGATGCCAGGACGGTGCAGGGCAGCCTGCTGCATGCCGCGGCCGCAGCTTTCGGCAGTGAGGCGGTGGACATCCAGGGTAACGGCCGGACCGACGCCGGGGTGCATGCCCTCTGCTATACGGCCCATCTGGAGGCGCGGACCACTCTTGCGCCGGACGCCATCCAGGCCGCCATGAACGACGTCCTGCCCACCGACATCGTC
Source organism: Desulfobacterales bacterium CG2_30_60_27 (assembly GCA_001873115.1). Lineage (GTDB taxonomy): Bacteria > Desulfobacterota > Desulfobulbia > Desulfobulbales > CG2-30-60-27 > CG2-30-60-27. The sequence continues at coordinate 934 of MNYK01000111.1, read as the reverse complement.
TTGCTTCGGGTGGAAAAGGCCGACCCACGCTTTCATGCCCGGCACCACTGCATGGCTCGCAGCTATGTCTACCGGATCTCGCAACGCAAAACCGTCTTTGGCAAGAAATATGTCTGGTGGGTGCGGGAGCCGCTCGACGTTTCGGCGATGCGGCGCGCCGCCGGGCTTATGGTCGGCATGCATGATTTCGTCGCCTTTGCCGAGCGGCAGGAGCTGAAGAAGTCGACCATGGTGCTGGTGCGGGTGGCGGAAGTGATCGAGGAGGATGACCAGATCGTCTTTCGCATCATCGGCTCGCATTTTTTATGGAAAATGGTGCGCCGCATCGTCGCCATTCTGGTGGAAGTGGGTCGGCATAATCTGACCGTGGAGGATGTTACAGGTTTTCTGGCGGCCAGGCCGGACCTGCCTCTTCGTTACCTCGCCCCGCCGGCCGGGCTGTTTTTCGAGCAGGCCTTTTACCACGAGCAGGAACTGCAGGAGTTTCTTGACCATCGGTAGGGAGGAAGACGCGGAGCGCATCAAGCAAAACGGCTCGACCGTGCCCGGTGGCGGGCTGAGCGGTTGCCGGCCGCCGCGCGCATCATGCCTGGTCAGCAGATTGAGGGGGTTTGCCCTTGCCGCTTCGGCGTGATTTGCATCGGGTCTTCTGGTTTTCGCAAAGGGGAGTTGCTATGCTGTTTTGGCGGTTGAAAAAAACTGGCCGTTGGGTAATTATGTGATAAATTTCGCGTAACTGCTCAGGATGTTTAGCCCGTTAGGCTGTAGACTGTTAGGCAAAAAATTGAGCGTATACGGAACACCGTACGACTTATACCGCAAGGGCATAAGTTTCGTATGAGCAGACGAGCTGCTCAACTCAGCTTTATACCGCAAGGGCATAAGTTTCGTATGAGCAGACGAGCTGCTCAACTCAGCTTTATACCGCAAGGGC
>MNYK01000098.1 GCA_001873115.1 Desulfobacterales bacterium CG2_30_60_27 | reverse complement strand
AGCGATTCTGAAAGACGTGGCCGTGTCGGCCATGGCGGTGGTTGCACGAAACCGCGTAACCGGTCAGCAACCGGCTCATGAGGGTGGCAATGGGAACGGCGGCGCTCTTGAGGAGTAAGCCGCTGTAAAAAAATAACATGGCCAACGAGTTGACTGGAGCGGCATAAGGAGCCGTAACGAAATCAATATAAATGGCCAAGTTATTTCGTAACGGCTCCTAAATGGAAGTGGTTGGGCATGAGCGTAAAACTTTAAATGTTAAGAACGTCCCCAACTTCCACCCTTGCTCCCGACACTGTTGAAGAAAAACCTTGCGCAATTATGCCAGAATTGTCATAATAAAAATTTGCCAGCCAAGTCCTTAAAGCCCCTTGCATGGGTAGGCAGCAGCCATAAGGACATGAAGTCCATGCCGGAAGAGGTACGGGATACTTACGGCTTTGCCCTCTATCTTGCCCAGCTTGGCGACAAACACCCCGACGCAAAACCGCTGAAGGGATTCACCGGCGCCGGAGTACTGGAAATCGTCGAGGATTACCGCGCGGATACGTACCGGGCTGTCTATACCGTCAGATTCAGCGATGCCGTCTACGTCCTGCACGTTTTCCAGAAAAAATCGAAACAGGGCATCACCACTCCGAAGGAAGAGATAGAGAAAATCAAAACCCGCCTGAAAATAGCGGAAGGCCTGCACCACGGCAAGAGGGGCTAGTGAGCATGAAAGAAAAGATCGAAGTATATAACGGCAGCGGCAATGTTTTCGCCGACCTTGGCCTGCCCGATGCCGAAGAACGCCTCGCCAAGGCGGAACTGGCCCGCCAGATCCTCGCCATTATCGGCAGCCGCCGTCTGACCCAGACCCAGGCCGCTGAACTCCTCGGCATCGACCAGCCCAAGGTATCCGCCTTGACCCGGGGCAAACTGTCAGGCTTTTCCATGGAACGGCTGCTCCAATTCCTGAATGCGCTTGGCCGTGATGTGCAGATCACCATTAAACCCATGCCCCGCTCACGGCAGCAGGCGCATCTCAAGGTTATCGCCGTTTGATTTGCTGAAATGAAAGTGGTTGGGCATGAGCGTAAAACTTTAAATGTTAAGAACGTCCCCAACTTCCAACCGTCCCCAACTTCCAACAACTTCCAACTCAGTTGCGCCTGAAAAACGCCTCAAAACAGCCACAAAAGAACGATGAATAGACAAAATCTTCAGCAAAGAGCATCCCGCCACCTCTCCCCGCCTCGCAACGGGTCACATACCTGATTCGGCAACCTCAGACTCAAAAGCTCTTTTCTATAATATGACCACCGGGCTTGTCCAACAAACGGTTCAGATCACGGCTTCGCGTGATCTAACCTTATTCGTTGGGCCTTATTTCCCTTTTGTTCCCGTAAGAGAAATAATCCTTGCTCGGAAATCTTGGTACTCAGCGCTTTCAGAGGATAAATCGCTTAAAAGATAAAATCGATTGGTTGAAGGCGACTCTTGGTGGGCCATTGGCAAATCAATTCGGTCAACGTTAACGACGGTCCAGCATTCTACATAGCCTCTTGCCTTGGCTTTTTGATGGCTTTTTTCTGCTTCACCAATTCTATTATGGATATTAGAGAAATCAGTGCCGCCTTTTACTTCTATTGCAATGATATTTCTGTATGTCTGAGGTGATATTTCCTCTCGAATTACTATATCTGGATCGGGGGCGAATTCTATGACAACTTTTCGTCCGGCAGCGTTTAATGTCTCTATTTTACTTTCAGACGAAAGAGTAGCCCCGCGCTTAACAATTTTATGAATTGCTTCAAATACTTTAACTATTCCTACAACTCCTTTTCTAACATTGGCGCCACCTCTAAGTTGTGGGCCAACCGTAAGTAATGTGAGGTCATCAAGTAATTGTTTGCTAACTCTATCCGTCCCGATACCATCTAAAAGCAAGCATGAACTTTTAATTAAAGAGTTACACAACTCTGGCAATAGCTTCCTTGTGTTTGCAGACAAAAAGCCTTTTCCCTCCATTGATTTGAAACCAGACAAACCAAAGTCAGAAGAATAAAATGCTTTTTGGCTAAACCCCAACAATAGACGGTAATACGCAATTAATTTTGGAGAATTTTCAAGAAGATGTGGGACAGAAAAAACAAGCTCGCCTCGAAGTCCATGCCGTGCCAATGCCTTTAAGCTTGCTGCCGGGACAAGTTCGGAAAGTTGATGGTCAAGGATAGAAATGTCAATTGCGTCAACAGCTTTGCTTAAGGCTTCTTGGAGGTAGGTGTTTCGTATTTGACCGAGAGCGTAGGAAAAATCGATTTGAAGTTCAGGAGGAGGAATTTTTATGAATGTCGTTTATATGGCTATCCGTATGATGTTGTCGTGTAGCACTCTGAGACGCTCCGCTGCCATGGCAACGTACTCTGAATGTAATTCTATGCCGACATATGGCCTGTCGTGAATTTGGCAAACAACGCCTACAGTACCAGAACCAAAAAATGGGTCTAACACAAAATCTCCTTGGCGCGTTGACGCAAGGACGCATGGCTCAATGAGGCTGGGGGGGAAGGTGGCGAAGTGAGCCCCTGGGAATGCTTGTGTATTGATGTCCCACACACTGCGCCGACTTCTCAATTTCCCATTGGCACCTTGTTCTTTAACAACTTCGTGATTGTAATAATATTTTTCTGATTTGGTTAGCATAAACAAATATTCATGTGATCTTATGGGACGATCTTTTACACTTTCCGGCATAGCATTTGGTTTATTCCATACTATATCGCTGCGAAGATACCAGCCGTCATCTTGTAGCGCAAAAGCCAGACGCCATGGGATACCAAGTAAATCTTTTGGCTTTAATCCTTCTGGTGTATCAGGGCGAATTGACATGGCTCTGGCAGGATTTTTTTTATCAGGTGCGCGGTATCCCCTGTTGCCACTCGTGTATCCGTCCCCGATGTTTAACCACAAGATACCATCCGGCTTTAATACACGTTTAACTTCAGAAAAAATCGCAACCAATTTGTTGATAAATTGGTGCAGAGATGTCTCAAGACCAATCTGGCCAACTACGCCATAATCGCGCAACCCCCAGTATGGCGGAGATGTCACGACGCACTGAACGGATTCAGATGGAATCCTTGTTAAAATATGCAAGGAATCCCCTTCAAAAATAACAGGGCTGTCGATCTTGAATGGCTTTGGCCGTATGATTTTTTCTCGTTTCATAGGCAGGAATATACCCTATTGGGCGATATTGTGAAGTTTATTTTCTAGCGGCCCAACGCTTAGGATCCGTAAAATAATAACATGGACACTTAGCTTTCGATTGGAACGATTGAATAATTCCATTCGCCATGAAAATCTTCACGTAAAATACGTATTGTTTTGAGTTCTTTATCTGTGACTTTGATGCCCGTAGGATAATGACTGGAGTCAAGCTCTGCTTTCACTTTCAAGCCTTTTCTGGTTGTGGTGGCCGCAATCAAATTGACAATCGCTTCATGTCTAACCAGTGGTTTCCCTCGCCAGTTCATGCTGATGTAAGAAAACAGTCGATGTTCAATCTTGTTCCACTTGCTTGTTCCCGGGGGGAAATGACTGACTCGAATAGGAATGTCAAGTTCATTGGCCAATTTTTGCAATTCAAGTTTCCACAATCGTACACAGGAACCATTGCTACCACCGCCATCAGCCGTGATTAACAACTCTTTGGCGTCAGAATAGAGTTCCTTGCCCATTCCAAACCACCAGCGGCGTATTGTGGCTACCGCAAAACTTGCCGTGTCGTGATCGGTGCCGACGCTGACCCAGCCAAAATTATTGCTTATATCGTAAACACCATAAGGGTTTGCTCGACCCAAATCCTTATCAACAAAGTCATACACGTTGACTTGTTCAGGTTCCCCCTTTGGCCGTAACTCTTTTCCACCGTTTTTGTATTGCCCGACCAACTCTTTTTTCTTGGTGTCAACTGAAATTACCGGCTGCCCATTACGCATGGCATTTTCCGCTCGGGTATTAATAAACTCAAACTGGGCATTACGATCAGGGTGATCACCTCCCTCCAGTGTCTTGCGGTTACCCTGAAGGCTATAGCCCAACTTCTTCAGCAGATCGCCTATCGAAGTATGGCTGACGACATACCCCTCCGACCGCAACTCGGCTTCCAGATGTCGTAAACTCTTGCAGGTCCAACGCAACGGAGATTCGGGGTCGCCGCGCGTGACCGGCTCGACCAGGCTTTCCAATGCGGCGAGCAATTCCGCATTGTCTTTAACGGATGCCTTTCTGCCCCCTCCTTTGCGGCGTATCCTCCGGCTGGCATCATCTCCTGCTGCTTCCGTTCGCTGTGAAGGGAAGAGCTCCTTCAACCCTTGCTTGATTGAGCCTCGTGCCACTCCAGTGGCCTTCTGAACGATCGATATGCCGCCATGTCCAAGAACTTTAGCCTCAGATGCCGCATAGAGCAGGGAAAGAGGGTCAAACCTTAACTATTAACTGATTCAATAACGCGGCAGGACGTTTGCGAGCATATATCGCTCTTGAGTTTCAAAGTTTTTACCCCTCAGCAGGCAGGCGCATCTCAAGGTTATCGCCGTTTGATTTGCTGAAGTGACCACCTGATTCAGCCTACGCGTCGCTTCCCCCGCTTGGCGGGCCTGGGGTTGGACCTTCCTTGCGCAACGCCTAACAACTCTTGCCGCGAACCTGCGCCGCAGCACAACAAGTCCAACTCCTCGGGCCGGATGCCTTCAGTCCGCCAGTCCCGCGGTGCTGGCGCCACATGCAGACGCAGCCGGCTGATCTTACCCACGCAGCACCGCCATGCGTTGTTCGGCGCGCGTCAGCACCTCGGAGGTGATGACCGTGGTGTCCTGGCCCATGGCCTCGATAAAGCTGTTGTAGAGCAGGCGGTTGACCGCGCGGGGCACGCCGCCGCTGTGGTCGTGGGCCGCGGCATAGGCATCCGGGGTCAGCAGGTTGGGCTGGGCGCCGCTTTTTAGCAACCGGTACTTGATGTACTGTTCGGTCTCGGCTCGGGAAAGCGCTTCCAGGGTAACGGCAAAGGTGATGCGGCTGAGCAACGAGGCGTACGGTGGGGCCTTGAGCCGCCGCAGCAACGAATCTTCGGCCACCAGGAGCACGGTGACCAGTTTCTCCTGTTCAGTCTCAAAATTGGACAGGGTGCGCAGCACGTGCAGAACGTCGGCCTTGAGAAAATGGGCCTCGTCCAAAAAAATCACCAGCCGCCAGCCGCCGGCATGCAGGGTCATGGCCTTTTCCTGCAGCATGGTCAAACGCTGGGCGGCGAAGGGCGGGATGTCCACCACCCCCAACTCCTTAAGAATCGCGCCCAGCATGGTGCCCCTGGTCATGCCCGGGTAAGCGAAGACAAAGACCGGCGCATAGCGGCTGCGGTCCATGGCCCGAAGCACCACCTGGGTGGCGATGGTCTTACCGGTGCCCGAGGGCCCGGTCAGCAGAATAATGGCGTGGCCATCCTCCAGGCCGATGCGCAAGCGGATAAGGGCCTCTTCGTGCTGCCTGGTTCTGAAAAAAAGCGAGGTGTCCAGGGTGTCCTTGAACGGGTTCTGCCGCAACCCGAAGCGCTCAATCCAGGTATTCGCTGTCATATACTCGTACCCTCCTTAGATTTATAATTTGCCCTGCAACCGCTCCAAAAACCTGCCAAAGGATGAGGAGAGACGGATCTCGGGCTGCTCGCGTTTGAGAATGGCCCTGGCCACGTTGCGGGTGTTGACGCTCACCCGCGCCTGGGGCCGGAATATGCAGTACGGTGTGCGCCGCACCGTGGCGCCTCCCACGGTGGCGTCTTTCATAATATAGCCGAGGTTCTCGACCTCCTGGCCTAGAAACCGTCGGGCGCAGTCGGCGAAACGCTGAGCCACGTCAGCCGCCTCGGTCAGACTGTGGACCATGTTGATCACCGAGTAGACGGGCCGACCGGCAAAATCGCGCTCCTGGTGGAGCGCCTTGAGCAGCCCGTAGGAATCGGCCAGGGAGGTGATGTCCGGCGTGAGCACGAAGAGGACGTCATCGGCCGCCACCAGAAAGTCGCGCACCCCGGCGCCCATGCCGGCGCCGGTATCCACCAGAATGATCTCGGCCGCCAGTTCCACCTGCTGCAGGGCGCGGACCAGCTTCAACCGCTCGGACCGGCTGGAGTCGGCCAGGGCGACGAGACCGCTGCCGCCCGGAATGAGGCCGATGCCCGCCGGCCCCTCGACGATGATATCGGCCATGGCCACCTGGTCATTGAGCACGGCCATGAGACTTAAGCTGGGATTAACGCCGGCCAGCAGGTGGACGTTGGCCATGCCCATGTCGGCGTCCAGCACCAGGCACAGCTTGCCGAGCCGCTGCAGTTCAATGGCCAGATTCAAGGCCAGGTTGGTCTTGCCGACCCCGCCCTTGCCCGAGGTAACGGCGATGACCCGGGCAAAGGAACCAGCGGCCGCCACCTTGGGCGTGGCACCGCTGGCCGCCGTCCGCCGGGCGTGAAGCTGCCGAAAGGCATCCACTGCGACCGCCGGAAAGGAGAGGACATCGCCGCGCAGGATCTTGTCGGGCAGTTCGGCGCCATATTCCGACTCGTAGAAGCGCAAGACGCTCTCCTCCAAACCGGTCTCCCGGGAAATTTCCTCGATGGACAGCAGCCTGTCGTGCTCCCCGGCCATGGCCATGCCGTTCTTCTCCCTGCTCATTGGTCGCCGTGCCGAGCTGCAAGGGCGTTGTTGATAGTTTCCAGCACCTTCTCGAACATAAAGGGTTTCTTAAGGCAGGCAAAGGCCCCCTTCTTGACCGTGTCCTTGATCTCCTGCTTGGAGGCCAACCCGGTGACGATAATCACCTGGATGTCGGGAAACTCCTCCTTGATGAAACGCAGCACCTCAAGGCCGTCCTTGCGCGGCATGCGGATGTCGAGCAGCACAACATGATACTGCTTGAAGCGCAACTGCCCGATGCCCTCAACACCGTCGTAGGCGCCATCCACCTCGAAGCCGGCACCCCGCAGACCGTCCTGCAGCATGTCATTCAGGATACGCTCGTCGTCGATGACCAGGATGCGGTATCTCTCCTTGCTCCGGCGCTCAGGCACCTCAACCACGTCCTGCTGCTTGAGGTCCTCCTTCATGGCCCGCAGACGGCTGCCCTTGTCCACCGGCAGAACGACATAAAAGGTCGTGCCCTTGCCGAGTTCGCTGGTCACCCGCATGGCGCCGCCATTGTGCTCGACAATGGAATGGCAGACCGCCAGGCCGAGCCCGGTGCCCTCGCCCTCTTTCTTGGTGGTGAAAAAAGGGTCGAAGATCTTGGGCAGGTTCCTGGGGTCGATGCCCTGGCCGGTGTCGGCGACCCGCACCTCCAGAAAGCCGTTACGCGGCGCCGCCTCCAGGGTGATGGTGCCACCGTCCGGCATGGCATGGTTGGCGTTGATCAGGAGGTTCATGAAGACCTGCTCCATCTGCAGCGGGTCGACCATGACCAGCGGCAGGTCAACGGCGATGCGGTTGTCCAGGCGAATCCTGGCCATGGGAACCCGGTCGCCGATGACCTTGACAACCTTGCCGACGATCTCCGCCAAGCCAACCTGACAGAACTTCGGTTCCGCCGGCCGTGCGAAGCCCATAAGTTCCTGGATGATCTTGGAGATGCGCTCCTCCTGGTCGGTAATGACCTTCAGCCGGCTGTTGAGGTCGTCGACATTCTCCATCTTCCGCAGGGTGCGGGACAGGATCTGGGTATTAAGGGAAATGATGGTGAGCGGGTTGTTGATCTCATGGGCCGCGCCGGCGGCCAGACGGCCCACCGTGGCCAGCCGGTGGGCATGAAAAAGCTGGCGCTGATTCTCCTCCATCTTGCGCGAGTTCTCGGCCATTTCGGCGGCCTGGCCAGTCAAATCCTCGAACAGGAGGAGGCGCTCGATGGCGTTGCCGGCCGCCAGGACCAGGGATTCAAAATTCCTGGACAGCACGGCCATCCCCTCTGATCGCAAGTCTACGGCATCCTGGAAATCGAGAATCAACTCGCCAAGAATGGGATCCCTGCCTCGCCTGCCGCTAGTGTCGGCCATGAAGAAGGCGGCGAGGAACTTGGACCCGGAAACCATGGTGCGCACCCCGGCCTCCAGGTCGGCCCCCTTACCCAGCCCGCCGGCGGTACGTTCCAGGCACTGCATGGCCTCGGACTCGATATCGGACACCTCGGCCTGCCGGGCGTAGCGCCGCAACTCCGCCAGATGGAGGGGCACCTGGATTTCATGAAAGCCGTCGTCCTCGGCGAGCTGTCCCACAAAGGCCTGGACCGCCTCATGGCGGAACATGCACAGGCAGCGGTTGACATTGAAGGCGCGGCGGGCGGCGGTGATGACGATGCGGGCCGCTTCGGCAAGCGGCAGGCCGGCGTGGAGCTGCCGGACCATGTCGCAGGTGGCGGCCAGGGCACGGTTGGTCCCGACCAGTTCGACCATGCTCGCCTCGGCCTTCATGCTCATGCTGCCCAGGGTAATGTTAGCCGCCCCCACCAGTTTCCGATAGGTCTCCTCGTCCCAGATACCCAGTACGCTGGCCACCTCCTGGACGCGGCCATGCACCTCGTCCATGACCGCCTCGATGTCGGCGGCCGAAAACCGGTTGAGGAGGACCATGTTCTCCAGGGCAAAATGGAAGTGGTCCTGGGAGTGCGGGGTGGCGGCCAGGAAGTAACTGGTGCCGACGTTGTGAGTGACGCAGAGCAGATCGGCGAAGCGGATAAGCGCCGGCAGGTGTTCATTGCCGGGCAGGATGGCCTCCACCGTCGGCTGATGGTGGAGCCAGAGGACACGGGCCAAGGACTCTGGAAAGCCCCACTGCTCGGCAACACGCTTGCCGAGTTCGACGTGGGTGGTGCCAAGGATGCCCCGCTCCAGGTCCAAGGGCAGGCTCTGTTCGCTGCCGACGCCGGCCTGCAGCTCCAGTTCCTGGCAGACTCGCTCGAATTTCTCGGGCTGCTGAAGAAAGGCGACGAACTTGCCCATATCATGGAGAAGCCCGGCCACGTATGCCTCATCTGGCTCGGCAAAGCCCAGTTTCTTGGCCAGAATCTCGGCCGCGACCGCCACGCCGATGGAGTGCAGCCAGAAATTGACCACCCCGGCCCGCTGCCGCGCGAAGCGCTCGGCAAAAAAATCAAAGATGGAAATGGACAGGACGATGGAACGGACGGTACTGAACCCCAGCAGGGCGATGGCCTGACTAATAGATGCCACCTTGCGCTGGATCCCGACAAAGGCCGAGTTGGCGTAATGCAGAATCCGCCCGGTGAGGACCTGATCGTTCTTGAGAAGATCGGCGATGGAGTCGAAATTGGCCGGCTCGCCCTCCATGAGGCGGATAGCCTCGATCGCTACCGCCGGCAAAGTAGGCAGGTGGTCGATGGCGATCACCTGATCCACGGCTGCTTCTCGCATGGTCCCCCCGTCCGTCCTTGCAAAAGGCTATCCAAGTCGGTCCCCGATGTGGTATGGCTTCAGACCAGCATACCGCGCCCCCCAGGCGTTTTGGCATGTTGGCCCCGCTGGTTTTGCCGCGGGTTATCCCCGCCGGTCATGGCCAGCGCACCTCTGTCCTGGTAAATTTACAGAAATTCCCACGAATTACAAGGAGAAATGCGCTGTCGCCCCATTTCCGGTGCAGGGCATGAAGAAATGGCTCAGGGCCGGGCCGGGCCGGTAAAATGATCATAGCCCTGATAGGCGATATGCCGCTCGCGGCCCTGATGCACGAGCACCACGCCGCTGCCGGCCGTGCAGTAACCGACCCGGGAGATGACGGGACCGCCGGCCTCGGCCACCAGACGGACCAGCTTCTCGGCCGCATCGGCCGGGGCCGCGAAGAGCAAACCGTAATCCTCGCCGCCAGCCAAGGCCCAGTCCAGCGGGTCGCGCCCCAGCTCCCGGGCCGCCTGCCGCAGCTCGTCGGCAAGCGGCAGGCAGGCGGCGTCCACCTCCGCGCCGACGCCGCTCTCCTTGCAGAGATGGGCCAGATCGGTGGCCAGGCCGTCGGAAAGGTCCATCATGGCCCGCACCATCCCGCTGGTGGCCAGCAGCCGCCCCAGCCGCACCTGGGCCACGGGATCGAGATGGGCGCGGCCCAACGGCGCCCAGGGATGGCCGGCCGGCAACGCTCGCCCGCCGCGGCAGAGTTCCAGGCCGGCAGCCGCCGCTCCGAGGCAACCGCTGACCCACACCCCGTCACCCGGGCTGGCGCCATGCCGATAGAGCACCTCGTCCGCCGCCACCTCGCCCAGCACGGTAACGGAAAGTACAAGGCCGGCCGGGCTCCGCACCGTGTCGCCACCCACCAGTACGACCCCGTACTCCGCCAGGGCGGCGATAAAACCGGCCAGCAAATCGTCCAACCAGGCCTTTGCCAGGGTGGCGGGCAGCCCAAGGGCCAGCAAGGCAAAGCGGGGGATGCCGCCCATGGCGGCGATGTCGCTGACGTTCACCGCGACCGCCTTCCGGCCCAGTAGATGGGCCGGGTGCCAGGCCAGATCAAAATGCACGCCTTCCACCAGGGTGTCGGTAGTCGCCAACTCCAGCAGGCCCCCGGCTCTCGCCAGCACCGCGCAGTCGTCGCCAATGCCCCGCACCAGCCCGGCAGCGCCGCCATCGGGCAGGCGGGAACGGATGTCGTCAATAATGCTGCGCTCACTTGGCAGGGATTTCATGATATTAACCATGGCGGCAAAGAATACCTGGCAGCCGCCGCCTGAATCCACAAACAGTTCATTTTATCCGCCGGAGCGTCGGCTTCTTTACGACGGTCGGAATCGTATTGCCCGTCACCCCATCCTGGCCGCCGAAATCCAACGCCTTCACGAACCGTTTCTCACCGCCCATGGTGAAGATCTCCCGGCCGGTAAACTGCGGAGTCCGCAAGGTCCAAACCGCGTGCTGCGGCGGGAAGGAAAGGAGCTGCATGGCCAGGTGCCACCATTCGTCCAGGCGGGAGGCGTCGCGCTCGATCCCGGTCACCAGGCCATAGAGCATGGTGAGGGGATTATCCACCATAATCAGGACCACGTCGCCAACCGCGGTGGTTCCCTTCAGCCGGAAGGTCTGCCCGAGCTCCCGCACCACTGCTTCCAGATCCTGCATCGCCCTGCCCCCTGCTCCACGTCTTACGAAACATTTCATCCCGGGGAACCTTTTCCCGGGCCACGTCGTTAAAGCATACCACAGGCTGGCAACCTCTTTCAACGTTAAGCGAGGAGAGAACCGGCCCGACAAATGAGTCTTGACAAACACCGGGCAACCCCTATTCTATCGAAACCGAAGACGAACAAACGACGTTACTTGATCACGGCCCCAAAAACTAAAGGAGCACGCCATGCATTGCAGCTTACGGCACCGATTTGTGCCAAACATCCTCTTTACCCTCTCTCTCCTGATGACCATGGTGACCGGCCTAGTTGTCGCCATGCCGGCCCTGGCCGCGACCAGCACGCCCGCCTCCTTCGCCGACCTGGCCGAACAACTGGGACCAGCGGTGGTGAACATCTACACCACCCAGACGGTGAAGGCCGGCAGCCCGCTCGAGGAATTCTTCTCCGACCAGAACCGGAACATCCCCGAGCCCTTCCGGCACTTCTTTGACATCCCGGGGCATCAGGGGCAGAAGCCGCCGCGTGAGATGAAGCGGACCAGCCTGGGCTCCGGGGTTATCATCACGGCCGACGGTTACATCGTCACCAACAACCATATGGTGGAGAACGCCACGGAGATCAATATCCGCCTCACGAATCAGAAGGAGTACGTGGCCACCATTATCGGCCGCGACCCAAAGACCGATCTGGCCCTGTTGAAGATCACACCAACGGCGACACTGCCCCCCGTGGTCTTCGGCGACTCGGATAAACTGCGGGTGGGTGACTGGGTGCTCGCCATCGGCAACCCCTTCGGCTTCGAGCAGACCGTGACCGCCGGCATCGTCAGCGGCAAGGGCCGGCACCTGGGGGGTACGCCCTATGAAAACTTCATCCAGACCGACGCCTCGATCAACCCGGGCAATTCCGGCGGGCCGCTCTTCGACGTAAACGGCAAAATGGTCGGCATCAATACCGCCATCTACAGCCGCGGCGGCGGCAACATCGGCATCGGCTTCGCCATCCCGATCAGCATGGCCAAAAACGTCATCGACCAGCTCAAGGAACACGGCAAGGTGGAACGCGGCTGGCTAGGCGTCATGATCCAGCAGGTGACCCAGGAACTGGCCGACCAGTTCGGGCTGGAGCGGCCCATGGGCGGCCTGGTCGGCGAGGTGAGCCCGGGCAGCCCGGCGGACAAGGCCGGCATCAAGGCGGGTGACATCATCGTTACCTTCCAGGGCATGGAAATCTCCCAGATGAACGCCCTGCCGTCCATGGTCGCTCAGACCACGATCGGCACCAAGGCGGAGGTCGGACTCATACGCCAGGGCAAGAAAAAAACCGTTACCGTGGTGATTGCCAAACTGGAAGAGGAGCAGACCGCGACCGGTGACACACCGGGAAGCTCCACGGAGAAGGATATGGGACTCACGGTGCAGGAATTGACCCCGGAACTGGCCCAGTCCATGAACATCAAAGGCGCCGCGGGGCTGATCATCGCCAACGTGGACCCCGATTCCGCGGCGGCCACGGCCGGCCTGCGCCAGGGTGACCTGCTGCTGGAGATGAATCGCGTCAAGGTGGTCAATCTTAATGACTTCCAGGCCATTCTCAAAAAAACTAAAAATGAAAAGCAGATGCTGCTCCTCATCAAGCGCGGCGATCACACCTCGTTCGTGGTGGTGAAACGGCAGGAATAAAGGGCCCTGCCCAGGAAGCAAAAACCGGGTATGCCGCAAGGCTGCCCGGTTTTTTTTGTCCTCGTAAAAGGGGACGTTGCGGGGTCATATTCAGCTAACGGGGGAAGAGCGTTTGGCTATCCCCTGCATTATGACAGTTGTTCAAGCAGGCCTGCGATGATATGTAATAATTTCTGGAAGTTATGACCATGCTGACTGGCCGACCCTGCCCCATACCGCCGCCGTTTTCCCAGCGATTCCGCTGAAAACAGATTCCGAGTTGGTCAACTTATGCTATTGTCCGTGCAGTATCAGGGCGTTATCGTGGGTTCACCATATAAAAGGAATTGTAACTATCCAGCTTGTGTCGGCAGTCAAGCGTTCCCGGGCTGGCAATGTCTTGCGCTCATGCTCGGCGGGCGTCCTGCCCGCCTCCGAGGCGTCCGGGAACTCACCTGTGCCGCGGTTCCGCTGGATAGTTACAAGGAATCACATGAAAGATCAGGAAAAGCCGGCCATCAGCCTGAACGGCTGGATCGAAAAACTGAAAGGCCATGACCTGCCGGTATTCGGCAGGACGGTGCAAGGAATCATGAATGTGTCCGATAAACTGGACAGTTCCTTCTCCGAACTGGCCAAGGTCATCCTGCAGGATGCCTCCATGACCGTCCGGGTGCTCAAACTGGCCAACGCCGTACATTATAATCCCCACGGGTATGCCATCAGTACTATCAGCCGGTCTATCGCCCTCATGGGCTTCGAGCAGGTGCGGAACCTCAGCCTGACCGTTGCCCTGGTGGACGCCATGGTCAAGGGGGCCAACCGCGAGCGACTCAACCTGGAATTGGCCCGGTCCATCCACGCCGCCACCCAGGCAAGAAATTTTGCCAGGCAGACCGCAGAGGACGGCCAGGAGGAAATTTTCGTGGCGGCCCTGCTTTTTCATGTGGGCGAACTGGCCTTCTGGAGCCTGGCAGAGGAGGAGGGCCGAAAACTTGCCGAGGCATTGCGGCGCGGCATGCCGAAGGCGAAGGCCGAAGTGGCGGTGCTCGGGTTCCAGCTCAAGCAACTCACCCGCGGGCTGGCGCAGGAATGGCGTCTTGGGGAAACCCTGCTGGACAGCCTGGAGAATGACACGGCGAAAAATCCCCGCGGCCGACTCATCTCCCTCTGCCATGAACTCGCCGAGGTCACGGAAAACGGCTGGCAACATGACGCAGTGCGGGCGGTGCAAAAAAAACTGGCCACGCTGACCGGGATGGAAGGTGTAGAGGTGGTGGAGGCCACCCAGGCAAACGCCCACGCCGCCCGCCGTATCTGCCGACACTTCGGGGCCGGACACGGCCTCATCAGACCACCCGAGGAGACCATTGAACTGGGCGGGGAACCCGAACCCGCTGTCGCCGAAGCCGAAGCGGCAATCCCCCGCTACGACCCGACCCTCCAACTCAATATCCTGCGCGACATGACGGCCATTGGTCATGAGCGACCGGACTTCAACCTCCTTCTGCAAATGGCCCTGGAAGGCATTTACCGCGGGATCGGCATGGACCGGGCACTTTTCGCCCTGGTGGGCGACGGCCACCGGGAGATCCGGGCTAAATTCGCGCTTGGGGTCCAATCCCAGCATATGCTGGAGGTGTTCTGTTTCCCGCTTACCGCAAAAAAACCAAACATTCTTCAAGAGGCGTTGAACACCAAACAGGGGATCTGGGTTGGCAAGCCCGGTCAGCCCTTCCTGGACATCGATCGCGAAATTGTCAGAAAATTGGGCAGATCCGCCTTTTTCGTCATGCCGGTCATGTTGGGCGACAAGAGCTTCGGCCTCTTCTATGCCGACCGGATGCCCAGCGGCCGGCCCCTCGATCAGCAGAGCTTCGAAAATTTTGAGTATTTTGCCCTCCAGACCAGCCTGATCCTGGACCATATCACCCGTCGCCAAAAACATTGAACCGGCATGCCAGTTGAGGGAACATCCATGCTTAACTAAAAGTAGCAGCTTAATATATTTTCGAACAGCAATCCTGCTCTGACTGACTTGCTTCCCCACAGCTCTGTCCAGTACCTTAACCAACCTTGGCGCTATCTCCAACCGAACCGACGCGAACAGATCCATCAACATACTCGCCAAAAATGGGGGTGCGGCAAAGCCCTTGAGCGGGTATACTCTGGCCCCATGATTATAAGGAAAAAGACGCGGCAGATCATGGTTGGCAACGTGCCGGTGGGCGGCGACGCGCCGGTGGCGGTGCAGTCCATGACCAATACCGACACCCGGGATGTCGCGGCCACCGTGGCCCAGATCAAAAGGCTGGAGGCGGCGGGCTGCGAGATCATCCGGGTCGCGGTTCTGGACCTGGAGGCGGCCGCGGCCCTGCCGGCCATTCAGGAGCGCATCAGTATCCCGCTCATTGCCGACATCCATTTTGATCACCGACTGGCCGTAGCCTGTATCGAGCACGGCGCCAGGGCCATCCGCATCAACCCCGGCAATATCGGCGGCCCGGAAAAGCTTTCCCGGGTGGTGAACGCGGCAAAACTCCACCACGTGCCCATCCGGGTGGGGGTAAACTCCGGGTCGGTGGAAAAGGACATTCTCAAAAAACATGGCCACCCCACCCCGGCCGCCCTGGTGGAGAGCGGCCTGCGCAACGTCCGGCTGCTGGAGGAGATGGGCTTTGACCAGATCAAGGTCTCCATTAAAAGCTCCGACGCCATGACCACCGTGGCGGCCTACCGGCTGCTGGCCGGGCAATGCGACTACCCGCTGCATCTCGGGGTCACTGAGGCCGGGGGGCTCATCGCCGGCACGGTGAAGTCATCCGTGGCCCTTGGCCTCCTTCTGGCCGACGGCATCGGCGACACCCTGCGCATCTCGCTCACCCGCGACCCTGTCGAGGAGATCCGGGTGGCCTACGAACTCCTGCGCGCCCTGCACATCCGCGAACGTGGTCCGGAACTCATCTCCTGCCCCACCTGCGGCCGCTGCCAGATCAACCTCTTCCCCCTGGCCGAGGCCGTGGAACGCCACATCCAGACCATGACCACCCAGCTCAAGGTGGCGGTGATGGGCTGCGTGGTGAACGGCCCGGGCGAGGCCCGCGAGGCCGACATAGGCGTGGCCGGCGGCCACGGGGTGGGCATCATCTTCAAGCACGGCAAGGTGTTCAAGAAGGTGCCGGAAGCGGAGCTGATGGAAGTTTTTTTGGAGGAGTTAGACAAAGCTGAAAGCTCAAAGCTGAAAGCTCAAAGCTCAAGGTAAAAAAAGACCATTTTACGGTTCTTGCGTATATTTTGCCCGTAAACCTAAACGTCCAAGTACCATAGACTTTCAGCTTTGAGCTTTCACCTTTCAGCTCAATCCGCTTTCAGCTAAAAAGGAACTCACCATGCGCTACTCACAACTGCTTCTCCCCACCCTGAAGGAGACGCCGGCCGAGGCCGAAATCGCCAGCCACCAACTCCTGCTGCGGGCCGGCTTTATCCGCAAGCTCACCGCCGGGGTCTACGCTTACCTGCCGCTGGGGCTTCGGACCCTGCGCAAGATCGAAGCAATTGTCCGCCAGGAGATGAACCGGGCCGGCGCCCAAGAGTTGCTGCTGCCCATGGTGCAGCCCGCCGACCTGTGGAAGGAATCGGGGCGCTGGGAAAAGTACGGACCCGAACTGCTGCGCTTCGTGGACCGCCACCAGCGCGAGAGTTGCCTGGGGCCCACCCACGAAGAGGTGATTACCGACCTGGTGCGCATGAACGTCCACTCCTACAAGGATCTGCCCCTGAACCTCTACCAGATCCAGACCAAGTTCAGGGATGAGATCAGACCGCGCTTCGGCCTCATGCGGGGCCGCGAGTTCGTCATGAAGGACGGCTACTCCTTTGACGCCAGCGAGGCGGCGGCCGGGGTCACCTATAATAAAATGAAGGAGACCTACAGCCGCATCTTTGCCCGCTGCGGCCTCTCCTGCCGGGCCGTGGAGGCCGACACCGGCACCATCGGCGGCAACTTTTCCCACGAATTCATGGTGCTGGCCGCCACCGGCGAGGACACCATTGTGGTCTGCACGGCCTGCGACTATGCCGCCAACATGGAAAAGGCCGCCTGCCCGGCCCCTGCACTTACCGCTGCAAAGCCGGCGCCGCTGGAACTGGAGAGGATCGCCACCCCGGGTAAAAAGACGGTTGACGAGGTCACCACCTTTCTGGGCATCACCCCGGACCAACTCGTTAAGACCATGATCTACCTGGCCGACGGCAAACCGGTGGCCGCCTTGGTGCGCGGCGATCACGAGGTGCAGCCCGTGAAGCTCAAGAACCTTATGGGCGCCGTGGATGTCGAGCTGGCCAGCGAGGATACGGTACGCAAGGTCTGCGGCCTGGCCCCCGGCTCACTTGGGCCCATGGGTCTCACCATGCCGGTGGTGGCCGACCACCAAGTCATGGCCATGGCGAACATGGTGACCGGCGCCAACCAGGATGGCGTTCATCTTAAAAATGTGAACCAGGGGCGGGATTTCCCTGTCGCCCTTGCGGGCGACCTCCGCATGGCCACCGCCGCCGACCCTTGCCCGCATTGCCACGGCCGGCTCGAACTGCCCCGCGGCATCGAGGTAGGTCACATCTTCAAGCTGGGCACCAGTTACAGCGAGGCCCTGCAGGCCACCTTTTTGGACGACCAGGGCAAAAGGCAACCATTTGTCATGGGCTGCTACGGGATTGGCGTGTCCCGCTGCATAGCGGCGGCCATCGAACAAAACCACGACGACAACGGCATCATCTTCCCGCTGCCGATCGCGCCCTTCCAGGTGATCCTGCTCTCCCTCTCGGTGAAGGATGCCGAAGTGACCAAGGCAGCGGATACCCTTTACGAGGAATTAATGAAGCGCGGCATCGAGACCCTCTACGACGACCGCAACGAACGGCCCGGCATAAAGTTCAAGGACGCGGACCTCATCGGCATCCCCCTGCGGGTCATGGTGGGCAAGCGCTTTATTGAGGCGGGCGAGGTGGAAATCAAACACCGCGGCAGCGGCGCGACCGAGGCCCTGCCCATGGCCGGGGCAGCCGACGCCCTGGCGGCCATGCTCGACCGTCTCATGGCCGGCGCCACCAAGGGCTAAGGACTGGCCCATGCTCCCCGACACCTTGCCGGACGCCCACCACGTCACCTTGCAGCAGATCATCGACCGGGTGCATGAGTATATGCCCGGCGAGGACCTCACCGTGCTTGACAAGGCGTATGCCTATGCCAAAAAGGTGCATGCCGACAAGAAGCGCATCTCCGGCCACTCCTATATGTCGCATCTGCTGGCCGTGGGGCTCACCCTGGCCACCATGCGGCTCGACCTGCCCACCATCACCGCCGGCCTGCTGCACGGCACCCTGAAGGAACATTCGGCCGGCTCCTCCTCCAAGGAGGAAATGGAGGAGCTCTTCGGCGCCGACGTGGTCGCCATTATCAACGGCAACACCAAGATCACCAACGTCACCTTCAACAGTCGCATGGCCCTGCAGGCGGAAAACGTCCGCAAGATGTTTCTGGCCATGAGCGCCGATATCCGGGTGCTGCTGGTAAAACTGGCCGACCGGCGGCACGACATGCAGACCCTGCAGTATCTGCCCGCCCACCGCCAGGCCGAGGTTTCCCGGGAAACCATGGACCTCTATGCCCCCCTGGCCAGCCGCCTGGGTATCGACTGGCTCAAGCGGGAGCTGGAGGATCTGGCCTTTTCCTTCATCAACCCGACGGAATACCGGGAACTGGCCACCAAAATCAAGACCTCGGTGGCCGAGCGCCAGATCTATGTGGACCGGATCAAAAAGCTGCTCTCCGAAAAGCTCACGGCCCACGGGCTGCATGATTTTCATATTCTCGGCCGGCCCAAGCATCTTTACTCCATCCACCGAAAACTCCTCGCCCAGAAGATCCCCCTGGAAAAGGTCTACGACAAGGTGGCCTTCCGCATCATCGTTCAAACCATGGGCGAGTGCTACGAGGTGCTGGGCCTGGTCCACTCCCTGTGGGCGCCGGTGAGCGGCCGGTTCAAGGATTTTATCAGCACGCCCAAGTCCAACATGTACCAGTCGCTCCACACCTCGGTGGTGGGGCCGGACGGCGAATTCATGGAGATCCAGATCCGTACCGAGGAGATGGACCAGGTGGCCAAGGAGGGCATCGCCGCTCATTGGGCCTACAAGGAAGGCCGGGCCGTTAGCCAGAAGGACGCCCACCTCTTCCAGTGGCTAAAGCAGCTCATCCAGGAACTCAAGGATCTAAAGGATCCGCGGGAATTTCTCGAGGCGGTCAAGACCGAGGTGCGCAGCGCCCAGGTGTATGTGCTCACCCCGGGCGGCGAGGTAAAGGAACTGCCCCTGGACGCCACGCCCCTGGATTTCGCTTACAGCATTCACAGCAAGGTGGGAGACCACTGCGTCGGCGCCAAGGTCAACGGCCGCATCGTCCCCCTGCGTCATGCGCTCCAGAATGGCGACCTGGTGGAAATCATCACCTCGGCCAAGCAGCAACCAAGCCGCGCCTGGCTTTCCATCATCAAAACCAGCCGGGCCCGCAGCCACATCCGTAACTGGCTGAACCGCGAGGAAAAGGAACGCAGCCTGGAACTGGGCCGCGAACTGGTCGAGCGCGAACTTCGCAAGCACGGCATCAGCCTGAAAAAGGAGAGCCGGTCCGGGCATTTTCAGGAAACTTTGAAGACGCTTGGTTGCAGCACGCTGGAGGAACTCTTAAGGAAGGCGGCCTACGGCAAGATCACCACCCAGGCCATAATCGAGGCCCTGCGCCCCGAGGAGCCCAGGGAGGAAGAGAAGCTGACGGGGGAGCCGGCAAAACCGGCCGCACCCCAAAAACCGGCGAAGGACGGGGGCATCACCATCGACGGCATCGGCGATATCCTGGTGAAGATCAGCCGGTGTTGCATGCCGGTACCAGGCGATGACATCATGGGGTTCATCACCGCCGGCCGGGGCATCTCCATCCACAAGGTTAATTGCCCCAACTTCCTGGCCACCGACCCCCGGCGCCATGTCGAGGTCAACTGGACCAGCGCGACGCGTGCCGTGCACCGGTCGCAGATCCACATCACCGCCAACGACAAGAAGGGGTTGATCGCCTCGGTTTCCAAGGCGATCAGCACCAACGACGCCAATATCATTCACTTGGAGGCCACCTCCACGGAAGAACATCTGGCCAAGCTGACCATGGACGTGGAGGTGGAGGATCTGAAACACCTCAACAGCCTTCTGCAACAACTGCGGCAGTTGGAAGAGGTGATTACGGTAGAGAGGAAGTAACGGAGGTCCGGACGGGATGGGGCGGAGCCACCCCCCGTAGTGCCTTATAACGCTTATAGTAGCGGATAAAGTCGTTTCAGGAAGGAGCGGCTTATCTCGATGTGTGCCCTCATCCCCGGCTCATGTGTTTGCCACTCAGTAGGGTGCGCCGTGCGCACCAGCAAGCATAATTGGGGCGCACGGCGCACCCTGCAATATCACGTCGAGTTACGGCACAAAACCACCTGACCCGGCCATATCAATGCGAAGCGCATAATCTTCCATGCTACTAGACGGCACCCGCTCAGGAAACACCCTTGACCGCAGGCTTGATCACGGCGCCGGAGCGAATGCAGCGGGTGCAAACCCGCACCGACATGCCATTGCCGCCAGACCCGGCCATTCTCACCTTCTGCAGATTAGGCAACCACCGGCGGCGGTTCTTATTGTGGGCATGGCTGACGTTATTGCCGGTTACCGGCCCCTTGCCACATATATCGCACACTTTGGCCATGATGACAGTTCTCCTTTCTGGCTGCGAAACTAAAAGAATCCGCTTTTATACCTTTTCTCTTGGCCCGGGGCAAGCATTTTATTACCGAAATCTCCTGGTCCAGGCCGTGACCCGCGCCGGATCACCATTTTTAATTGACTTTGTACCACAAAGGATGGTATCGCTTGCATTCGTATTTTCCCTGGGTCGCCCCGCTTTTCCAAGGTTTCCCATCACCCGAACGTACCCATTGGCATGAAACAGAAAGACAACCCCATCATCGCCTTTTTTGCCTCGGTGAGCCTGGCCCTCTTTGTCCTGTTCATCCTGGCCGTCACCTCCATCATTGGCACGGTAATCCCCCAGAACGAGACGCCAGACAAATACATCCAATTTTATGGCGAGAAATGGAGTACGATCTTCCATGCCCTGAACATCACCGACATGTATCACTCCTGGTGGTTCCTGAGCCTGCTCGCTTTGCTCTCGATCAACCTCGTGGTCTGCACCCTGAAACGCCTGCCCCACGTCTGGCAGACCGTGATGCAGGACAACCTGGAGACCCCTGCCACCAGGCTTAACAAGATGACTCCCGGCCGCACCTTTGTCTTCAACGGTCCGGTCGGCGAGGCGGCGGCCGCGGCCCGCGCCTTGCTCGCCAAGACCAGCCGTCGGATTCGGGAAAAGTCCACCAACACCGAGACCCTGCTTTTCACCCAGAAGGGGGCGTGGACCAGATTCGGCGTCTACGCCGTGCACACCAGCATCCTGATTATCTTTATCGGCGCCATCATCGGCACGCTTTACGGCTTCAAGGCCTTTGTCATGCTGCCGGCCGGCGCGACCACCGACCACGTCTATGAAACCGGCGGCAACCGGACAATTCCCCTGGGCTTCGACCTGCGCTGCGAGCAGTTCACCCTGACCCTCTACGACACCGGATCACCCAAGGAATTCCGCTCCGAGCTTACCATCCTGAAGGACAAAACCGAGCTGCTCAGGAAATCCATCGTGGTCAACGATCCCCTGTCCTTCCAAGGGCTGACCTTTTATCAGGCCAGTTACCAGCCCATTGAAGGCCAGCTCTTCGCCCAACTCAAAAACACCCGTACCGGAGTTTCCACCGGCCTGCCCATGAAACCACGCACCGAGGTTTCATGGCCCGGCGAGGGGGTGCGCTTCGGTGTGGTCTATTTTGAAGAGACCGCCAACAAAACCGGCTACCGTTTTAAGATCTGGTTCACCGACGGCCCTGAAACGCCCTCGGAGTTCTGGATGGATTTAGGGGCCACCGCCAAGATCGAACGACCCGGCGCGACCTACGACTTCACCCTTACCCAGCATTTCGCCACCGGCCTCCAGGTGGCCAAGGACCCTGGCGTCTGGTGGGTCTATATCGGTTGCGGCCT
Organism: Desulfobacterales bacterium CG2_30_60_27; assembly: GCA_001873115.1. Classification (GTDB taxonomy): domain Bacteria; phylum Desulfobacterota; class Desulfobulbia; order Desulfobulbales; family CG2-30-60-27; genus CG2-30-60-27. Next base: position 16,929 of record MNYK01000098.1, on the reverse strand, counting down.
CATGCTTACCGGCATCACGGTGGCCTTCTTTCTTTCCCACCGCCGCATTTGGATACTGGTGACCACGGAGCACGACCGGACCAAAGTGCTGGTCTGCGGCGGCGCCAACAAGAACAAACTCGGCTTTGAAAAGGACTTCAACGCCCTCATCGCCCGTTTCGCCAACCACGCACAGTTCACGTCACAAGGGTGATATCATGGACAGCTCACAACTCCTTGGCATAACCACCTTCATCCTCCTGGCCGCCTCGGCCCTCTATATCGGGCTGTTCATCTTTCGGGTACAAGGCCTGGGGGTGGCGGCCACGGCGCTGACCATCGTCGGACTGCTGACCGAGACCGCCGGCATCATCCTGCGCTGGATGGAGTCCTACCGCATGGGCATCGGCCATGCGCCGCTCTCCAACATGTACGAATCTTTGATTTTTTTCGCCTGGAGCATCATCGTCCTTTACCTGTTCATCGAATTCAGATTCAAAAACCGGATGATTGGTGCCTTTGTAATGCCCTTCGCCTTCCTGGGCATGGCTTACGGCTCCTATGCCACGGAGTTCAGCCGGGAGATCACCCCGCTGATCCCGGCCCTGCAGTCCAACTGGCTCATCGCCCATGTCATCGCCTGCTTCATCGGCTACGCCGCCTTTGCCGTGGCCTGTGGCCTGGGCATCATGTATCTGATGAAAGCACGCTCCCAGGAAAAAGTCGGCGGCCGGGCAACCGGCGGGCTGCTGGAGTCTCTGCCCGCTCTCAGACAGATCGACGACCTCACCCACAAGACCATCCTCTTCGGTTTCCTCTGGCTGTCGGCCGGCATCATCACCGGCGCCATCTGGGCCAATTCGGCCTGGGGCACTTACTGGAGCTGGGATCCCAAGGAGACCTGGAGCATCATCACCTGGTTCATCTACGGCGCCACCCTGCACGCCCGCTTTACCAAAGGCTGGGGCGGTAAACGCATCGCCTGGCTGGCGATCATCGGTCTGCTGTCGGTGGTCTTCACTTACTATGGGGTAAACTTTCTGCTCTCCGGCCTGCACAGTTACGGCGGCAGATGATTTTCAGCCTGTTCTTCCTGCTTGACATTGGCTGGCAGGGGGGCTATAAAAGCATCAATTTGTGGAATGTCCCTTCCTGGGACTGATCGTGTTTATTTCGTAATCTGCAAAAGGGAGAAAGGTATGTTGAAAAAATCTGTGTTTTTCGCTGCTGCACTGTCCTGCATGATGACCTTTGCCTTTACCGGCGCCGCCATGGCCGCTGGCAATGGTCCCGAGACGATCACCCTCCAAACGGCCGCGGCCAAGAAGCCTGCGGTCTTCCCGCACAAAAAGCATCAAGACATGGGGATCAAGTGCGCCCAGTGCCATCACATTGCGGGCGCCGATGGCAAGCAAGCCCCTCTGCCCGAGGGCCAGGCCCCGGCCAAGTGCGAAACCTGCCACAACGACAAGATGGCCAACGCCAAGCTCAACAGTTTCATGCTGATCGGCCACGAGCGTTGCAAGGGCTGCCATAAAGCCGGTTTCAACGGCAAGAATGGCCCGACCACCAAGTGTGATGGCTGCCATCCCAAGAAGTAAGCACGCCAGACTTGTCCGGCGATTACTGGATAAACTACGAAAGGGCTGCTCTCCTGAGCAGCCCTTTCGTTTTTGTCCTTACTTATCGACCAGCACTGCACGGTGACGCGCCAAACTCATAACCAGGCCGGTGACACCCCGGCCAGACGGCCCAGCCGTCCCCCCAGAATATGGAGCCAGAACCAGCTTATCGTGCTGATCCTGGTCATAGGCGGGCTGCTCACCTCCAGCATCGCCGCGGTCCTCGCCCTCTTCATCTCCCTGCAGATCCCCAGCATTCGCACCCTGTCCGACTACCGGCCGCCCCTGACCACCCTGGTCCTGGACCGCAAAGGCGCGGTGGTGGACCGGATCTTTCAGGAAAATCGCTATCTGGTTACCCTGGCCGACCTGCCCGAGCTGCTGCCCAAGGCCTTTCTGGCGGCGGAGGACGCCCGCTTCTTCCAGCACGGCGGCGTGGATGCCTGGTCGGTGCTGCGGGCCCTGGTCAACAACCTTACCTCTGGCAACCATACCCACCAAGGCGGCAGCACCATCACTCAGCAGGTGGCTCGTTCGCTTCTGCTCACCCCGGAAAAGACCTATTCCCGCAAGGTCAAGGAGGCCATTCTCGCCTATCGCATCGACCGGGCCTTCGACAAGAAAGAGATCCTGGCCATCTACCTGAATCAGATCTATTTCGGCGAAGGGGCATACGGGGTCGAGGCCGCGGCCCGCACCTATTTCGGCCGATCGGCCCGGGAACTTTCCCTGGGCGAGATGGCCATGCTGGCCGGCCTGCCGCAGGCACCCAGCCGATACGCACCCTTCAGGCATTTCGACCTGGCCAAAAAACGGCAGGCCTATGTCTTAAACCGCATGGCGGAAGACGGTTATATCACCCCGACCGCGGCCCGCAAGGCCTTCAATCAGCCCCTGCTCTGGGGCCCTCCCCTGGCGAGGAAACCGGAACACCAGTACTTTCTACAGCAGATACGTAACCTGGTACAGAACAAGTATGGCGCCGATCTCCTGGCCACCGGCGGCCTCGTCATCCGTACCTCCCTGGACCAGGAGATGCAGGCCGTGGCCGTGCAGGCCATGCGCTACGGGATTGCGGCCTGGCAGGCAAGGCACCAGGACGACCAGTCAACCGGTTTGCCCCAGGCCGCCCTGGTGGCCCTGGAACCGCGGAGCGGCAAGATCCGCGCCCTCATGGGTGGCGTTGATTTTTCCGGAAGCCAGTTCGACCGGGCCGTGCAGGCCAGGCGCCAGCCCGGCTCGGCCTTTAAGCCCTTCATTTACGCAATCGCCTTGGAGCAAGGCATGACGCCGGGCACCATCCTCCTGGACGAACCACTGACCCTGCCTGGCGCCAAGGCCGGCGAGGTCTGGCAGCCGGAAAATTACAGCGGCGAGCATTACGGCCCCACCACCCTGCGTGACGGGCTGATCCACTCTCGCAACATCGTCACCATCAAAATGTTGCAACAGGTCGGAATCAAGCCGGTGGTGGCCCTGGCCCGCCGCCTGGGGATCGCGTCACCGCTGACCCCGACCCTTTCCCTGGCCCTGGGCACCTCCGAGGTCTCCCTGCTTGAACTGACCGGGGCATACGCCGGTTTCGCCAATGGCGGCAAGGCCATCGCCCCAATGTTCATCGACTCCATCACCGATGCCCAGGACCATGTCCTGGAAGAAAACCAGCCAAACCAGACCCAGGCCCTCTCACCCCAGGCCGCCTTCCAAGTCACCCATCTCATGGAAAAGGTCATCCTGGAGGGCACCGGCCGCCAGGCCCAGGGCCTGCAAAGCGCGGCCGCCGGCAAGACCGGCACCACCGACAGCAACATGGATGCCTGGTTCGTGGGCTACACGCCCAACCTGGTGACCGGCGTGTGGATGGGGTTTGACCGGAAAAAATCCCTGGGCCGCCTGGAAACCGGCGGCCGGGCCGCGGCGCCGGTCTGGCGATATTTCATGGGGCAGGCGGAAACGGCCCTGCCAAAAGAGGAGTTCGTGGCACCGGCAGGCATTAGCATCCAGCCCATGAATCTGGAAACCGGCGAACCGACCGAGGAGACGACTGGCAATGTCTCCCTGGAGGCCTTCCGTCAGACCGTCCCCGAGGATAAGAACGGGGAGGCGGACCAATAGTGATCAGGCCTTGGCAGTTTTTTTCGGCAGATTGGCCAGCTCGTCCTGGGCCTTGTGCACCAAGGTAAACCGGGCGGCCAAGGCCGAGGACAACGCGTCTGGTGACTGGCCCTCCGGGCCGGTCACCCGGATGGCCACCCGCTTCATGCCGGTCGGCGCGTCCAGAAAAGAGGTCAGGATGCTGATGATCCGCATGTGAAAGTCCCGCAGCAGGCCGGTCACCGCGGTCACCGAGCCCGGCTGGTCGGGCAGGTCAAAGACATACTGGATGGTGTTGTCCCGGATGCCGGTGGCGTGAATGAAGCCACGCAGCACGTCGGTTTCACTCAAAAGCCCAATCAGCCCGCCCTGCCGGTCCTTGACCACCACGCCGGAGATGGTGTTTTCCAGCATGACCAGGGCCGCCTTTTCCAAGGAATCATCGCCGTAGAGAAACAGGGGATCCGGGGTCATGACGTCCTTCACCCGCATCTCCGAGAGGAAATAGTAAAGTTCGTGGATATCCTGGGAGGTAGTCTTGGACGGCGAGGCATCCTTGACGTCCCGGTCGGTGATAATGCCGGTCACCTGCCCCCGGGCCATCACCGGCAGCCGGCGGATGTGTTTTTCCTTCATGATCCTGGTGACCCGCATAAGGGAAGCGTCTTCATCCACGGTCTGTATATCCTTGGCCATCCAATCAGCGATCAGCATGGACTTGTGTTCTCCAGTTGCACAGGGATAAGCGAAGTCGAATCCTTATAGCCGATTCCGCCGGCTCATGCAAGGAGGGTGGGGCATTGAAATAGATTGACACGACCAGCCTTCAGGATAGATTCCATGCTCAACCGCCATGACCTCCGCCCCATTGCCCAAGAATGAACTCGACCGCCTGCTGGCCTACCTGGCCCATGAGGACGACTTTGTCTTTCTAGAGACCACCCGGATCACGGCCGATGAACATCGTTCCTGGCTCTTCCGGCAGCCGGTGGACCGCCTGCTCTGCACCGCGGCCGATAAGCCTGCCGAGTTTTTCAGCAAGGCCCGGTCCGCCCTCGACCAAGGCCATTATCTGGCCGGCTGGTTTGCCTACGAGTTTGGCGAGATGCTGGAGCCCTCCCTGGCCCGGCGCTCCGCCATGGCCCCGGACACGGTGCTGGCCGATTTCGGCGTCTTTCCCACCCCCCACATCTTCGACCACGCCACCGGGACATTCACCGGCGCCGGTCCCTGGCCCCTGGCCCCGGCCAGGGAGGCGAGCGATTATGCCGTGACCAACCCGCGGCTTAACGAAACCCGCGAACGTTATCTGGCCAGCATCGCCCGCATCAAGGCCTACATCGAAAATGGCGATACCTACCAGGTCAACTACACCCTGAAGTATCTCTTTGATTTTCACGGCGCCGCCACGGCCCTTTACACAGCGTTACGCCGCAGCCAGTCGGTGTCCTACGGCGCCTTGCTGAGCGGCAACGGACAGCGCATCCTTTCCTGCTCACCTGAACTCTTCTTCCGACGCCAGGGCGACCGCTGCACGGTGCGGCCGATGAAGGGCACCATGGTGCGGGGCCGGACCACGTCCGAGGACACCGCCCTGGCCAGCCGACTCCGGAACGACCCCAAGAACCGCAGTGAGAATATCATGATTGTCGACCTGCTGCGCAACGATCTGGGGCGCCTAAGCCGCAGCGGCTCGATAGCGGTCACCGACCTGTTCACCGTGGAAACTTACGAGACCGTACACCAGATGACCTCAACCATCCAAAGCCGCCTGCGCCCCATGCTGGGTCTGGAGGAATTTTCCCGCGCCCTCTTCCCCTGCGGCTCGGTGACCGGCGCCCCGAAGATCCGCACCATGGAGATCATTCGGGAGCTGGAGAGCGCCCCGCGCGGCGTCTACACCGGCGGCATCGGCTTTTTTACCCCGGCCGGCGATGGCGTCTTCAGCGTGCCCATCCGCACCGTGGTGCTTAAGAACGGGCAGGGCGAAATGGGCATCGGCTCCGGGGTGGTCGCCGATTCCGACCCTATGGCGGAGTGGGAGGAATGCCTGCTCAAGGGCAAATTCCTGACCTCGCCGCGCCCGGAGTTCCAGCTCATCGAGACCATGCTTTGGCGGCCCGCGGCGGGTTACTGGTTGCTGGACGCGCATCTGGCAAGGCTGACGGCCTCGGCCCGCCTGCTCGGTTTTGCCATGCATCGTGACCAGGTGCTGTCCGCACTGTCCGACCTGTCGGACAGTGCGGACAAGTCAGACCGGTCCGCCAGGTCCACCAAGCCGGCCCGCCGGGTGCGCCTGCTCCTGGCCAAGGACGGCAGCCTGGAAATCACCTCGTCGCCCTGTGCCCTGCCGACCATGACCGGCCCGCCGCCCTTCCCGGGACCGACCGGCGAACCGCTGCCGGTAAGGTTGGCGGCCACCCCGACCGACCGCGGATCGCTTTACCTGTTTCACAAAACCACCCAGCGGCAGCTCTATGACGAGGAAAAAAAGATGGCGGCGGGCCAGGGCTTTTTCGAGGTCCTGTTCACCAACCGGCAGGGTGAGCTCACCGAGGGCAGTTTCACCAACGTCTTTGTGCAAAGAGGCGATACCCTGCTGACCCCGCCGGTGGCCTGCGGCCTCTTGAATGGCGTCTTCCGCCACCACCTGCTCACCACCTTCCCCGATCTGGTGCGGGAGGCGGTTCTCACCCCGGCCGACCTGACGACGGCAGACGGCCTCTACGTGGGGAACTCGGTACGCGGTTTGGTGCCGGTACGGCCTATAACCTCAGGCAATGACCTGGAAGTACCCAAAAGGCAGGGCCGGGGTCAGGACTAGTACAGGAAATATTGACGCCGTAATTCGGCGAACGCGGCCAGGCCCGGCTGCCACCGCCGTTCCAGTTGGAGAAGGTCATCGCCGGCTGCCAGGGACTGGCGCAGTTGGCTGTCGCCGATGAGCAGATCCAGCGGTAAGCGCTGGTACTCATACTCGTAGGGTGGCGGTTTATACTGAAAATCCTCGGGATAGAGCCGCATGATCGCCTGGAGCAGGGCGAGGGTGGTGCGGTAGGGCAGGAAGCTGGCCGGGTCGGTCACATGCAGTTGGAAGCCCCGGCAGGCTTGTCCCGCCCATTTCTGGGCCAAGGGCTCGAAGGTCAGGGGCCTGAGCACACAACCGGGCAAGGGTAGATCGGCCAGGGCGGCGAGCAGTGCCGCCGGCTCCACAAAGGGGGCGCCGAACAGCTCGAATGGCAAGGTGGTACCGCGGCCTTCCGAGAGGTTGGTGCCCTCCCAGACCACCTGGCCGGGGTAGACCAGGGCGGTGCCGGGAGTGGGCATATTGGGCGATGGGAAGATCCAGGGCAGACCGGTATCGGCAAACAACATGGGCCGCTGCCAGCCGGCCATCGGCACCACGGTGAGATCGGCGCCCAGGGCGAACTCCTCGTTGGCAAAGCGGGCCAGTTCGCCAAAGGTCAGGCCATGGCGCATGGGCAAAGGGTACAACCCGACAAAGGAGGCGCATGCCCCAACCAGCATATTGCCCTCCACCGCGACGCCACCAATGGGGTTGGGGCGGTCCAACACCACCACCTGCTTGCCCAGCCTGGCCGCCTCTTCCAGACAGTAGCCCAGGGTTGAGAAGAAGGTGTACACCCGGGTGCCGACATCCACCAGATCCACCAGGAGCACGTCGAAAAGGTCCAGCATGGCGCGGTCGGGCCGGCGGGTGACGCCGTAAAGACTGAAGACCGGCAGGCCGGTGACCGGGTCAACCCCGTGCGCCGACTCCACCATGTTGTCCTGCTTTTCGGCAAAAAAACCGTGCTGCGGCGCCAGCAGACAGGTGAGCTGGCCGGGAAAGGCCTGCTGGATCAAGTCACGGCTGTGCCGGAATTGCCGGTCGGTGGAGGCCTGGCTGCACAGAAGCCCCAGCCTCTGTCCCCTAAGCCAGGCCGGCGGCGCGCTCACCAGCCTCTCGATACCCAGGGTGACCATCACCAGGCCATCCTGGCAGGGATGCCGTGCTCGTGGAGATAGTCCTTGATGCCACCGACCGTGTATTCGCCGAAATGGGTCATGGAGGCGATGAGCGCCGCATCGGCGCTGGCCTCGGCAAGCACGGCGCGGATATGTTCCGGGGTGCCGGCCCCGCCCGAGGCGATCACCGGGATGGAGACATTGGCCGAGATCAGGGAGGTGAGCCGCATCTCATAGCCCTGCTTGGTGCCGTCGGCGTCAATGGAGTTCAGGCAGATCTCGCCAGCGCCCAGCCGCTGGCCCTCCTGGGCCCACCACAGGGCGTCGATCCCCATGAAGGTGCGACCGCCGTTGATGACGACCTCATACCCCGAGGGAATGCGCTCGGAGACCTCGACCTGTTTGACGTCCATGCCCAGGACGATGCATTGGCCGCCGAAGGCCTCGGCCCCCTGCCGGATGATCTCCGGATTTTTCACCGCCGCGCTGTTGACGCTCACCTTCTCGGCCCCGGCCAGCAGCACGGCCCGCATGTCGTCCACGGTGCGGATACCGCCGCCCACGGAAAAAGGGATGAAGATCGCCTCAGCGGTGCGGCGCACCACATCGATCATGATGGCGCGCTTGTCACTGGAGGCGGTGATATCATAGAACACCAGCTCGTCGGCGCCCTGCTCGTAATAAAAACGCGCCATGGCCACCGGATCACCGATGTCAACGTTGTTCTTGAATTTCACCCCCTTGGTGGTTTTGCCCTCCCGCACGTCAAGACAGGGGATGATGCGCTTGCTCAGCATGAGGGCCTCCAGGCGCAGAAGTTCTCCAGAATCCTGAGGCCCCCGGGGCCGCTCTTCTCCGGATGAAACTGCACGGCGACCAAGTTGTCCCGGGCCACCGCCGAGGTAAATGGAAAACCATACACCGTGGTGCCGACGATGATCTCCTCGGCGCCCGCCTCCACCTCCGGATAGTAGGAGTGCACAAAGTAGTATGCAAAGGCCGGGTCCAGGCCAGCGAACACCGGGTGCGCGCCGCGAAAATCGACGCGGTTCCAGCCCATGTGAGGGATCTTCAGGCGCTGGCCGTCGGCCAGCAACGGGGAGGGAAACTTCCGCACCCGGCCGGGCAAGAGCCCCAGGCAGGGCGTGCCGCCATCCTCCTCGCTGGCTGAGAAGATGATCTGGGTGCCCAGGCAGATACCCAGGATGGGTTTGCCCTGGCGCAAGGCCTGTCCCAAGGCCTGGTCAAGACCAAGTTCACGCAGGTTGGCCATGGCGGTACCGGCGGCGCCGACCCCGGGAAAAATAATCCTCTCCGCCTGGTCGATACTGGCCAGGTCGTGGGTGATCTCTACCGCATGGCCCAGATGGGCCACGGCCCGCGCCACGCTGGTGAGGTTACCGGCCTTATAGTCGATGATGGCGATCATGATGACACATCAGGAGTTTAGGCCGCAGGCTGTTAGTTCTCTGGGTCATACCCGGAAAATGCAGGGACGCTGGGCCTCGCAAGAGCACTCATCCTGCTTTCCAACAGTCTAAAAGACTACAGCCTGTCTGCCTAAGCATATTTCGCTTTCCAGTTCCGCCAATCGTGTTTAGAGTTACTGCAACATTTGATAGTCGCATGACAACCCAAAAGGTATAGCTAAGCACGGCGCACCCTACGATTCCGACAACACTTGGGATCGAAAGGCATTTTTCTACCAGAATCCCGGCGAAGTTGCATCAAAATTAAAAACACACCACGGGAAGCAGACCATGAAGATTGCGATCAGCGGCAAAGGCGGCGTCGGCAAGACCACCATCATGGCCCTGCTGGCCCACAAACTCAAGGAGGCCGGCAAGGAGGTGCTGATCGTTGATGCCGACCCCAGCCCGCACATGGCCCAGACCATCGGCGTGCATGATGTGGGCGCCATCGTCCCCATCGCGGAGATGAAGAATATGCTGGTCGAGCGTTCCGGCAAGACGCCCGGCTCGCCCTTTTACAACATCAATCCCCGGGTCGACGACCTGCTGGCCCGCTACATGGTGGAAAAGGACGGTATCCGGCTCATGGTACTGGGCGCCATTCAAGAAGGGGAAGGCGGCTGTGCCTGCGCCGAGAACACGGTGCTTAAAAGGCTGCTTACCAAACTGTTGCTCGCGCCCAGTCAGTTCGTGCTCCTCGACATGGAGGCCGGCGTCGAACACCTGGGACGAGGCACGGTGGCCGGCGTGGACCAACTGCTGGTGGTGGTGATCCCCTCAAAATCCAGCCTGCGCACCGCCCTCAGGATCAAAAAACTTGCCCAGGATGTGCGGCTGAAGAAGGTGTCCTTTGTCGGCAACCTGGTGGTGGACGACGAGGACCGGCGTTTTCTCACCGAGGGACTGGGCGAGGAGCCCTTGGCCTTCTTCCCGGACAACCCGGCCCTGCGCAAGAACGAGAGGGACGGCCAGGCCATCGACCGGGTGGCCGACCTCATGGCGGAGGCGACCGATACGCTGCTTAAACGGTTGCTGGAGTGAATGGGCAGAGGGACAGAGTGGCAAAGGGGCAAAGTTATTCCGGCAATCCCTTTGCCCCTTTGCCACTTTGTTTCTACTTATCATACTTCTTGTAAAGCGTCTCGATACATTCCGGGCAGAGACCGTGGCTGAACTCGGCCTCGGAATGATTGCGGATATAGACCTCGATGGCCTCCCAGTAGCCCTGGTCGTTGCGAATCTTCTTGCAGGCGCTGCAGATGGGGATAAAACCCCTCAAAGTCTTGATCTCGCCTAGCTGTTTCTCCAGGAGCCGGTTCTTTTCCTCAATTTCCAGCAGTTGCCGCCGGATAACCTGGTCCTGCCGGTGCAACTCGCAGAAGACTTTGACCTTGCTCTGCAGAATCTCCGACTCAATGGGCTTGGTGAGATAATCCACCGCGCCAGCCTCATACCCCTTGAACACATGCCGCTGCTCCGTGCTGATGGCGGTGACGAAGATAATGGGCACCCGTCTGGTCCGCTCACTGCCCCGCATGAAGGCGGCGGTTTCAAAACCGTCCATCTCCGGCATCTGCACATCGAGCAGCACCAGGGCGAAATCGTGCTCCAGCATAAGCCGCAAGGCTTCCTGGCCAGAGGCCGCGGTGATGATGCCGATGCCTGGTTGTTCCAGCAGGGCCTCCATGGCGAGCAGATTTTCCGGCCGATCGTCCACCACGAGAATCTTGATTGATTCAACCATGTTTTCCCTCCAGCAGCCCCACAATCAGGGGGGCGATTTCCACAAGCGGCACGACGTAATCGACTCTGGTACTCTCGATGGCGGCCTGCGGCATGCGGGCCGCCACGGCGGTACGAGGATCCTGAACCACACAGGTGCCGCCGAATTTCTTGATGACCCGCAGCCCCTGGCTGCCGTCGGCATTGGCGCCGGTCAGCACGACGCCGATGAGCTTGTCGCCGTAGGCCTCGGCCGCGGTCTCGAACAGCACATCGATCGAGGGCCGCGAAAAATTCACCCGTTCCTCACGGGAGAGCGACAGGGTGCGATCCGCCTCCACCATGAGATGGTAATCAGGCGGGGCGATATAGGCCATGCCGGCCCGGGGCGTCTCCTTTTCCTCGGCCTCCTGCACCACGATGCGGCACTGCCGGTTGAGCACCTCGGCCAGAAGATTCTCGGACTGCGGGCTCAGGTGCTGCACAATCAGCACCGGGATGGCGAAATGCGCCGGCAGGGCCGAGAGAATAGTCTGCAAGGCCTCCAGGCCGCCGGCCGAAGCCCCCATTACCATAGCTTCATAGCGCATGGTACCCGCACCATGCCGCGGCAGCGGGCCTGCCGACGGCACGCTGTCGCTCACTCGTTCTGACTCCGGTCGCCCGGCGGATATCTTTTCTGAAATATCTTTTCCTTTTCATTAATGAGCACGAGCTGGTCAAAATATTCGGAAAAAGACAGGCTTTCCTTCTGGCCCATGCAGAGGAAGCCGCCGTCGATGAGGCTTTCCATGAAAAGGCATACCACCTTTTTCTGCAATTGTCGGTCGAAATAGATGATAACATTACGGCAGACAATCATGTGCATCTGCCCGAAGACCCCGTCGGTCACCAAATTGTGGTCCGCGAACACCACCCGTTCCCGCAAGGCTGCGGCCATGAGCACGGCATCATACCTGGCGCTGTAATAATCGGCAAACGACCGCTGCCCCCCGGACTTCTGATAATTTTCCGTGTAGGCCTTGATCCGGTCAATGGCGTAAATCCCTTTCCTGGCCTTTTCCAACACGACCTGGTTGAAATCAGTGGCATAAATCTGGGCCCGGTCATAGATCCCCTCCTCCTGCAAGAGGATAGCCAGGGAGTAAACCTCCTCGCCACTGGCACAACCCGCCACCCACACCTTGATAAAGGGATAGGTCTTGAGAAAGGTTACGACCTGATGGCGAATGGCCTTGAAAAAGGTGGGGTCCCGAAACATCTCCGTGACATTGATCGACAGGTCGAGCAGCAGGCGGTCGAAAAAATCAGCATCGCAGATGACCCGGTTGGTCATCTCGGAGATCGAGGCAAAGCCGTCGAGCAGTTGCCGCCGGCTGATCCGGCGCTTCAGGTGGGCCATGGAATAATTTCTGAAGTCATAGCCGTACTTCTGGAAAATGGCCTCCAGCAGCAACTTGATCTCCAGGTTCTGGTTCTCCAGGTCATCCATGCAGTGCGCCCACCTAGTCCGTGCATATATTCCTGTCTCGCTTTCTATCGTTCAGCCTTGAGCTTTCACCTTTCAGCTTTCACCTCTCTTCTACCGATAGAGCCAGACCCGCAGCAGGGAAAGCAGTTTTTCCGAGTCAATGGGCTTGGGGAGATAATCGTTGGCCCCGGCCTCGACACACTTGTTGCGATCACCCCGCATGGCCTTGGCGGTGAGGGCGATGATGGGCAGTTTCGCGAACTCCCGCTGCTGGCGGATCTCACGCATGGTCGCATAGCCGTCCATCTCGGGCATCATGATGTCCATGAGGATCAGGTCGATGTCCGGATTTTCCGTAAGCCTGACCAACCCTTCCCGGCCATCACGCGCCGCCACCACCTGTATGCCCTTGCCCTCCAAGAGGCCGGTCAGGGCATAGACATTGCGCATATCGTCATCCACGATCATGATCTTCTTATCGACCAGCATGGTCTCCCGGTTGTGCACCATGCGCAGCATCCGCTGTTTCTCCTCCGGCAGATCCGCCTCCACCCGATGGAGAAAAAGGGTGGTCTCGGCCAGCAACCGCTCCGGCGACTTGACCCCCTTGACGATGATACTTTCGGCGTACTGCTGCAAATTTTCCTCCTCGTCGCGGGTGAGGGCCTTGCCCGTGTAAATGATGATGGGGAGGCTGGCCAAAGACCTTTCCCGCATCCTGGCAAGCAGGTCAAAACCGGTCATATCACTCAGGCCGAGATCGAGGATCATGCAGTCAAAGGCCTCCTTGCCCAAATGGGCCAATGCCTCTTCCCCGGAGCCGACGTCGGTGGTGACCACGTCATTGTTGCCGATCAGTTCCACCAGGCCTTGGCGCAGCGCCGCGTTGTCCTCCACGATGAGCAGGCGCTTGGCCCGGCGGGACAGCACCTGCTCCAGGTTCTGGAAGACATCTTGCAGGGCCTTGGCGTCGATTGGTTTAGTCAAAAAGCCGATGGCGCCCATCTTCAACGCCTCCATCGGGGTGTCGTGGCCTGAGATGAAATGCACGGGGATATGGCGGGTGGCAGGGTTGCCCTTCAGGCGCTCCATCACCTGCCAGCCGTCGATGCCGGGCAGGCCGATATCGAGGATAATGGCGCTGGGCTTGTAAAAATCGGCAAAATGCAGCCCGGTTTCCCCATCCTCGGCCGCCAGGCACTGAAAGCCCGCCTCCCTGCCGAGGTCGACCACCACCTGGGAGAAGTCGAGATCATCTTCGATAACGAGCAGGGATTTGTCGCTCGGTCGTATATGTTGCCGGTCATCCTTGACCTCTTTGTCCGGCTTCGTCCTCTGGGTGAGTGCCGGTAACGGCGCCCCGGCCGCGGCTAATGGTACCGAGGGCATACTGCACGCGGGCCGGGCCGGCAGGTAGAGGGTGAAGGTGGACCCGCTGCCCTCCTGGCTGGTCATACGGATTTCGCCGCCCAGCACCCAGGCGAGTTCCCTGGAAATGGAGAGCCCCAGGCCGGTGCCGCCATATTTCCGGCTGGTGGTGCCATCCGCCTGCTGGAAGGCCTCGAAAATGGCCTGATGCTTTTCCAGCGGCACGCCGATGCCGGTGTCGGTCACGGCGATGGCGACACTTCCGGAGGCATCCAGTCCAGCCGGCGATTTCCCCAGTTCTTCCGCGGTGGGGCAGTAAATCCGCAAGGTGACGCTGCCTTTTTCGGTAAACTTAAAGGCGTTGCCAAGAAAATTGTTGAGAATCTGCAAGAGCCGTCGGCCGTCCGTCTCGATCCGGGCGGGCAGATCAGTGGCCAGGTCAACCGCAAAGGTCAAGCCCTTGCCGACCGCCACCTCCCGGAAGAGCCCCTCACAGTTCCCGGCCAGGTCCGCCAGCACAACGGGGGCCATGGTGAAGGTCAACTTGCCCGCCTCCACCTTGGACAGGTCGAGAATCTCGTTGATCAAGTGGAGAAGATCCTGGCCCGAGGAGTAAATGGTGGCCGCATAGTCCACCTGTTTCTTGGTCAGATTGTTATTCTTCGCCTGGTCGGTAAGCAGGTGGGAAAGAATGAGCATGCTATTGAGGGGCGTCCGCAGCTCATGGGACATATTGGCCAGGAACTCGGACTTGTACCGGCTGGCCATTTCCAGATCCCTGGCCTTCTGCTGGATGTCGCTCCTGGCCTTTTCCAGGGCCTCGTTCTGACGGTGGATGGCATCCCTCTGCTTCTCCAGGGTCCGGGTGCGCTCCTCAAGCTCTTCGTTGGCCACCTGCAGCTCTTCCTGCTGGGTCTGTAAAGTCTCTTCCGATTCCTTAAGGACCTCGGTCTGTTCCTGGAGTTCTTCGTTGGTCACCCGCAACTCTTCTTGCTGGGCCTGAAGTTCGGCGGCCTGAATCTTGGTCTGCTCCAGCAGTTGGGCCATATGTTCCCGCGCCTGACAAAGATTGACGGCCATACCAATATTGTTGCCGATCTCGTCTAGAAAACCGAGATGGAAGTCATTGAACTCATGCAGGGCACCGAGCTCCAGCACCCCCTTCACTTTATCCTCGAAGAAAAACGGCAGCACCACGATGCTCCTGGGCTCGGTCGCGCCGAGGCTGGAGCTGATTTTGAGGTAATCGGCCGGCACCTCTTGCAGCACGACCTTCCGCCGGCTTACGGCCGCCTGGCCGACGAGCCCCTGGCTGAAGCTGAGGTGCCCGGGACGCTCGCCCGTTTCATAGTAGGCGTAGTGCCCGACGAGCTGCAAGTCCTGGTCGCTCACGGCCACGTAAAAGGAACCGGCAAAGGCATTCAGGTATTCGGCCAAAAAGGTGATGATGTTATTGCCCAGCGCCTCAAGCCCTTGGGCGCCGTTGATCACGTCATGCAGCTCGGTTTCGCCGGTCTTAAGCCAGTTGCGCTTCTCCACCTCGAAGCGGGCCTCCAGCAACTGCTTATTGTTACGCTCCAGTTCGGTGGCGCTACGACTCAGATCTTCCTCCACCCGCTTGCGCTCATTGATTTCTTCCTGAAAGCGGGCGTTGGCCTGGCGAATTACCTGGAAATCCCGGAACCGGCGATCCTCGTAAAACCGGACCATGGTGAGGATGCCGCCCAACAACAGAAAGAAAAAGACCAGCAGCAGGGTCTGCACCACCCGGAATTGTTCAAAGGCCGTGCGCATGCTTGCCTGCAGAATGGTCTCGATGGCGTCCGCATCCGCGATGAAGCCCCCGAACCCCTGGTGCAGCATCTCCGCGTCCGCGGCGGCCCCGGCCCCGGCCGGCCCGGCCCGCATTAATTCCGCCACCTTGCCACGGAAATGCTGGAGCTTGATGCGCAGGTCGGCCAGCTTTTCGCGCAGGAAATAATTATTGACCGGCACAAAGGTGCCCAGGGAATTCTGGCCACCCTCAAGCATGGCCTTGGCGTACCAGTCCGCATAGGCGAAATGTTCATCCACGGTTTCCGCCGGATACTTCCCGGTGCCCCGCAGCACTTCGGCCGTCTTGAGGTAACCCTTGGTCCACTCCAGCTTGATCTCGATGAGGGCATCGGTGACCGGATGATACATGGTGGCCAAACGGCGGCCCAGATAATAATCATAGACCATCATACCCATGGCCACGACCAGCACCAGGCTTACCGCCGCATACATCCAACCAGGAATGGTCAGCCGCCGCTCCCTTTTACTCCGGACCTCGCCCTCTGGTGAACCGCTCATACTCCTCCATGGTGCTGCAAGACAACATCCCCGGCCAGCGCAAGGTCGCCGGGCAGATTTTATTGAGCCGTGGCCATTGATAAAACGCCGTCAAGGCAGGCAAATATACTTTTCCTGCCCCACGCCCGCCACTTTAAAATGTCCCCAGGCCCGAAAAAATGGCATACCAGGCTGAACCGGCCACGAACGGCCGGTTCAGCCGAAACAGAGGCCGCAGTCCGGGCAGGTCGTGAGATTGGTCGAGAAGCAGTGACCGCAGGCTGGACAGGTCGCCTCCTGTCGGCTCTGGTCAAAGACCGCGTCCGTATGCTCCAGGGCCGAGCCATCGAGACCGGTGGCCTTCCGGTAGGCCGCATCGAGCAGTTGCATGGCCTCGGCCGCCTCCTGCCGCCGCACTTGGAGATAGAGCATTGCCGGGCTACACCCCTTCTTGGCGCAGGAGTTCTCGTCGCCGGATACCTGGAAGCCGATCCGCCGAGCGGCAAGCACCTCCTGGAGCGTCTTGATGTCCGCCAGGGGGCCGCGATAGACGACCACGAGCTCTTCGCCCTCCCGGATGTCAACCGAGCGATTTTCCAGTATGGCCCGATGCTCTTCCTCTTGTTGCAGGCGCTGCCGACCACTTATGAGGGCCACGCGGCAGACAGCGCAATGGCTGATATCGGCGCGATATTCATCGCCGCATTGCGGGCAGTAGCGCAGCTCGGGATCAATCATGAAAACCCCCCAAAAAAATCTAAAAGTTAGAGGTAACTATCCAGCTTGTGTCGGCAGTCAAGCGTTCCCGGCCTGAAAATACTTTTCGCTCATGCGGGGGCGGGCGTCCTGCCCGCCTCCGAGGCGTCCGCGACCTCCCGCGCATCCTGCGCCCGGTCGCGGACGAACCCGCGAAAAGCAT
>MNYK01000006.1 GCA_001873115.1 Desulfobacterales bacterium CG2_30_60_27 | reverse complement strand
CCTCCCGCGCATCCTGCGCCTGAGGTCGCGGACGAACCCGCGAAAAGCATGGCCAGGCCGGGAACGCACCCGGGTTGCGGTTCCGCTTGATAGTTACGAGAAAAAAACCGTTGTCAAGGGCAGGTTTTGTTTTTTCAAACGACCGCTTTTTTGTTGTTGACAAAGCAAAGTGAGGGGAATAAGTTGCCCACTCTGAATTATCATTCATTATGCGGTTCATCCCTCTGATCCGGATAACATTGCCTGCTGTGTGGTAAGCATGGCAAAGGTAAACCGGTAGAGTGAAGTTTGTCGGTATTTGATCACAAATTCTATCGTGAAGGAGGTAGTGAAAATGCCTAAGCATGACACACCGATGCTGGACGAACTGGAAAAGGGTCCATGGCCGAGTTTTGTCACGGACATCAAGCGACAGGCGGCGCAGAGCCCCCAATGCTGGGATATCCTCGGCCAGGTTGAGTTGTCCTACAAGGACAAGATCACCCATTGGAAACACGGCGGCATCGTCGGCGTTTTCGGTTACGGCGGCGGTATCGTCGGGCGATACTCCGACGTGCCCAAGAAGTTCCCGGGCGTGGCCCACTTCCATACGGTTCGTATGAACCAGCCGTCCAGTAAGTATTACAGCACCGCGAAATTGCGGGCGATCTGCGATCTGTGGCAGAAATACGGCTCCGGCATGACCAACATGCACGGTTCCACCGGCGACCTGGTTCTGCTGGGCACCACCACCGATGCCCTGGAGCCGATGTTCTACGAACTGACCCATGACCTGCACCAGGATCTCGGCGGTTCCGGTTCCAACCTGCGGACCCCTTCCTGCTGCCTGGGCAAGTCCCGCTGCGAGTGGGCCTGTTATGACACCCAGGCCCTCTGCCACTTTCTGACCATGCATTATCAGGACGAAATTCATCGTCCCGCCTTCCCGTATAAGTTCAAATTTAAGTTCTCCGGTTGCCCGAACGACTGCGTGTCCGCCATCGCCCGTTCCGACATGGCGGTAATCGGCACCTGGAAGGATGATATTCGTATCGACCAGGCGGCCGTCCAAGGCTACATCAAGGGCGATTTTAAACCTAACGCCGGGGCCCACGGCAGTCGCGATTGGGGTAAATTCAATATCCAGACCGAGGTTATCGACCTCTGCCCCACGGGTTGCATGTGGATGGAAGGCAACACCCTGAAAATCGATAATGCCAATTGCACCCGCTGCATGCACTGCCTCAACGTCATGCCGCGCGCCCTGCGTCCCGGGGTTGTGACCGGCGCCACCATCTGTGTCGGCGCCAAGGCCCCTATCCTGGACGGCGCCCAGTTCGCCACCATGATCATCCCCTTCCTGAAGATTGACGCCGCGAACGAGTTCGCCGAGGTGGTCGAGGTCATCGAGAAGATCTGGGATTGGTGGATGGAAGTCGGCAAGAACCGCGAGCGCACTGGCGAGGCCATCCAGCGGATCGGCCTGCCCACCTTCCTTAGCGTCATGGGTGTGGATATTCTGCCCCAGCACATCAGGGAGCCCCGTTCCAACCCGTACGTCTTCTGGAAGGAAGAGGAGGTCGAGGGCGGTTGGACCCGTGACGTCAAGGCGTTCCGCAAGCGCAACGCCCAGTAAGGTAGCGATCATCAGAAACGCCAATTTTAATTTATGAGTCCCATACTCAATATGAATTAAGGAGGTAATGTCATGGGTTACGATCCCAAAAATCCGATGCTGGACAGAATCACCGACATCGGGCCGCCACATTACGAGCAGTTTTTCCCGCCGGTCGTCAAGAAGAACTTCGGCAAATGGCTGTATCATGATATTCCGCAGACCGGCGTCTTGATGCATAAGGCGGAGTCGGGTGACGAATGCTACACCGTGCGGGTAGGCGCGGCTCGGCTGATCAGCATCGAGCATATCCGCGAGCTGTGCGATATTGCCGATAAGCACTGTGACGGCTTTCTGCGTTGGACCACCCGGAACAACGTCGAATTCATGGTCGACTCCAAGGCCAAGGTCGAGCCCCTGCTGAAGGATCTGGCCAGCCGCGGCAACAAGTTCCCGGTGGGCGGCACGGGCGCTGGTATCACCAGCATCGTGCATACCCAGGGTTGGGTGCATTGCCATACCCCGGCCACCGACGCCTCCGGCGTGGTCAAGGCCGTCATGGACGTGCTGTTCGAGCACTTCATCAGCATGAAATTGCCGGCCCAGGTGCGGGTGGCTCTGGCCTGCTGTCTGAACATGTGCGGTGCCGTGCATGCCTCGGATATCTCTATCCTTGGTATTCATCGCAAGCCGCCCATGGTCGACAACGATGCCATCTCCGGTCTCTGCGAGCTGCCCTTGGCCATCTCCGCCTGCCCCCTGGGCGCCATCAAACCAGCCAAGGCTACCAACAGCGCCGGCGAGGAGATCAAGTCGGTGACGGTAAACGCCGAGCGCTGCATGTTCTGCGGTAACTGCTACACCATGTGCCCGGCCATGCCTCTGGCTGACCCTGATGGTGACGGCATTGCCATACTGGTGGGCGGCAAGGTATCCAACTCCAGATCATATCCGAAATTCTCCAAGCTGGTTATTCCCTATCTGCCCAATAACCCGCCGCGCTGGCCAGAGGTGGTTGCAGCCGTCAAGAATATCGTCGACGTCTACGCCAAGGATGCCAAGAAGTATGAGCGGGTTGGTGAGTGGGCCGAGCGGATCGGTTGGGAAAAGTTCTTCGAGAAGTGCAATATTCCGTTTACCATCAAGAGCATCGATGATTACCGTTTGGCGTACGATACCTGGCGTACCAGCACACAGTTCAAGTTTACGAGTCACATTAAATAATTAACCGTATTCTTGGAGGAGGCACATAATGGCCTTAAGTAAAGAAGAACTCAAAGCAGCCATCCTTGAAAAGGCCAAAACGGCCCCTAAACCGCAGCTCTATATCAAGGATTTCTATGCCTGTGATCCTGATGCCAAGCCGCGGGATATCAAGAATATCGCCAATGATCTGGTGAAAGAAGGTAAAATGATGTTCTGGTCCAGTGGCAGCACCACCATGTACGCCATGCCGGACCGCATCAAGAACGAGGAAACGCGTCACGAATAACCCTTGTTCGTAAGACGATCAAAAAAATGCCGGGGCGTTATTAAGCGCCCCGGCATTTTTTTGTGGAGTTTTGCTGGCTCCTAGCTCCTAGCCGTTCGCATTATGCTCCCCTGGCCACGGCCTCGGCCCGGGTGAGAAACTGCTGGGCCTGGAGGGCATGCCTGAAACTCTGATGGATGCCGGCCGCGGCTCGCAGGGCCTCGGCCGCCGTGTCGCGCTTGCCCATTTCCAGATAGGTTTCGGCCAGGGTTTCCAGGGTTTCCACGGCCTGGGCCGGATTTTTGAACCGCTGGAAGGAATCCAGCAGGTCCAGATAAATGGCCACGGCGGCTTCGTATTCATGCAGACCCCGCCGAGCCTTGGCGATTTTCTGGTGCAGGGAAATAAGGCTGACATCGTCGGCCGCCTTGTCGCAAATGCCATAGGCATTTTCGAAGTGGCTGATGGCCATGGCGAAATCCTGGCGCGCCAGACAGACATCCCCCAGCTTGTCCGAGGCGTTGGCCACGCCCTTTTCATCGCCGCGTTCTTCGAAGCCCAGCCGGGCGTTGTGAAACGCATTGGCGGCCTGGGCCAGTTCGTTGCTCTTCAGAAACTCCTTACCCTTTTCATACTCCGCCTGGTTCGGGTCGAGCGGTTTTTTTTCGGCTGCTGCTGCGTCGACGGGGTGCCTTTTTTCGGGTGGCAACGCGTTCATGGGTTGATTCTCCTTCCTGTTTGATCTGGGCGAGGGCCGCCTCGGCCAGGGCGGCCACGGTGGTGGATTGCGGCCGGCCGTCTTCATAAACGGTGAGCGCCGCGCTGTCCGTCCGCAAGGTCTCCAGGGTCGGTAAGGCCTCCGTGGCATGCAGCGGTCCCAGGATGCGGATCATGTGGCCCCGGATGGTGGGATCGGGGTGCTGCAGGAAGCCCAGAATGCGGTAGAAGGCACTGGAACGGATAAGGTCGGGGCGTTGTCTGGCTATGGTGCCAAGGGACCAGAGCATCTGGACCTGGGTGGACGGATCACCGACGTAGCGCAGGAGATGCCGGGCAAAGGCGCCGTAAATGTCGGACCGGCCGGCAATGATGGCACCGATGGTTTCGATGAGCCCCCAATTGGTGGCCGCCGAATCGGAACTTGCCTCGAAGAGCCGGTGCAGCATGTCGCTCACCGGCGCCGGTTGCCGGGTGGAGAAACGGGCGCAGACCTGGCCGATGACATGGACGGTCCACCAGCGCTTATCCTCGATCGGATCGTAAAGCAGCCGCTGCATGAAACGCAGGGTGCGTAAGTCATCGAAGCATAGGCCGACCAGACCATCGATGTCACCATTTTCCACCAAGGTGGCCACTTCGGCCTTGGTAGTCTTTTTTTTCTGGCGGCCTGGCTCCCGTTCTGGCTCCATGATCGGCGTGGCGCCCGCGGGTGTCGTGCCCTGTTTTTTCCTGGTTAGCCGGTCGGCGATCTCGGCCGCCTCCCGGTGCAGGCGCACGAAATAGAGGGTGCCGCCGATGCGGCGGCCATCAAGGTTCCGGTTTTCCACCACCTGGTGGGTCTGCTCGTCGTAATCCTCCAGGCGGCCGGTGAGGTAGTCGTCTTCGGGGATCAGCTCCCAGGCCAGGTCCCAGTTGCCGGTGGCATGGACCAAGGCCTCGACCATGGCGCTGCCGACGTTGTGGCCGGTCGGGTCGGAGGCATATACGGCGCCGCATTGGCAACGGCCCACGTTGTGACCACCAACTCCATCGGCAAGAGGGGGCTTTGGTCGGTCGATGAGCTGGCCGCAGAAGGTGCAGGTCGGTTCTTTTGGCAGATCGACAATTCTCATGGGGTCTTCATCTCGTTGTGGATTGCATCGAAGAACTGCTGGGCCACTTGGTAACCGAGATCCCTGGCCTTGATGGCATGGACCAAGGCCTCAGGATAGCGGTGCAGATAAAAAAGGGCCACGGCCAGGTTGTTCTGGGCCAGGGGAAAATCGGCATCCAGTTCCACGCCTTTTTCCGCCGCGATCAAGGCCTCGGGAAAGTTGCCAGCCATGACTTGGGCCGAGGCCAGGTTGATCCAGGCGCTGGCGAGTTTGGGGTCGTGCGCCGTGGCCTTGGCGTAAGCGGCGATGGCCTTGTCTGGCTCTCCTTGCTGCTGCCAGATGAGGCCCAGGTTGGCGTGGGCCCGGGCGGCAAGCGGGTTGATGCTGACGGCGGTCTGGTTCGCCGCGAGCGCCTTGTCAATCTGGCCGCGCTCAAAATAGATGGCGCCCAGGTTGACGTGGGCCTCGACACTCATCGGGTCGATTTCCAGCACCTGGTTAAACTCCCGGACCGCATCGTCCGTCCGTCCGGTCTTGAGGAAAACCAAGGCCAGGTGATGCCGGGCCATGACGTTATTGGGGTGGGCCGCGCACTCTGCCTGGAGTTCCGCGATAACCTTTGGCAAATCTTCCTTCGGTTTCTGTTTGGACATGATTCAAGCCTCACTGGGCCGGCCTTGCCGGCCAGAAGATTGCGCATGCCATGCCCATGTCGCTCATGCGGTGAGCGCGCGGGGCTCGGCTGCTTTCCGGTTGCCGCTCTGGGGGATTTACCCGGAAAGCCTGACACAACCAGGCCTTCCCGGGCACAACGGATCAATTGATAGGTGCAATTAATAAGCATGGTTCGTAACTATCCAGCTTGTGTCGGCATTTAAGCGTTCCCGGGCTGGCCATGCCTTTCGCTCATTCTCGGCGGGCGTCCTGCCCGCCTCCGAGGCGTCCGCGACCTCCCGCGCATCCTGCGTCCGGTCACGGACGAAGCCGCGAAAAGCATTAGCAGTCCAGGAACTCACCCGGGTTGCGGTTCCGCTGGATAGTTTCCATGGTTCATTCATTTTCCAAGGGTCACGAAAATACCATACTGTCCCGCCTTAGTCAAAACCTTTG
>MNYK01000127.1 GCA_001873115.1 Desulfobacterales bacterium CG2_30_60_27 | reverse complement strand
CATTGTAATATCATCTTGATATAAACAGGCACGGCCTGCCAAAATGCGCCTCCATGGGTTATATAAGCAAGCAGTGAATAACTATCCAAATATAAAGGTTTTCTTGATGATGATGGCACAACTGGGTAAGCGAGCACTGCTTGTTCGCAAAAATGTAAGGGTCGTGCACCATGGTATGACTGCATTGTTTCCTGCAATCCGGAAGCTGTAAAAAAAACATTAAGTTGGCTATCTAGCTGATTTTAAAAGAATACATAGTGGCCCTAAAAGATCTACACCCTCGCCCATGGCTTTGAGCGCCATGAGCTGAAGGACGTATGCGTGACATAACCGCCAGACAGGGATTAATTTATCAAAGAGCGGGCCTGTCAAT
The DNA here is from genome assembly GCA_001873115.1 of Desulfobacterales bacterium CG2_30_60_27. Lineage (GTDB taxonomy): Bacteria > Desulfobacterota > Desulfobulbia > Desulfobulbales > CG2-30-60-27 > CG2-30-60-27. Next base: position 5,707 of record MNYK01000127.1, on the reverse strand, counting down.
GCATGATTGGCAAGGCGAATGGACAGGTGCGTCCCGAAAAAGGAAAAATGGACAAAAAAACCGGCCAAACGAGGCGTCCGACCACGAAATCCAAAATCAGTGCCGACTGCCGGCGGATTTTATGAAAAAACGCTCGTCAATTTTGACGCAAAAGGCTTGATGATGCCCAAAACGGGAATAGCTGGCATTTTTTCAGAATTACCAGCAAATGACAAGGAAATCAAATGTCAATAAAAGCTCAAATAGACGCTGTCGAACCAATGACAGCAGACGCGCTTGCCATCCAAGCGGAACGAAGGATTTACCTCGTTCGCGGACAAAAAGTTATGCTGGATTATGATCTGGCCGATCTCTATGCCGTCGAGACACGGGCGCTTAAACAGGCCGTGCGCCGTAACCCCGGCCATTTCCCCGATGATTTCATGTTTACTCTCGCAGAGGAAGAGATCGATCTGCTGGTGTCACAGAATGTGATACCAGGTCGAGGCAAACTCGGTGGCGCGGTGCCGATGGCCTTCTCGGAACAAGGGGTCGCAATGCTTTCCAGTGTACTGCGCAGTTCGCGCGCGGTGCAGGTGAACATCGCCATCATGCGCGCATTCGTGAGGTTGCGGGAAATGCTGCTCGGCAACGCCGAACTCTCACGCAAACTGGCAGACCTCGAAAACAAATACGACGCCCAGTTCAAAATGGTCTTCGATGCCATCCGTCAGCTCATGACTCCGCCAGAGAAGCCACGACGCCGCATCGGATTCCAGCCCAGCAAAGTGGACTGAACCCGAGGGAAAAACGATTTGATCAAAAGGCAAACAAGGGGTCTGAACCTAGGACATTATTCATCAAATGCTATCACCCAGAAATACAAAATGAAGGAGCGCATCATGCGACATGCGTCATGGATTGCCGGTTTGTTGCTCGCCGTTCTCACGTCAGCGTCGGTCCAGGCCGCCACCACCACCATCAATTACTTTTACGATAGCCACAATCGCCTGCAAACCGTAATCCGTGACGATGGCCCGACCTACAGCTACACCTACGACGCGGCCGGCAACATCACCAGACGGGACACCAGCGCCACCTGGCTCAGCTCTCTGACCGTTAGCGCCTCATCGACCACGATAGCTCCAGGGCAATCCGTCACCCTCACCGCGACCGTGGCAGGAAGTTCACCAACCGGTACGGTGCAATTCCAGATAAATGGCGTGAACCTTGGCGCGCCGGTGCCATTGGTAAACGGCGTGGCGACCCTGACCACAAGCCAGTTGACAGCCCTGGGCAACGCCGCGATCACCGCGATCTACTCCGGCGACCCAAGCAACGCGGCGAGTGGTACCCCGACGTCCATCACCGTGGCGGTAAAAAACATGCACGACGGTGATCTCAACGGCGACGGGGTGGTGGACCTGGCCGACGTGCTGCTTGCCAACAAGATCATCAGCGGCCAAATGACCCCGACCGCGGACCAACTTCAACACGGCGATGTCGCCCCCCTGGTGAACGGCGTGCCGGCCCCGAACGGCGTCTTCGACCTGGGCGACCTTGTGGTTATCGAACGCAAGGCTTTGGGTGACGTGAACTTTTGATGATCGGCGCGGGGCGGGCGAAGCAGGTGGTGCCCGCCTCGTTCTTCTCTAAGGGAAATATCTCTCAATATGGGGGCAATCCAAACATGCGTATCACCTTGCGCCATGGCGGTGTGCAAAGAAGCTATGCAAGGCGATTACGCCGGCTTAGCGGCGCTTGGATCGGCGGGGTTTGCGGCAAGCCTTTTCAAGGCTACAAGGGGAGAAGGGCTGGCTAGGTTATAATAAATGTTGTGGAGGAGGTTGCATTGCCAGCAGAGACTACGGCCCTCAGGGCAGGGGCAGTGTGACGGTGAAGACCACGCCCGCGCCGGCTGGCAGGTTGGCGGCTTGAATGGTGCCATTGTGCCGTTCGACGATCTGGCGGACTATGGCCAGACCCAGGCCGGTGCCGCTGTCACGGGTGGTGAAGAAGGGCTCGAAGATGGTTTCCAGCAGTTCGTCGGCAATGGCCGGGCCGGTGTTGGTGACCTTGAGCACCAGAGTGTCGTGGCCGTCTGGCGTCTCCTTTTCTTCGGCCGCCAGCTCGATCTGGCCGGCCGTGCCTTCCATGGCGGTGCAGGCGTTGGTAATCAGGTTTATGAGAATCTGCTTGATCTGATCCGGCTCGCCATAGGCCTCCAGTTTATCGGGGATGGCAATATGCACGGGGCAGGTCTGGTCCCAGTCGGACTTGTGGTGCAGGAGCTGGAGGCATTCTTCTGCCAGGGCATGCAAGGCAAACCACCGGCGGTCCGGCGTTGATGGCCTGGAAAATTGCAGAAAGGCCTCGATGGTGCCGTCCAACCGGTCGCACTCGCGGACAATGATGTTCATCAGGGTCTGGGTGGCCGACGCTGGACTGGCGGCCAAGTCCTTTCTGAGAATCTGGGCCGCGCCGGAGATGGCGGCCAGGGGGTTGCGAAACTCGTGGGCCACCCCGGCCGCCATCTCGCCGATGGTGGCCATCTTCTCGGCCTGCTGGACCTGGGCCTCCATCTTGCGGATATGACTCAAGTCCTGCATGGTGTAGACCCGGCAGTTGTCGGAGCCTTCCGGCAGGTTCAGTCTGGTCCACGAGTAGCCCACCGGGATTTTCTGGCCGTCCTTTCTGGTGAGATCGCCGGTCAGCCGGAAGGCGGTTTTTTCCCCGCCGCTCAAACCAGGCAGCATCGCTTCCAGCGCGGCGCCCATCATCTCGCGGGCCGCAAAACCGGTAATCTCCTCGGCGGCCCGGTTGAAGGAGTTGATCCGGCCATCCTTGTCCACGGTAATGATGCCGGTGCTGACATCGTCCAGGATCTGTTTGTTCAGCCCGGCCAGGCGGTCATAGTCGCGGGTGGTCTGGGACAGGGCGGCCTCGGTTCGCCGCAGACGGCCGGAGAGCAAGGACGAAAGGATGGCGGTGAGGAAAAAGGTAAGACCCGGGATGGCAAAGTGTTGGAGTACGGATTGGTAGTCGGTGATCGGCGTGAAACGGTAGTAGCGGAAATAGGCGGGGAAATGTCCCAGGTACTCAATAATGAGCACGATGGCGTAACTTAAGGTGCAGAGGCAGGCCATGAGCAGGCTGCCGGTGCGAAAGAGCAGGGCGCCGGCCGTGATGACCGGGAAGAAGTACAGAACCGTGAAGATGGACTGGCTGCTGCCGGTGAAAAAAACCAGCAGGGAAACGAGCACCACGTCGGCCATGACCTGGAGATAGGCGAAAGCGGTGATCTGCCGGATTTTTCTGAGTACCAGCGCCGACAGGATGGTGATGCCATAGACGCCGGCGATGAAAAAGAGCGCATAGGGCAAGGGCGGCAGAATGAACATCTTGCCCTCGACCCCGAGGAGGGCGCTGATGCCGAGCAACAGGGTGAGAACGATAACCCGGGCGAGCAGGAGCCAGTGCAGTTGCCGTTTCAGCAACCGGTCGGCCGGGGGCAAGCTAAGCGAATCCGCCTCGTTGACGAAGGTCATGATTTTGTCCAGGGTCAGGTGTCGATGCCGTATTTCTTGATCTTGTAACGCAGGGAGCGGAAACTCATTTTCAAAAGTTCCGCAGCCTGCATCTTGGAGTTGTTGGACTTGGCCAGGGCCTGCTCGATGTAATGCTTTTCCTGGCGGGCCAGCACCTCCTCCAGACCTAAATCAAAGACCATCGCCTCGTCCAGTCCGCGCGCGGCGGGTTCGGCCTGTTGGCGGGCCATCTCGCGGCGGTGGGTGGCCAGGGTGAGGCTCTCGGGCAGGATGATATTGGAACTCTCCATGGCCACGCCCCGCTCGATAATGTTCTCCAGTTCGCGGACATTGCCGGGAAAATCGTAGTCCATGAGAACCTCCATGGCATAGGAGGAGATGGCGCTCACCTGTTTGTCAAACATCTCGGAGTATTTGCGCAGAAAGTAGTCGATGAGCATGGGGATGTCGCTCTTGCGCTCCCGCAGGGATGGAACCCGGATAGGCACCACGGCCAGCCGGTAGAAGAGATCCTCCCGGAAACGGCCGGCCATGACCTCGCCCTCCAGGTCCTTGTTGGTGGCGCAGATGATGCGCACGTTGATCTTCACGGTCTCGGTGCCGCCCACCGGCTTGAACTCCCGTTCCTGCAGAACCCGGAGCAATTTGGTCTGGATCATGAGCGGTAACTCGCCGATCTCGTCGAGAAAGACCGAACCGTTATTGGCCGCTTCCAAAAGGCCGGTTTTGTTGGCCGTGGCGCCGGTGAAAGCCCCCTTGACGTGACCAAACAGTTCGCTTTCGAACAGACTTTCCGGAATGGCGTTGCAGATGATGGGCATGAAGGGGCGGGTCGCCACCCGGCTCAACTGGTGGATGGCCTTGGCCACCAGTTCCTTGCCAGTGCCGGACTCACCGTAGATGATGACATTGGCGTGGGTGGGGGCGACCTGGCGAATCTGGTCGAAGATCTTCAGCATCTCCGGGCTGTCGCCGATGATGCCGGCCATGCCCGTTGACTCCTCCTTCTGCGGGGTGGCGGCGCTGACCAGGGCCGAGGTGACGATTCGTTCGATTTCCTCTACCTTGAAAGGCTTGGTGAGGTAATCGTAGGCGCCGCTACGCATGGCGATGACGGCATCATTGGGCGAGGCATAGGCGGTGATCAGCACCACTGGCAGGCCCGGGTCGATCTCCTTGATTCTGGCCAGCAGATCAAGGCCGTTCATGCCCGGCATGCGGATGTCGGAGATCACCAGGTCGAAGTGTTGTCCTTGCAGGGCCTGCACAGCGGCGGCGCCGTTGCCGACGGTCACCGGGGCATGGCCCGCTTTTTCCAGAAGAATCTTCAGAAATTCTCGCATGCTGCGTTCGTCGTCAACGATCAGGATGGCTGCCATGGGGCCTCCATTTAACGTTCGCAGGGGGTTAGAAAAAGCTGCTTTCTGGTTTGTCCTAGTACCCAGTAACATTTAAGTTCAACCCCCCTCCATCCCCCCTTATCAGGGGGGAGTCTTTAAGTCTCCCCTGATAAGGGGAGGTTTGGAGGGGTTAGATGCGAAAGAATATGTGTTCCATGGTCCTAGTTTTTTATCCACTGCTGCAGGGTGGCGACGATTTTTTCCGCCTGGGCAACACTGGAAATGTTGAATTTGGACTGCTGACTGTACTGTTCGTTCATTTTGCGGTAGCGGCGGATGGTGTACTTGTCCGGCCCGTAGGCCGTGGTTTTCGGATCCCACTGCTGATAACGGAACATGATGGTGGTCCAGGCGCCCTTGGACAGGACCGCCTTGTCCAGCTCCTTGACGAGGAGCACGCCGTCCTCTTCATAGCTTACCGTGATTTCTTCAATGGTCGCGGCCATGGGTTCCTCCTGGCGTTTTATAAAATAAGTTGGCTGCTCGGGTTGTCAGGTTCAAGGTTACGTAACAGTTGCCAAGCCTCACTATCTGCAAACTGGTCAATGCTCATCGCTTTCTAACCTTGCACCGTAACCCTTGAACCTGAATTACTAAAAAAACGGTAACTGCTCAGGTTGTTTAGCCCGTCAGGCTGTAGACTGTTAGGCAAAAAACGGAGCGTATGCGGAACACCGTACGACTTATACCGCAAGGGCATAAGTTTCGTATGAGCAGACGAGCTGCTCAACTCAGCTTTATATCTCGTGTTTCGCTGTTGCTGACAGTCTAAATGCCTAC
>MNYK01000056.1 GCA_001873115.1 Desulfobacterales bacterium CG2_30_60_27 | reverse complement strand
GCACCGTACCACGATAATACATGGCGTCAAGCAGCGCCTTTTCCGGCAAGGCAAGGTGGAATCCTTCCCGTGGTTCAAAGCCGAAGTAGAGCCGCTCGCTGATATGCGAGTACTCGATGGTAACGCCGCGCCAGACGAGGTTGCGGGCTACGCCCACGGCGGTACTGAGGGTGAGGACCGTGCAAACGGTGGGAGCCTGCATGATGACCCCGTGCAGGTGCAAGGCCCATTCGGCGCTGATATAGGACGGGGTGCGGACGAAACAGGCCGCCTCTTCCAGGGATGGCTCCTCCTTCAGGCGGGTGTTCAGGTAAACCCCGCGGGTCAGCCGGGTGATCAGGCCGCGCTTCAGGGCGCGGGTGAGAAAGACATTGGCATTGCCAGTGAATTTCGTCAGGTCGGCGGAGCGGAAGAGCGCGGGCAAGGCCTGCAGGATGTCAATGGTGCTCATGACGGAATCACCACGCCGCTTTCCCGCAGTTCGCGGAAAAGCCCTTGCAGCGCATCGAGGAAGGGGTGATAGCCATCGTGCCGGCAGGCCGCCATGACCTCTGGCGGCAGGAAACGGCCAAGATCGTTTTCAATCGCCTCGCGCAGGTCGCTGGTTGCTTTCGCAAACCAGGCTGGCCGCCGTTGTGGCGTAAACGGCGCGGCATAGCACGACAATTTCCGCTCCACCACGGCGCGGTCAACCGCAACCCCCAGCCCCTCCCGCAGGTGCCAGACATCGTAGATGTCCCGGCCCTTCAGGTAGGGACGCTCCAGCAGGGCTCGCACCTTGTCGGACAGAAGCTCGGCCGGCGTCTCCACCACCAGCACCGAATTGGGGCGGGGGATGCGCAACTCTCCCGTGGTGACCAGGTAGGCAACCGCACCCTGCATCCCCAGCACGCGGGGCTCGGTGGCCAACACCACCCCCTCTTGCAGACGCTCGCATTCCACCTTGACCATGATCCTGTCCCGCATATTTTGCGGTGCAAAGGCCAGGCGCCAGGCCATGCCTGCATCCCGCTGCCCACGGGCGGTGACCGTAAGCCGGCCCGGCCCGAAATGGGCGACGGACTCACGGCTGACACTGGCCTCAATCGCTTTAAGCAGGCGTTCGAGCGCCGGCCGCTCCAAGTGCGTAACAAAATCAAGATCCTCGGAAAACCGCCCGCCGCCGTGACACCAGCGGATGGCTGTTCCTCCTTGAAAAATAAGCTGGGAGCTTTCCGGGCGTGCATAGAGCTGCTGGAGAAGGATAAGCTGGAAAAGCTCGGAGCGGTGGATATGACGTTCAGTATACGCTTTCATTTATTTAGATTATAATACTTTTTGGTATTGTTTACTAAACAAAATATTGATTGTCCCAGGAATCCGTTGGCCGGGATCGGCTGCGGCCTTAATCTGACTTGTTGGTGGGCGGCGGGGCGAGCAGATCCGCCGGCTGTTCATACTCCAAATCCGGCTCGCCGCAATGCTGCAGGACCCAGGCCCGGGTCAGTTCACGCAGGCGCAGGGCCACGGCCCAGGGATCCTGGCCCGCCTCCCCGGTGATGGCTGAGCCGATGGTGACGCTCACCGCGCCTGGCCTGGGAAACCAGGAGTCCGGCCGCAGGATGGAGCGGGTGCCGCGGATGGCCACCGGCACCACGGTGAGCCCGCCCCGGGCCGCCGCCTCAAAGGCCCCCAGCCGGAAGGGCAGCAGGCCGGGCAGACGCAGGCAGGTGCCTTCGGCAAAAAAGACCAGGGGCTGACCGGTGCCAGCCGCGGCCAGCAGCCGCTGGCCGTCCTCCTTGGTCTGTTGCGGATCAAAACGATCCACGAACTCGGTGCCCAGGCGAACAAGCGGCAGACGCGTAAACCAGCCGCGCCGCAGCTCTGCCTTGGCGACAAAGCGCAGGGGCGGAGGCAGGACAGCGGCCAGCACCAAACTGTCGAGATAGCTGGCATGGTTGCTGACATAGAGGCTCGGAGTACCCGGCGACGGCAGATGCTCTCGGCCCTGGACCTGAACCGGGATGCCCGCCAGCCGGGCCAGCAGGCGCGCGGCCAGGCGGATCGCCCGCCAGCGCCAGGTGACCATTGGCAGCACCACCACCATGGGCCAGAGGATAAGCCCGGTCATCCCGAACAATCCCCAGCACCAAACAGCATAAAGAGTGGCGGTCAGCCGTCGCCTGCTTTGCCGCAGCCAGGGCCGTAGCCCGGCCAGGCGAAAGCGGGCCACCTGCAGCCAGACCGCCTGGGGCGGCCGGCCGATGGCGCCGCTCTCATAGAGCTGCCGGCTGGCGGCGCGGCGGATCTTGCCGCTTGAGGTCTTGGGCACCGTGTTGGGCGGAGCCAGCACCACCTCGTCGGCCGGGGCCCCGGCCAGGTCAATGACCAGGGCGTTGATCGCGGTCCGCAACGCGGCCAGGGCCTGCGGGTCTTTCTTACGGGTCTCGGCCAGCACGATCAGCCGCTCGGTGGCGGACTCCTCGTCCAGGCCGCCGAAAACCGCCACATTGCCGGCCCGCACCCCATCCAGTTGCCCGACCGCCTCTTCCAGCTCCTCGGGATAGATGTTGCGGCCGGCCCGGATGATAAGATCCTTGGCCCGGCCGGTGAGGTAGATTTCGCCGCCCGCCAGGTAGGCCAGGTCGCCGGAGTCGAGCCAGGGGCCATGAAACAGCCGCCTGGTCTGCTCCGGGTTACGGAAATAGCCGCTGGTACAGGACGGCCCCTGAAACTGCAGGTGCCCCTGCCAATGCTCCGGCAGTTCACGGTCCGCGTCATCGACGATGCGGATCTGGTGGCCGGGCAGGGGCCGGCCGCAGTTGACCACGGCCAGGGCGTTGTTGTCCCCGGCCGCGGCGGGCACGGCCCGGCCGGCCGTCATCAACGGAGCGCGTTGTACCCGGTCGATCAGCGGGCCGCGGCCGAGGGGCGGAAAGGCCAGGCCCACCGCGGATTCCGCCAGACCATAGACCGGGCTCATGGCCTGGCGGCGGAAGCCATAGGCGGCAAAACGCTCGACAAAGCGCGTCAGCGTGGCCGGTCGCACCGCCTCGGCGCCGTTGAAGGCGAGGCGCCACGAGCTGAGATCAAGGCCAGCCAGTTGCTGGTCGTCTAAGCGCCGTTCGCACAGATCATAGGCAAAGTTAGGCGCGGCCGACAGGGTGCCGCCATAGCGGTGGATGGCGTGCAGCCAGCGTTGCGGTCGGGTGATAAAGGCCAGGGGTGACATAAGGACCAGGGGGCAGGCATGGCACAGACTGCCGAGCCAGGCGCCGATCAGGCCCATATCGTGGTAAAGCGGCAGCCAACTGACAAAGACATCGGTGCCCGTCACCTGGTTGACGGCGGCCATGGCCCGAATATTGGCCAGCAGGTTGGCGTGGGTCATGATAACGCCCTTGGGCGCGCCGGTGCTGCCCGAGGTGTACTGAAGAAAGGCGATATCCGCCGGGCCGACCACCGGCCTGACCAGGGCGGCCGGCGGCGCACTGGCGGTCAACTCCGCCACGCTCTGCACCTGGCGCAGACTTGCCACCTGGCCCAGCAGGAGGCGGGTGAAGGGCCGGGCCTCGGGCATGGTGATCATCACCCGGGCCATACAGTTGTTAAGTATGGCCGTGTGGCGGCGCAGGTGCTCCTCGATCTGCCTGGGCCGGCCCGGCGGATAGACGGGCACCGGGATGCCGCCGGCCAGCAGAGTGCCGCAAAAGCTGGCAAAGTATTCCCGGCCGGTGGGCAGCATGATGACCACCGCCTCGCCGCTGCAAAGCCCATGTTGCTGCAGGCCGGCCGCCACCAACACGGCCTCCTGCCACAGGTCGCCGTAGGTGACGACCTCGCCGTCGTCCTCGTCGCTGTACAGGCGGATATGGGGCCGGTCCGGGTGGGCGGCCACCTGCCACTCCAGCACCTCAACGAGGGTCCTGGCACCCTGCGGCGCGGCCGCCGCCAGCGTTGGGGCCGGCGTGGCCAGCTTGACAGCAGCGGGGCGGCCGGCGGCGCCCTCTACCAGGCGCAGGAGATCGCGGACCGTATCAATGGCGGCCAGTTGCCGCTCGGGCAGGCCCACATCAAAGACCTGCTCAAGCCGGGCAAAGAGTTCGACCTGTCCGAGGCTGTCCAGGCCCAGGTCGCGATCCAGGGAGCTGTCCAGGGTCACGGCCACGGGCTGGCGGGGGTGGAGTTCAGCCGCCAGCTCACTTACCAGGGCAAGCAGGCGCGCCGCCGGGCCGCCCTGTTCCGTATGTTGTCGTTCCTCGTCCATCCCGCCCCCCTGCCACATTGGTCTATACCATGCCTGGGAGGATTTTCAAACGCCTTGGCGCCGCGGCCAGCAAACAGCAACGCCCTGCGCAACCTAAGTCACGCAGGGCGTTTTCTCTTTTGCCGCTTGGCGGCAACGACGACTTCAGTGCCCGCCGACCGCCAGCAGGCCGCTGGCCGCCAGGGTCAGGATAACGGCCTCGACCAGGGCCATGAAACCGTAGGCCTTGTCGCCTCTGCGGAACAGGCCGGGCACAATGGCCAGGTAACAGACGATGGTGGTGCCAGCCAGGATGGCGATCGGCAGGAAATTCAGGAAGTCGCCCTTGCCGACAAACTTGAGCCAGGCCCAGCCGGTGGGTGTATGGGCAGCATGCAGGTACTCGGCGTTAATGGCGGCCAGATAGTCATGGACCGGCAGCCGCCAGTAGGTCGAGATTTTGTCCAGGGGTACCACTGAGTCCATGATACCGAGGAGATACAGGGCAAAGGTGATGAACATCAGCAGCAGGCCGGCCAGCATCAACTTCTCCTGAATGACGGCGTAGAGCACCTGCTCGGGCGTTGCTTGGGTATTATTATCGCTCATGATCGTATTCTCCTTGACAGGCCGTCTATAACAGATGAAGTCCAAGACCCTTGTCCAGCGCCTTGGCACCGGCATAGGCCAGAATGATGATAACCATCCAGCGGATAAAGGTGGGCTTGGCCACCTTGAGCAGCCGCACGCCCACCAGGGACCCCAGCATGATCCCGATAAGCGAGGGCACCACCATCATCGGGATGACGCAGCCCTTGTTCAGGTAGATCCAGGCGGCCGAGGTGTCGGTGATCGACAGCAGGAATTTGCTGGTGGCCACGCTGATCTTCAGAGGCGCGCCCATCATGAGGTTGAGCACCGGCACGTTGGCCCAGCCGGCGCCCAGGCCGAACATGCCGGCCATGAAGCCGACGAAGATGAAGGTGAACAGGCCCTGCGGGGTGCGGTGCACCTTCCAGTTGATGGTTTCCCGGCTGCTGACCTCGGTGTAGACCCCGCAGATGCGCAGCGCCGAGGACAGGGCGTCGGCCTGTTTTACGTCCGGCAACGCCGACTTCCTGGCGGTGAACATGATGACCACGATGCCCAGGATGGTGGCACCCAGGAGGGTCTGGACGACATTGGTGGGCAGGGCCAGGCCGACCATGGCGCCACCGATGGCGCAGGTCGAGGCGATAAGCGCCACCGGAATAGCCAAGCGCAGACTGGCCAGGTTGGCCTTGAGCAGGCCGGGCCCGGCGGCCAGGGAGCCGGCCAGGGCCACCAGCAGGCCGGCGCCACGGACAAAGTCCAGATGAAACGGGAAAAAACCGCTGATGATAGGCACGTACAGCACGCCGCCACCTACCCCGCCCAGCACGGCGACAATGCCCATGACAAAGGTGATCCCCAAAAGTGACAGCGGCCAAAACCACCAGGGTCTGCCATCGGCCACCGGCGCCACGACCCCGGCGGCCTCGCTGGCCATGGCCCAGGCCGGGCTCAGCAGCACCCCGCTCATCAGGGATAGCAAGAGCAATCCCACCCTTTCCTGCAATCGCGTTAGCATCTGCTCATCCTCCTTTCCGCATGAAATCGACATAAACCGTTGGTTGCCATAAAATAAAACCCTGAAAAGTGCGGGCAGCGCGCCACCCGGCCATTTTCAGGGTTTTCTAATCTGAACAGTTGATCAAGAAAAACAGCCCCTGGGTGTTGCAAAATGAAACGGCCCATATACTTAGGATTTCTCCGGGTGAATGTCAAGAAAAATTGTAACTATCCAGTGGAACCGCAACCCAGGTGAGTTCCCGGCCTGGCAATGCTTTTCGCGGGTTCGTCCGCGACCGGGCGC
>MNYK01000150.1 GCA_001873115.1 Desulfobacterales bacterium CG2_30_60_27 | reverse complement strand
GGTGAGTTCCCGGACTGGAAATGCCTTTCGCGGGTTCGTCCGCGACCGGGCGCAGGATGCGCGTGAGGTCGCGGACGCCTCGGAGGCGGGCAGGACGCCCGCCCCCGCATGAGCGAAAAGTATTTTCAGGCCGGGAACGCTTGACTGCCGACCCAAGCTGGATAGTTACAAACCGCCTTGCTTTTCCTAGCGACCCGTGTAATTCTACGGCAGGCGTCGTCTTTATAAAGAATTCCCAAAACGCGGCCCGGCCCGTTTTCTCCATGGATATGGCGGGATACTTGTACGCGAGGAGCATGCCATGAAGAAGACTATGATCAGCACCAGTTGCATCTGGCTTCTCCTGGTTGGGCTATCGTTTGCGTGGAACTATCGCGAGGCGGGCAAGGAGGTGGAAGCCACGGCCTTGCAGGTGGCCCGAAGCTTTTTTGACCAGATCCTGGTGACCAGGCAATGGAACGCCGAGCACGGCGGCGTCTACGTGCCGGTAACCGAACGGACGCAGTTCAATCCCTGGCTCGAAGACCCCCTGCGGGAGATAGAGGTCAACGCCAACCTGACCCTCACCAAGCTCAACCCCGCCCTGATGACCAGACAGCTAGCCGAAATAGCCGCGGCGAGGACGGGCGTCCATTTCCACCTCACCAGTTTGCGGCCCATCCGGCCCGAAAACCGCCCGACCGCCAGGGAAACCTTGGCCCTGGAGGCCTTTGCCCGCGGCACCCCGGAGGTCAGCGCCTACATAAAGGATGCGACCGGCACCGCTTTCTTCTACATGGCGCCGCTCGTTACCGAAAAGGCATGCCTCGCCTGCCACGCCAGGCAGGGTTACCAGGAAGGCGATATCCGCGGCGGCCTGAGCCTCACCCTGCCCTTCCTGCATAAGCCGCCGCTGCTGGTGCTGCTCCTGGCCCACCTCGGCATCGGCCTGGTGGGACTGATGGCCATCCTGATTACCGGCACGAAACTCACCCGATCCTTTGAGGCCATCAAATTGCAGGCCGCCTTTGACGCGCTTACCGAAATTCCCAATCGCCGGAGTTTTTCCGAGGAACTGCTGCGGGAATTTCGCAGAAGTAAACGCGACCGCTATCCCCTGTCGCTCATCATGTGCGATGTGGATAATTTTAAACTGTATAACGATACCTACGGCCACAGGAAGGGCGACGATTGCCTGGTCGCCGTGGCCCACACCATTGACCAGACCATCAGCCGGGCCGGTGATTTCTGTGCCCGTTACGGGGGCGAGGAATTCGTGGTCATTCTGCCGGATACCGGGGCAAACGGTTCTCTCCACCTTGCCGAGAAAATCCGGGCAAATGTGCAGGCCATGGGCATCGAACACCAAAAATCGTTACCTCTCCAACTGGTCACCATCAGCCTGGGCATAGCCACCATCAGCGATGGCATGGAAACCACCCACGAGGAGTTGGTCAACCAGGCCGATCAGGCGCTCTATCTGGCGAAGGAAAAGGGGCGGAATCGGGTCGAGGTGTTTAGTAACGCTTCCTGAGGGTTCAGCGGCCAGCTCTCAGTAAGTAGGGTGCGCCGTGCGCACCATTCAGCACATGGTGCGCACGGCGCACCCTACTGGGCTATCCGCATGCATCCGGAGTCAGCAATGATACCAATCCCACGTATTTTCCCAGATCTGCCGGAACGGATCGCCGGCCTGGAGGAGCTTGCCGAGAATCTCTGGTGGAGCTGGCACCCGACGGCCCGCATGCTCTTCAAGATGCTGAACCGGACGGCCTGGAAGGAGAGCATCCACAACCCGGACAAGATGCTCCGGGAATTGCCCGAGGCCATTCTTACCGCCGCAAGCCAGGATGAAGGCTTCCTGCGCCACTATGATCTCGTCTTTTCCCGCTTCCGGGAATACATGCGGCCGAACGGCTGTTCCATCCTGCGCGAAGCCTGCCCGGCCGCGCAACCACTCATCGCCTATTTCTCCGCCGAGTACGGCCTGCACCACTCCCTGCCCTTCTATGCCGGCGGCCTGGGTTTTCTGGCCGGTGATTATCTCAAGGAATGCAGCGATCTCCATGTTCCCCTGGTGGCGGTCGGCTTCATGTATCCCGAGGGCTATGTGCGGCAGCGACTGAGCGAGTCCGGCTGGCAGGAAAGCATCAAGCAGGACCTGGACCGCGAGGCGGCCTCCATCACCCGCCTGCTTAATCAAGACGGCACGCCGATGATTGTCAAGGTGCCGCTCATGGAGCCGCCCATCCAGGTCACGGTCTGGCAGGTGAATGTCGGCCGCATCCCCCTCTACCTGCTGGACACCGATATCAGCAGCAACGATGCCTGGAACCGGGGGATCTCGGCCCGTCTCTACACCGGGGACCTGGAACAGCGGTTGCGCCAGGAGATTGTCCTGGGCCTGGGCGGCGACGAGGTCCTGCAGCAACTGGGCATCAAGCATTCCGTGGTCCACTTGAACGAAGGCCATGCCGCCTTTACCCTCCTGGCCAGGATCAGGGACTGCCTGGCCGAGGGCTTCTCCCTGGAGGACGCCCTCGTCCAGGTGCGCCAGACCTCGGTCTTCACTACCCATACCCCGGTGCCGGCCGGGCACGACGTCTTTCCGTTTCACCTGATCGAGAAATACTTCCAGTCGTTCTGGACCTCCCTGGGCCTGGATCGGGAGACCTTCCTGCAACTGGGCACCCATCCCGACACGCCGGAGGCCGGCTTCAACATGACCGCCTTTGCCCTGCGCCTCTCGGGCTTCAAAAACGGGGTGAGCCGAAAACACGGCGAGATCGCCAACCGCATGTGGCAAAACCTCTGGCTGCAGGCGCCGGCCGCGCCGGGCCACATCGAGGCCATCACCAACGGCGTGCACGTGCCCACCTGGATCGAACCGAAAATGGAGTTGCTGTTTAACACCCACCTGGGCGCCGACTGGCTGGACGACCACGACAACCCCTATCTCTGGAACCTGATCGACGAAATCCCGGACCAGGAACTCTGGCGCACCCACCGCTGGCTCAAGACAAAACTCCTGGATGTCATCCGGGCCCAGTCCCGGCGCCGCTTTGCCGAGGACCGGGCCCCGGCCTCCCTGGTCCTGACCGGCGGCGTCCTGCTCGATCCCAATGTCCTCACCATCGGCTTTGCCCGGCGGTTTGCTACTTACAAGCGGGCGGAACTGATCCTGTCCAACCTGGAACGCTTGCAAAAGCTGCTGGCTGACCGCTGGCGGCCGGTGCAGATCATCTTTGCCGGCAAGGCCCATCCGGCCGATGACCCCGGCAAGATGATCCTGCAGCGCATCTATAACGCCTGCCGTAACCCGGAGCTCTGCGGGCGGCTTGCCTTTGTGGAGAATTACGGCGAACAGTTCGCCCAGTATCTGGTGCACGGCGTGGATGTCTGGCTGAACAACCCCCTGCCGCCCATGGAGGCGTGCGGCACCAGCGGCATGAAGGCGGCCTTGAACGGCGTGCCCAACTTGAGCATCCTGGACGGCTGGTGGCTGGAAGGGTATAACGGCGAGAACGGCTGGGCATGGGGCGATGCCCCTGGGACCGGGGACCGGGATCTGGCTGATGGCGCGGCCCTTTACCGGCTCCTCGAAGAACGGATCGTGCCGCTCTACTATGAGGTGGCGGACGACGGCATCCCGCACGGCTGGGTGCGCGTCATGAAAAACGCCATAAAAACCATCGGCAGCCAGTTCTCCGCCCGCCGGATGGCCAAGGAATACCTGCGGAAATTTTATGCCAAGGCCATGCCGTAGGGGCGCCGCTGCTGGCGCCGACAGGCACGAAAGACAGGGGGATCATGGCACAGCGGGCGGTCATCCAACGTTTCTTGCAGTTGAAACTCAAGACCTATTTCTTCACGGGTCTGCTGGTGGTGGGGCCCATTGCCCTCACCTTCATGGTGGTGCAATGGATCGTCACCGGCCTGGACAGCTTCCTGGCCGGCCTGCTGCCGGCCGCCTTTCACCCGGATCGGCTGCTCGGCTTCCATGTGCCCGGCCTGGGCCTGATCGCCGGGGTGCTGATCATCCTGCTGGCCGGGGCCTTGGCCGCCAATTACCTGGGCAACAAGCTGTTCGTCTATTCCGAGCGCTTGCTGTACCGCATCCCCCTGGTAAGAATCATCTACACCCTGTTCAGGCAGGTGGCTGACAGCACGTTTGGCAAGGAACGCAAGGGGTTCCGCCAGGTGGTGCTCCTCGAATACCCGCGGGCTGGCATCTGGTCCGTGGGCTTTCTCACCGGGGTGACCGAGGGCGAGGTCCAGCAACTGCTGGAGAAACGGATGCTCAACGTCTTCGTGCCCACCACCCCCAACCCGACCTCGGGCTTCTACCTGCTGGTGCCCGAGGAGGACACCATCCCCCTGGCCATGAGCGTGGACGAGGCCTTCAAACTGGTGATCTCCGGCGGCATGGTAACGCCCAAGGGGAAAAAGGGACCAGGCCGGGCCAGACCCGCGAGGAGCGGGCAATGACGGCGGCCGTGGAGGTCTGCGGGCTCACCAAGCGCTTTGCTGACCTGGTGGCGGTGGACGAGGTGGACTTTACCGCGGCCCCCGGGGAGATCCTCGGCATCCTGGGTCCCAACGGCGCGGGCAAGACCACCATCCTCCACATGCTGCTCGGCCTCATCACCCCCACCCGCGGCACGGTCCGCATCCTGGGGCTCGACCTGGCCAGCCGGCGGCGGGAGGTGCTGGCCCGGGTCAACTTTTCCTCGGCCTATACCGCCCTGCCCACCAATCTGTCGGTGTGGGAAAATTTGAACTTTTTTGCCCGGCTGTATGGCCTGCGCCGACCGCGCCGCAAGATCGAAACCCTGCTCGCCGCCTTCGAGATCGAGGATACCATCGGCCGCCTGACCGGCAGCCTGTCCTCGGGCCAGATGACCCGGCTCAATCTCTGCAAGGCCTTTCTCAATGACCCGGAAGTCCTGTTGCTGGACGAGCCCACCGCCAGCCTGGACCCGGACATCAGCGAAAAGGTCCGCAACCGGCTCCAACTCCTGCAGCGGGAACAGGGGGTCACCATGCTCTACACCTCCCATAACATGCAGGAGGTACAACTGCTCTGCGACCGGGTGATCTTCCTGGCCAGGGGCAGAATCGTCATGACCGGACCGCCGGCGGAGATCCTCCAAAAGACGGGCAGCGCCTCCCTGGAGGAGCTGTTCATCGCCATTGCCCGCAACGGCGAACTTTACGCCACTGACCCGGATAAGGAAAAACTGCCATGTGGCTCCGGATAAGCGCCTTTGTCCTGCGCTATTATTATCTGCACCGCCGCAGCATCGCCAGGATCATGGAGATCTTTTTCTGGCCGGTGATGAACCTCCTGGTCTGGGGCTACCTGACCATGTACCTGCAGGAACTGGCCGCGCCGCGCTTCGTGGTTTTCCTGTTGGGCGGCATCATCCTCTGGGACGTGCTCTATCGCTCCCAGCAAGGCATTACCCTGACCATCACCGAGGAGTTCTGGGTCAAGAACATCATCAACATTTTTATCGCGCCGGTCCGCATGGTGGAAATCATCATCGGCATCTGCATCGTCGGCCTGGTCAAAGCCCTGGTGACCACCGCCCTGCTCGGCCTGCTGGCCTATCTCTTCTTCAGCTACGACCTGCTGACCGTGGGGCTGCCCCTGGCGCCCTTCTTCGGCAGCCTGCTGCTTTTCGGCTGGGCGGTAGGGCTCTTCACCCTGGGGCTCATCTTCCGCTATGGCCGGGCGGCCGAGGCCTTGATCTGGGGCGTGCCGTTCCTCATCCAGCCCATCTCCGCGGTGTTCTATCCGGTGACCGTGCTGCCCGTCTGGCTCCAAAAAATCGCCTACCTCATCCCCTCCACCTATGTCTTCGAGGGCATGCGCCATGCCCTGCGGACCGGCACCGTGGACTGGCGCGGGCTCACGATCTCCTTTGGCCTGAACCTGCTCTATCTCGGCGCGGGCTCCCTCTACTTTGCCTGGATGATGGACCAGGTTCGGGAAAAAGGCTTTCTCACCCGGCTGAATATGGAATAAACTGCGCAGGCAGAAGGCACAAAGTTTGTAACTATCCAGCTTGTGTCGGCAGTCAAGCGTTCCCGGCCTGAAAATACTTTTCGCTCATGCGGGGGCGGGCGTCCTGCCCGCCTCCGAGGCGTCCGCGACCTCCCGCGCATCCTGCGCCCGGTCGCGGACGAACCCGCGAAAAGCATTGCCAGGCCGGGAACTCACCTGGGTTGCGGTTCCACTGGATAGTTAC
>MNYK01000011.1 GCA_001873115.1 Desulfobacterales bacterium CG2_30_60_27 | reverse complement strand
GGCATTGCTGCGACGTGTCGTCTTTCACTACACGCCGAAACATGCCAGTTGGCTCAATATGGCTGAAATCGAAATCGGCATTCTTGACCGCCAGTGCCTTAACCGTCGCCTGCCGGACCGTGCGGTGCTCGCCGCTGAAGTGAATGCTTGGCAGTTGCGCCGTAATGCGGAACAACGCGGAATCGCATGGACATTCACTCGGCAAGATGCAGATACAAAAATGGCTCGGCATTATGTTTCGTAACTAATGAGTTTTGATACTAGCAGCGGTCGGCTAACCATTAAAAATTCCATTACTGGCGTTGCGGATCAAGGTCCGGGGCGCCTTTTTTTATCCAGGGCTCTTGTTGTCGGCCTTGGCGGCAAAGGACTGACAGTTCATGCCGGAATTTTCCAGGGCCACGGTGGCCGGCAGGCGCTGCGATTTGAAGCCCATGACCCGGCAGCCATAAGGAAAGGCCGGTTCATGGGTGACATAGAAGTGGCGGCACTGAAAGCAATTGATCCTGCCTGCATTAGCGAACTGCTCTGTCATGATGCCCGATGCTCGCGCTTAGGCGCTCTTCCTCAGGTTGTTGCACATGGCCTGTTTCAGCCCTTCCAGGAGGAGAAAGCGGCCCAAGGGGATCACCTGGCAGGGCAGGCTTTGCACGAACAGCGGGTTGTCGCAGAGTCCGCCGGAAAGGTAGAGTTTCTTGGGTGACTTGGCGAACCGGTAAGCGTTTAAGGCAATGCCTTTGACGAACATGGCCACCGCCACGGCCACCGGCACCCCGGCGACCACGGCGTCGAAGATGTGGCTCATGCCGAGCACACCGCAGGTGACCGAGAAGGTTTTTTCCGGCACGGCCAGGGTGGTGTAGTCCAAGTCGTAGTACTTTTCCAGGAGTTCGATGGTGAAACCCATGGAGGCGCCGCATTCGGCGTTCCAACCCATGTCCTCCAGGCGGTTTTTTTTGAATTCAATGAACTTGATATCGCGACTGCCGCAGTCCAGCAATACGAAGTGCTCCTCGTCAATAACCGCGGCGCCGCCACGGCCGAGCGCGGTGAGTTCGTTGACAAAATGATCCCCGCGGCGCTGGCCGTTATGGCCCGTGGCCCAGGCCACCCGCGTGGACTGCGGCAGGTTCTTGGTCTCGACCACGTAGGGCGGGGCCCCGGGGTCGTCGAGGTCCAGGAACTTACTGTAGGAGGTGCCGAAGTCGCCGAGCATCATAGCGGCACCCCGGAGAGTTCGAGAAATGCCTGAATTTTGGCCTTGGTGCTGTTGGAGGCGGCAACGTCGGCGTCCAGGTAGAGGGCGTGGGGGTGCCGGTTGGCCAGAAACTGGGCCAGGGCGGTCTTGGCGCAGAAAGACTGGGCGAAGAACACGGTGGGGATGGTCGGGTTGTAGCGGCCCTCCAGCCTCTCGTCGGCCGGGGTTTTGTTTTCCATGCAGCGCGTCCAACCGTAAACGTGGGTGGTGTCCGGAAAGAGCCGCAGGATGGAGAAATCCCGCGGCGGCACGCCCCAGAAGGCGGCCGTCGGCGGACAGGGTGGCGGGATTTTGGCCGGCGGCGCGGCGCAGGCGACGCCGGCGGTAATCCGTTGGAGTTTTTCAAGCAGGGGCAGGCCGCTGTCGCAGATCGGCGTGCCGAAGCCCGTCTGGTCCTCGTTGATGGTGCGGATAATCGGGATGCCAAGGACGTCGGCCAGGATGGTGGCGATGTGGCCGGCGCTGTCGCACTTGCCCGGTCCAACGTCGACAAAGATGGCGTCCAGGTCCAGTTGCAGGGCGTTCTGGACCACGGTGCGCAGCACGGCGCAGTAAACGCGGGGCACGAAGGGCGCCGTGGTCTCCAGGGCCGACTGGACCAAGGGTTCGTCCAGGTCGTAAATCCGGACCTGGTCACGGTTCAGCCGGCGGATGACCTCCAGGGGCGGGACGCCGACAATGCCGACGTTACGCAGGGGAGATGCAAGTTCGTGCGGTGCGGGCATGGCAAGGTCCTTGTTAGGTTGTCCGGGCTGTTGGCTGAAGGCGGTTAGGGCTTGGGGTTGCTGTCTTGATTTTTCTGTCACCCTGAAAGTCTGACCGTCTGCGGTCTATCCCCCTGACCTTCATCGGTTTTGTTGCCGGATGAGGATGGCGCCAAGCCCGCTGGCCAGGATATGCATGGACCAGGCGATGAGGGCCGGGGAGGCCTGGGTGCCCGCGGCCAGGGCCTGCGAGGCGCTCCACCATCCCCAGGCGGCAAAGGCCAGGCCGCTGCTAATGGGGATGGCCAGGGTCAGGTCATGGCCCAGTTTCCGGTGAGCCAGAAGCAACATGGGCAGGCCCAGAAGCAGCAGGGGAAGGCCCAGCAAAAGGTATGAGAGGCGCTGGTGGAAGGTGAGCCAGGCCTCGCGGCCGGCGCGGCCCTGTCCGCTCATGGCGTTGTGATAGAGCTGGGAGAGGGAGAGTTCGCCCTGGCGGTTTTCCGGCCGAAAGAAGTTGGCCGGTTCCTCGGGCAGGGGCATGGTGAGATGCTCAAAGTTTTTGACTTCGTAGCCGCCGGTCGGCTTTCGTCTCTTGATCTGGCCGCTCGTGAAGGACCAGCCGTCCGGCCCGAACTCCGCCTGCTGGGCGAAGAGCACCAGCATGGCCTCGAATTTTTCGTTCCAGGCGGTGTAGGAAAAGGCGCGAAAGCTGTTCAGGTGCGGATCCGGCCTGGAAAAGGCATAGATGCCCGCCTCGCCGCGAAAGAAGGTCTTACCGTTGCGTTCGATGCCCCGGGGAATCTCCTGCTTGACCTCCTCGAACCAGATACGGTTGGTGGTCGCGGCCGTTGGCGGCAGGAGCCACTGGCTGCTGGCCAGGAACAGCAGGGTGACTACCACGGCCCCACCGAGCAGCGGCCGGGTGATTCGGGTCACCGGGATGCCGGCCGCCGTCAAGGCCAGTAACTCATGGTGGTGGTTGAGCAGGCCCAGGGTGATGATCCCGGCCAGGAGAAGACCCACCGGCAGAAGCTGTTCGCACATGAGGGGGATTTTCAGCAGGAGAAAGCGGGCCAGGAGGCCGGCGGATTTGCCTGCTTCCAGAAAGTTGTCGAGGCGTTCGAAGAAGTTCACCAGCAGGTAGATGGACACCAGGGAGGCGAGGACCAGGAGCAGGTGCTTACAGAACTGGATGAACAGGTAGCGGTCCAGCAGCTTCATGGGCGGGGCCTCCTTTTGGAGGCCGGGCGCAGCCTGCCGCCGAGGTCCAGGATCCTGTCCAGCAGCCGTTCCAGCCTTTGCCCCGTGCTCTCCTTGGCCGCGCTGCGCAGCAGTACGAGGGTGAGAAGGGCAAATAGCAGATTCGGCGCCCACATGGCCGGGAGTACCGGGAGCGTGCCGCTGTCGGCCAGGGATTGGCCGGCGGTGAACAGGACATAGTAGAGGATGAAGGCGGTCAAGCCCAGGGGCAGCCCCAGGGGCCGGTATCCGGGCCGGGAGCGGATGGCCAGGGGCAGGCCCAGCAGGGTAAGCAAAAAACAGCCCAAGGGCAGGGAATAGCGCCGGTGAAATTCCACCAGATAGCCGCGTCCCGTGGGAGTAAGCGGTCCCAGCCGGGCGGCCTCGCGCTGCAACTCGACCTGGCTCAACCCTCGCTGGCCGACCTGGTTGGCCGCTTCGCCGGCCACGAACATGGGCGCTTGCATGGGCAGGTTGATGGCGTAGCCGCCGAAGCGGATGGTCTGAGTCGCATCGCCGGCCGAGCGGTGCAGGGTGCCGTCCTCCAGGTTCAGGGTGAGCCGCATGGTGGACAGGTTGGCCTTGAGGTTGCCGGTTCTGGCGAAGATGGTGATCGGCGTCTCCTGGTCGCGCAGGTCGGCCAGGTAAACGCCCTGCCACTGGCCGGTGTCGCGATCGATGTGGTCGATGTAGAGCACCACGTCGCGGATGCCCTCGCTGAAGCGGCGTTCCTGCAGGCCGCGGTCGATTTTTTCCTTGGCCAGTTGGAAGAGGAGCTTCTTCGTGGCCACGGTGCCCGCTGGAATCAGGTGGGTGGAGGTAAAGGCGGTGAGCAGGGCCGTGCCCAGGGCAAAGGCCACCACCGGGCCGGTCATTTTACCAAGGCCGATGCCGCTGGCCTTCAGGGCCAGGATCTCGTTGTCGGCCGTGAGGCGCGTAAAGGCGATGATCACCGCCATCATGCTGGCCATGGGGATGGCGAAGAGCAGCAGATTGGGGATGAGATAGGCGCAGATGCGGGAAAAATCGGCCAGCCCGATGCGCAGGTCGAAGATGGTTTCCAGGAAGGGCACCATCTGCCCCATGAAGAGCACGCCGGTCAAAACGGCCAGGCTGGCGAAGAAGGGGGCCAGCATCTCGGTGGCCAGGTATGTATAGAGCAGCATGGGCATGGTGATGTGGAAGCTGAAAGCTCAAAGCTGAAAGCTCAAGGCTGGACCCTGGGTTCGATTTTACGTGGTTGGATCCTATCTTGCAGGCTGGGGGGCGGAAACGCAAGGAAAATCCATGCGGCCAGCGCGGCCGGCCGCGGCCGTTTTTTCTTTTCATTCGCAATCATCTGGTGTATTTCGGTTTGCCTTATGGATAAACACAGGGAATCAATTGCCATGCGGAATGACTTGGCGCCAGCGGTGCGTTTTTTGCCGGTGGCGTCGGCGTTGCCGAGCTTAAAGGACAACACCGCGGATCTCGACCGTCTAAAACGGGCCCTTTCGCCCGGCCTGGGCGGGCGGCCCCTGCTGGTGCCGTGGGTCAGGATGGCCGTGGTGGCGGAGCGTTTCCGGGCCTGCGGCTTTACCGGCATCGCGGTGGTTCACGACCTGCCGTACGGCTGCGAACTGGTGGATTTCCTCGGGCAGGCGCCGCGGCTGGTGGCCGGTCTCGCCCTGGATCTGGGCACCACCCATCTGGAGGCCAGCCTGTTTGATCTGAGCACCGGCATCGTCCTGGCTCAAGGGCATGTAGCGAATCCGCAGAGTGAGCACGGCGCCGATATTTTGTCACGCATCCATTTCGCGGCCAAGGGGCAGGGGCTGGTCCTGCTCCGCCAGGAGGTGATCGCCGCCATCAACGGCCTGACGGTCGAGCTGGCGGCTCGGGCCGGGATCATGGCTGAGGAGATCTGGGCCATGGCCGTGGCCGGCAACACCACCATGACCCATTTTTTCCTCGGACTCTCTCCGTATCATCTCTGCCGGGAGCCCTATATTCCGCAGGCCAACAACCCGGACCCATGCCTGGCCGCCGAGCTTGGTCTCATGCTGCACCCGGCCGCCCGGGTCTGGGTGCTGCCAGGCGTGGGTAGCTATTTCGGCGGTGACCTGGTCGCCGGCATTCTGGCTACTGATCTCGATCAGGCCGAGCAGACCAGCATGCTGATCGACGTGGGCACCAACGCCGAGGTGGTGATCGGCAATCGCGACTGGCTGATTGCCTGCGCCGGCGCCGCCGGGCCGGCCCTGGAAGGTGGCGTGGCCCGCATGGGCATGCGGGCCGGCCCCGGCGCTATCGAGCATGTGGCCATTGATCCGGCCAGCGGCTTTCTGTCCTACACCACCATCGACCACGAGCCGCCTCGGGGGATCTGTGGTTCCGGCATCATAGATCTGGTGGCCGGGCTCTACCTGGCGCGGCTGATCGACAGTCGTGGCCGCTTCCGGCCCCGGGCCATGGCTGACCGGCTGGTGGCGGGCCCGGATGGCCCGGCCTTTTTGGTAGCGCCGGCCAGTGAGACGGCTGGCCAGGAGCCGGTACTTTTAGGCCAGGTCGATCTGGACGCCCTGATGCGCTCAAAGGCGGCCATGTACGCCATTCTTACCACCCTCATGAACCAGGTTGGTCTGGGTTTTGCGCAGTTGGCCCGTATTTACGTGGCCGGCGCCTTCGGCCGCCATATCGACCCGCGGCAGGCCGTGGTTATAGGCATGCTGCCGGACCTGCCCCTCACCACCTATACGCCGGCCGGCAATAGCTCTTTGGCCGGCGCCCGGCGCCTGCTCCTGGATGGCGCGGTCCGGGCCCGCTGCCAGGCGGTGGTGCGCAAGATCACCTACCTGGAATTGAACGTAAACCAGGAGTTCATGGAACGGTTTTCCGGCTGCCGCTTCATCCCCCACACGGATCACCACCTGTTTCCCTCGGTCCCCCATTTCGGACAGGACTAGTACCATGGAACACATATTCTTTCGCATCCAACCCCTCCAAACCTCCCCTTATCAGGGGAGGCTTAAAGGCTTCCCCCCTGATAAGGGGGGATGGAGGGGGGTTGGACTTAAATGTTACAGGGTACTAGCC
>MNYK01000042.1 GCA_001873115.1 Desulfobacterales bacterium CG2_30_60_27 | reverse complement strand
TACGTCATTATTTCGATCTCTAGCGTGGTCGCTACGCGATGACTGGCGAGCAGGTAACGGGGGGATACCGCCAGAGGCGGAAATGGAGCGCCAAGGTAGTGCCAGGGGGCTGGAATGGGCAAGCAAATCAAGGGCCGCTGCCGGAGGGCGCGCGAAAATTTTCCTCTCTCCACTGGAAAATTTTTAAAAAAAAATCGTCCGCTGCCTTGGCGGAGGATTGCTTATGTCGAATATCCAGAGGGTACTAGCCCCTGTTGCAGGTTACTTGCCAGATATGGTAAGAGTAAAAGTTTGATGCGCCGCGCGGTTGGCCCCATGCACATCGGTCCGGCGGCGAAGGAGAGATTTTAACTGTGACCAACGACAAGCAACTGCTCGGTCCCAACCCCAACCGGGTCCGCAACTCCAAGAAGACGGCCAAGGAACGGCTGCGTGAATTTATGGCGTTGTTCGAGAAGGACGACGACGTCCTCTTGGTGATCAACGCCGACCCCGACGCCCTGGCCAGCGCCATGGCGGTGAAGCGGCTGTTGCGCTATCGGGTGAAGAACGTCACCATCGGCTACCCGAACGAGATAAGGCGGCTGGCCAACCTGACCATGGTGGAGGTCTTGAAGATCCCGGCCGAACGCCTCCATACCCTGAAACCCAAGGAGTATACCAAGCGGGTCATGCTCGACTCCCAGCCCAGCCACATGCCTTGCTTCGAGAACCTCGACTTCGACGCGGTGATCGATCACCATCCGGCCACCAAGGGCTGGCTGGCGCCCTTTGTCGATATCCGCAAGGAATACGGCGCCACGGCCTCCATTATGGTGGAATACCTGCGGGCTGCCGGGATGAAGCCCTCGGTCCTCCTGGCCACCGCCCTGTTCTACGCCATCAAGGTTGACACCCATAATTTCGAGAAGCGCTCGCAGCCGGCCGATGCCATCTCTTTTCGCTATCTCTTCAACATCGCCAACCAGAATCTGATCCGCAAGATCGAGTTCTCCGAGTACCGCCGTTCGGAACTCAACTATTTCCGCATCGCGCTTACCGAGATGAAGGTGAGCAAACAGCGGCTTTACGTCCATCTGGGTCGGGTCCGCAATCCGGATATTCTGGTAATGATCGCCGACTTTCTGGACCGGGTGCATGATGTTTCCTGGGTCATGGTTTCTGGCCTGCACAATGAAAAACTCGTGGTCATCTTTCGGTGCGACGGGTATAAAAAGGATGCGGGCAAGCTGGCCATTAAGATTTTTGCGGCCTTGGGCTCGGCCGGCGGCCACCGCGAGGCGGCGCGCGCCGAGGTGCCGCTCCGTAATCTGCCCATGGACGGGCAGGAGTTCACCACGCAAACCTTAAAACGGCTGGCCACCAAACATATGGCCTAGCGGGCGGCAAGGCAATATGACCACCAAATTGAAGCCAGCCACCCTGGCCATGATTCTGGCCGGCGGCCGGGTTGATGACCTGAACGTCCTCACCTACTATCGGCCCAAAAGCGCCGTGCCGTTCGGCGGCTTTGCCCGAGTCATTGATTTTCCCCTGAGCAACCTCATGCACTCCGGCCTGGAGCGGGTGGCCATCCTCAGTCAGTACAGGAGCTTCTCGCTCATCAACCACATCGGCAGCGGTGCGGCCTGGGATATGATCGGCCGTTACCGCGGCGTTTCCATCCTGCCGCCGTCCAAGGGTTCCGGCCCCTCCAATTGGTATCTTGGCACGGCCAATGCCGTTTATCAAAATCTCGATTTTATCCAGTACCACTCCCCCAGGGAGGTGCTTATCCTCTCCGGCGACCATGTCTACAAGATGGATTACCGGCAGATCATCGACTACCACCGCGCCAAGGACGCCGATCTGACCATCGCCTTCCTGCAGGTGCCCCGAGAAATGGCGAGCCGCTTTGGCATGGCCGATGTGGACAACGAGGACGGCGAGCGCGGCGGGCGGGTGCTGCACTATGAGGAAAAGCCCAACCTGCCCCGGGGCGACTGGGCCTCGCTCACCGTTTATTGCTTCCGGCCCCGTATCCTCTACGAGGTGCTGGAGGCCAATGCCCGCGATGACGACTCCTTTGAATTCGGCCGCGATATTATCCCCAGACTCATGCATGAGGGGAGGCGGATCTACGGCTATAAGTTCAGGGGGTACTGGGGCTATGCCCGCACCATCGAGGAATACTGGCAGACCAGTATGGACCTGCTGGGTGACGATCCGCCCATCCGTCTGGAGGAGTGGGGCATCCGGACCAATCTCGAACACCGCAACATCCGGGACTGTCAGCCCCTGAAGGTGGGCGCCGGCGCCGTAATTTCCGACAGCCTGGTTTACAACGGCTGCGTGATCGAAGGGCGGGTCGAGCGTTCCATAATTTTCCCGGGCGTGCATATCCGGCCGGGCGCCGAGGTCCGGGATTCGGTGCTTTTTTTTAATACCACCGTGGGGCCCCAGTGCCGGCTCTCCAAGGTGATCTGTGACGTGAACACGGTGATCGGTGGCCGGGTGGAGATCGGTGGCAGCGCGGCGGTACAGGACAAGGAGGCCACTGTAGTGGGCTGGAACAATCACATCCCGGACGGCACGGTCATCGGCGCGGGCTGCACCCTTTACCCGCAACTGCCCTCGGAGCAGTGGCGGACCCACATCGCCGACCGGGAGGTCATTCGATGATTGACCGTGGCCGAACCCTGGTACTGCTCTTGGCCGGGGGGGTGGGCAGCCGCTTAAATGTCCTGGTGCAGCCTCGCGCCAAACCGGCGGTGCCCTTTGCCGGGGTGTACCGGATCATCGATTTCGCCCTGAGCAACGTCATGAATTCCGGCCTGGGGCAGGTGGGGGTGCTAACCCAGTACAAGCCGCTCTCTCTCATGCGTCATATCGGCACCGGCGCGGTCTGGGACTTCACGGGTCGCACCCGCGGAGTCAAAATCCTGCCACCCCGCACCGGTTTCCAGGATTCGGACTGGTACCAGGGCACGGCCGACGCGGTGCGCCAGAACATCGATTTTATTCGGGCCAATCCCTCGCGGGAACTCTTGTTGCTTTCGGGCGACCACATCTACCAGATGGACTTCGACGACATGATCCGCTGTCACCGGGAAAAGGCGGCCCAGATCACCATCGGCATGATGGTGGTGCCAAAAAGCGAGATCCACCAGTTTGGCGCCGGCATCACCAACGCCGAGGGCCGCATCGTCGAGTGGGAGGAAAAGCCCAGGGAAGCGAAGACCGACCTGGCCTCCATGGGTATCTATGTCTTTGACACCGAATACCTGTTGAACCTGCTGGCCCAAGACCGCGAGATGCTCGATTTTGGCATGCACCTCGTGCCCCGAGCAGTGGAGCGCGATCGCGTCTTTGCCTATCCCTTCCATGGTTACTGGCGTGACGTGGGCACCATCCAGGCTTATTGGGAGGCCAATATGGACGTGTTGCGCGACGATGCCGGCATTTCGCCCGAGGCCTGGGGCATCCGGCCCAACCCGCGGCCCTGCGCCAATATGGCCGACCGGCCGCCAGTCCGCTTTCTGCGGGGCAATCACGCCGAGCGTTCACTGATTTCGGCGGGCTGCGTCATTGAGGGTACGGTGGTGAACTCGGTACTTTCCCCAGGCGTGCATGTGGGCAAGGGCGCCATGGTGCGGGATTCCATCCTCTTTGACGACTGCCATATCGAGGCAGGCGCCCGGGTGGAGCTTGCCATCCTCGACAAGCGCATCCGGGTGGGGCAGGGGGCGGTGGTCGGCACGGGCGACAAGGGTGTGGTCAACTGCCAGCATCCGACTCACCTGTACACCGGCATCACCCTGGTGGGCAAGGACGCCGAGGTGCCGGCCGGGGCAAGCATCGGGCGAAATTGCATTGTCTCGCCCTGGAAGAAGGCGGCGGATTTTCCGGCTGATGGCAAGGTTGGGGATGGGGAGACGGTGTGAGACTGGTTTGACCTTGTTTGTCGGACGAGTCGGACCTGTCTGACTTGTCCGACGCGTCCGATCGGTCCGATCCGTCAGATCGGTCCGATCTTTCAACCCCGCAAACCAGCAATAAACGGCCCCACCGCCTGAACCCCCTCACTATCCACCAGTTTGATGGTAGCCGTGCCCACCACCGCGATATCGGCCTTGCCGCGCAGGTAGTCGACGTCACCCTTGCTGCTGATGCCGAAGCCCACGGCCAGGGGCAGGTTGGTGGCCTTGCGGCAGCGGGCCAGGTAGTCCTCCACCGGCTGGTCGAATTTAGTCGCCTGGCCGGTTACCCCCAGTCTGGCCACGCAGTAGATGAAGCCGGTGCCGGTGGCGGCGAGCTTGGCCATGCGCGTTTCGGTGGTGGTGGGCGCGTAAATGAGGATTGCCGCGATGTCGTATTCCTTGGCCAGCCGATAGAAGTTCTCCCCCTCCTCGGGCGGCAGGTCGGGCACGATGAAGCCCTGGATACCCAACTCCTTGGCCTTTTTGAAGAAGGCATCCTCCCCGTACTTGAAGATGATGTTGTAGTAGGTCATGAACAGGAAGGGGATGGCGTGCTTTTTTGTCATCTCGGCCGCGAAGTCCAGGCAGTCGGCCACCGTGGCCCCGGCCGCGAGGGCGTCCTGGTTGGCCTTGACGATCACCGGGCCGTCGGCCATGGGTTCGGAAAAGGGGATCTGCATTTCGATGAGATCCACGCCGTTTTTCACCATGGCCGCGATGACCTGGCGGTTGACGGCAAAGGACGGGTAGCCCAGGACAATGTGGGTCATGAGCAGGATGTTCTTCTGAACCATAGCCTGGCGGAGGTTATTTCCCAGCGGCATAGGCGGCCCCCTTGTCGATGATGAATTGTTTCCAGGAGGGGTCGTTGAAGGCGTGGGCAATGGTGAAGATGTCCTTGTCGCCCCGGCCGCTCATGTTGATGATCAGTGCCTCGTCGGTGGACATTCCTGGCGCCTCCTTGAAGGCCTGAACAAAGGCGTGGGCGGATTCCAGGGCCGGGATGATGCCTTCCTTTTTCATGGTAAGATCCAGGGCCTCCAAGACCTCGGCGTCGGTGGCCGACTCGAAGCGGACCCGGCCTTTTTCCCAGAGATCGGTCAGAATGGGCGAGACGCCGACATAGTCCAGCCCGGCGGCCACCGAGTGGGTGTCCTGCATCTGTCCGTCACTGTTCTGCAGGAACATGGTCTTGTAGCCCTGGGCCACGCCCGGGGAGGCGTCCTGGCTGGCCAGCCGGGCCGCGTGCCGCCCGCTTGCCAGGCCATGGCCGCCCGCCTCGACGCCGACCAGTTCAACGTCGTCCTCCATAAAACCCTGGAAGATTCCCATGGCGTTGGAGCCGCCGCCCACGCAAGCGTACACCCGGCTTGGCAGTCGGCCGAACTGGGTGAGAATCTGGGCCCGCGCCTCCTGGCCGATGATGGACTGGAACCAGGCAACCATCTCGGGGAAGGGATGGGGGCCGCAGGCCGTGCCCAGCACGTAGTGGGTGGTATCGACGTTGGATACCCAGTCGCGGAAGGCCTCGTTGATGGCGTCCTTCAGGCTCCGCGAGCCTGTGGTCACCGGCACCACGGTGGCGCCAAGTTTTTCCATCCAGAAGACATTGGGCCGCTGGCGGGCCACGTCTTTCTCGCCCATGTAGATGGTGCACGCTAAGCCGAACTTGGCCGCCATGGTGGCGGTGGCCACGCCGTGCTGGCCGGCGCCGGTTTCGGCGATCACCCGTTTTTTGCCCATACGCTTAACCAGCAGTCCCTGGCCCATGACGTTGTTGGCCTTGTGCGCTCCGGTGTGGTTCAGGTCCTCGCGCTTGATGAAGATCCGTGCCCCCGCAAACAGGGCCGAGAGGTTGGCCGCGTGGGTGAGCGGGGTGGGTCGGCAGGAATAGGTGGCCATGATGGTTTTATATTCATGCCAGAAGTCGGGATCCTGGCGCGCTGCGGCATAGACGGCCCGCAGCTCGCAAAAAGTCTGGTGCAGCACCTCGGGAATAAAGGCGCCGCCCCAGTTACCGAAGTAGCCGTTTTTCTGCTGGACGGGGGGCATGTGATCACCGTAAAATTCCATGGTTCTGGTAAATGAGCTGGCCCGACTTGTCAAGTAAAGCGGTCAGAGGTGTCTACCATACCGCACTCGGTGGAATTGCTCAACTCCTGAGCGCGGGCCAAAGTGGATGGCGTCGTAACAACTCAGAAAAGATGTCATTTCGACCCGAGGGGAATATGGTGTATCAGGACAACCTGCTGAAATTTAGGAGCCGTTACGAAATAACATGGCCATTTATATCTATTTCGTTACGGCTCCTTATGCCGCTCCGGGCACTTAGATGGCCATGTTATTTTTTTACAGCGGCTTAACTCATGCCGTAACTATCCAGCTTGTGTCGGCATTGAAGCATTGCCGGGCTGGCCATGCCTTGCACTCATGCTCGGCGGGCGTCCTGCCCGCCTCCGAGGCGTCCGCGACCTCCCGCGCATCCCGCGTCTGAGGTCGCGGACGAAGCCGCGCAAAGCATTGCCAGTCCGGGAACTCACCCGGGTTGCGGTGCCGCTGGATAGTTACCTGATTTATTACTTCGTCCACGGCGACATCCAGGCAAATTATGAATTGTTACAACACCATCGAAGTTATCTATTGCCAAGCCTGGGGAAATAGGCTATTTTATAAAACAGTTTGTGCAGTACCTGCTTGTAACATGTTTACGAAGAAGTAAGCCGCACAATCCTCCGTTTGAGGACGTGCGGCTTTTTTGTTGCAGACAAACGTGATGGATTTGTAACAACCATCGGGATGGCTAAGTAAGAATTTCGATATACAAGGAGTAGTGTCATGTCAATCTTGAAATGTCATTTCGACCGCAGGGAGAAATCTTTCTAGTACCATGGAACACATATTCTTTCGCATCCAACCCCTCCAAACCTCCCCTTGTCAGGGGAGGCTTAAAGACTTCCCCCCTGACAAGGGGGGACGGAGGGGGGTTGGACTTAAACGTTACAAGGTACTAGCTCATTGACAAGGAAAGATTTCTCGTTTCACTCGAAATGACATAGTGTCGTTGACACGACAGTAGGGTATTTTTGCGAGTGAGGCCATACATAAGGTATGCCGAACGAACAAAAATGCGCTACGACGCAGTAGGTCGGAATTGTTAGGACGCCATCAAACGTACTGTACGCCGGGTTATCCAGTGATGGTCCGGCATTTTATCAAGTGGTTCCTTGCGGGGAACCCAGCACACAAGGAGTGGTACAAGATGTCAGAAGGCACAGTGAAGTGGTTTAATGATGCAAAGGGGTTTGGTTTTATCGCGGAAGAAGGCGGCAAGGACGTGTTCGTCCACCATTCCGCGATCATCGCCGAAGGTTTTAAGTCCCTGGCAGAGGGCGACCGGGTTACGTTTGACGTGGTCGACGGCGCCAAGGGCCCGGCGGCGGCCAATGTCCACAAGATCTAATACCCGTCATTGACCGACCAAAAAGCCCCGCCTTGCGCGGGGTTTTTTTTACGCCTGTTAGCCCGCCTCATCGTCACCCATGGCTGAATTGTCAGGGAGACACCGCGCCGGGCAGCCTCCGGTTTCCGAGAAGCATGAGCAGGCACGCCACAAGAGATTGACAGGTTAAGGCGGGCTCGCCCCCGGGACCTTTATTACCCAGAGGATTTTAGCATGATTCAAGCAGTCAACGTCGCCCTGGCTTATGGCAAGCGGGTGATCTTCAAGGACGTCAATATCAAGTTCACCCCGGGAAACTGCTATGGCCTGATCGGCGCCAATGGCGCCGGGAAATCCACCTTTCTGAAGATTCTGGCCGGCACGGGCCAGGCGGACAAGGGGGACATCCTCGTCGGCAGCGGGCAGCGGATCGCGGTGCTGAACCAGGACCAGTTCGCCTTTGACGAGGAGTTGGTCTGCAATACGGTCATCATGGGCCACGCCCGGCTTTACGAGGTGATGGCCCTGCGGGAGGCCCTGTACGCCAAGGGGGATTTGTCCGAGGCCGACGGCATCCGGGCCGGCGAGCTGGAGGCCGAATTCGCGGAGATGAACGGCTATGAGGTGGAGTCCGAGGCCGCGGTGCTGTTGAGCGGGTTGGGCATTGCCGAGGAGCTCCGCCAGCGCAAGATGAAGGAGCTGGAGGGCGGAGAGAAGGTGCGGGTCCTGCTCGCCCAGGCCCTGTTCGGCAACCCGGATATCCTCCTGCTCGACGAACCCACCAACCATCTGGATCTGCAGTCCATCGCCTGGCTGGGGGAGTTCCTCTATCGGTTTCAGAACACGGTGATCATCGTTTCCCACGATCGTCATTTTTTGAATCAGGTCTGCACCCACATCGCGGACATTGACTTCGGCAGAATCCGGGTCTATGTGGGGAACTATGATTTCTGGTACCAGGCAAGTCAGCTTGTCGTGCAGCAGAAGCAGAATGAGAACAAGAAGGCTACCGCCAAGGCCCTTGAATTGCAGGATTTCATCCGGCGTTTCAGTTCAAACGCCTCCAAGGCCAAGCAGGCCACCTCGCGGAAAAAGCTGCTGGATAAGCTCACCGTGGAGGATTTGCCGGTCTCCTCCAGAAAATATCCGTACATCGTCTTCAAGCCGGAGCGGCCATGCGGTGATATCATCCTGGAGATCACCGACCTTGACAAGGAGATTGACGGGGCACCGGTGCTCAGCGATTTTTTCCTGACCGTCAACAAGGGCGACAAGATCGCTTTTGTCGGGCCGGACAGTCTGGCCAGGACCACGCTCTTCCAGATCATGGCCGGCGAGATGGCGCCGGACCGTGGTATTTGCCGCTGGGGCGTAACCATGACCAACTCCTATTTTCCGAAACAGAACAACGCCTTTTTCAACAACGAGATGAACCTGGTCCAGTGGATCCGACAGTTCGCCCCGCCCAAGGAAGGGGAGAGTTTTTCCCGGGGTTTCCTCGGCAAGATGCTGTTTTCCGGCGAAGAGGCGCTGAAGAAAACCAGTGTCCTCTCCGGCGGGGAGCGGGTCCGGTGCATGCTGTCGAAAATGATGCTCTCGGGCGCCAATGCCCTCATCCTCGACGAGCCGACCAACCATCTGGATCTGGAATCCATCACCGCCCTGAACAACGGGCTCATGGCCTTTCCGGAAGTGGTGCTCTTCGCCTCCCATGACCATCAGTTTGTCGCAACCGTGGCGAACCGGATTATCGAAATCCTGCCAGATGGGATCATCGATCGGATGATGCCTTACGATGACTACCTTGAAAATGCGGACGTGGCCCGGCTGCGGGATGAGTTGGGCGGCGGCGCCGGCGTGCTCGGCCGGCATGCGGCCTGAGGCATCGTAAGTTTTGACCGGCAGGGGCGCCAGTCTGCCCCCTGTCATGACATCCTGTATCACGCGGCTAGAAAATATGCCGGTCTGGACCAAAATACCCTTGTAAAAACGCGCCGTCTTCCCTAACATGGCCTCTACTGTCAAACATTGTTTGTTGGAATCGCAAAAATTGTGATTCCGACGCGTTAACCGTCTGTAATATGTTGAAATTGCAGGTGGCGATGGCCTCGCTTTGGGTTTTTACGAGAACATCGTGTTTGGCGCAACTCAAAATGAGGAGAAGGAAGATGAAACAAAAAACTTTCGTGCTAGGTACCATGCTGCTGGTTGCTTTTTGCGCTGGCATGGCCACCGCGGGGGAATCCTCGGTGGAGCTGGGGCAGAAGCTGTTCAATGACCCCAAGCTGGGCAATGGCACCAGCGGCAAAAGCTGCAACAGTTGCCATGCCGGCGGCCAGGGCATGGAAAAGGCGGGGAAACGTGCTGACTTGGGCGTGATGATCAACCAGTGCATCGTCGGGCCGTTGAAGGGCCAGAAAATCGATGGCAGTTCCGTTGAGATGCGCTCCCTGAAGATGTATATCGAATCCTTGGCCAAGTAGGGCGGGGGGTAGTTTCCCTTTTCCCTCCGCCACATAACAAAGGGAAGGTCATGTCCGGCCTCCCTCTCATTTTGCCTGCTGTTGGGCTCAAAGTTTTTGCCAGTGCGTGGGGAAGGGCAAGGAGTCGCCCTGCCTTCCCCCACGGCTCAGCGACCCTCTTGCAAGGTTGGTCGGAACTGGTGGCGGCCCAACAGCAATATCTTCCTGGGTTCCCCGCTTTACCGCTATTCTCTGATAATAACGAGTATACATTAGGTGTGGCATGCCGGCACTGCTACTTCCTCCGTTTACTGCTAAAAGCACATGACGCGTTGCTTAACTTTTAAAATATACCTATCCATAAAAAATCTCTGTTAATAGTAGTTAGCCCATATTTGTCGGCATGTGGTGCGGATAATAGCAAGGCGATTGCATGCCTCTGTATAAATAATATGTCGGCCATAAAAAATTACTTGCAATGATTATCCGTCTCTATTAGCATAATTTCAGCGTCAATATAATGTTTGGATTAACACAAAATGAGGAGGAAGAAGATGAAACAAATGAGACTCGTTCTTAGCGCCATGCTGCTGGTTGTTTGCTTCGCTGGCGCGGCCACCGCAGTGGAATCCTCGGTGGCACAAGGGGAGAAGTTGTTTAATGACCAGAAGCTGGGCGGCGCCACCAGCGGCAAGAGCTGCGGCAGTTGCCATGCCGGTGGCAAAGGAATGGAAAAGGCCGGCAAACTCGCTGGCCGGGCCAAGATGATCAATGGCTGCATCGTCGGGAAGATGAAGGGGCAAAAAATAAACGGACGCACCGCGGAGATGCGCTCACTGAAAAAGTATATCGAATCTCTGGTAAAATAGAATGATCATGGGGTAGCTCCCCATTTTCTGCTGTCAGATAACAAAGGGAGGCCATATCCGGGTCTCCCTTTTTGTTTATCCCCTGATATGGTTGACACTTGTCAAAAAAATGGGGGATTTATTAGTAACCGTTCACCAGGAACGGAAAAATGTGGCTAAACTTAAGAACTGTAACAGTTCAGCAGTGCCGCGGATGCGCACCCCACCAAGGGGTATAAACTTCAGAGGTCTGCGAAGTGTGCTGATTGCGCATGAGCAGGCCGATGACAGCTAAGCGAGCCAAGCGAGACCGCGAAGCAAATGTGGTGCTGCTGAATGGTTACCCTGACTTGACCATATCAATGCGAAGGGAAGAATGTTCCTTGGTACTAGTCTCTCTCTTCCCCTTCGCCCTTACTCTTGCCTGATTTAGTCAACTGAGTCAATAACGTCCCCAATCTGCCACACTCA
Organism: Desulfobacterales bacterium CG2_30_60_27; assembly: GCA_001873115.1. GTDB lineage: Bacteria > Desulfobacterota > Desulfobulbia > Desulfobulbales > CG2-30-60-27 > CG2-30-60-27. Next base: position 886 of record MNYK01000042.1, on the reverse strand, counting down.
TCAGCAAGGTTTCGGGGATTCCGATTGTATCGTCACTGGAAAGATCTAAACCTGTGGCTAAACAGCGGAAGGCGGCAATATGTTGCCGGACAACATCATCAGCCGCCATCCTCAATGGTAAGCGAGGCAACCTTAGCAGTTCACTATTGCTTTCAAAGATATAGATTGTTTCATCAGCATAGAACTGGGCAAGAGTCTGCAGAAACCCCTGAATGCTTTTGAAACCGCCTGTCAGGTTGAATACTACATGATGGGTAGCGCGCCACGGTTCTATTTCGCTTGCACACCACTGAACCAGATCGGAAAGAGCGGCCTGAAAAGAAAGAAGGTCAACGGTGCGCAAATCTTTCTGGCGCCTAAGCTCTACTACAATACCCATTTTCGCGAGCCATTCTTTGACGATGGATGCGGTTGCCTCGCCAAGCCATGTGTCGGTGCAAAGGAGTTGGTGGAAATCTGCTTTATGATCTTCGATTGATCCACCGTACAAGGACAGAATGCCATTCAATTCAGCGGACAACTTTTTGGCAGTGCCTATGTCGGAGGTGGTCATTTTTTCATAAACAACGCTAATATGATCGTTAATGCGTTGATGATCTTCTGGAGATAACTTTTTTACCTCCTGTTCGCTTCTGACGTTGCTATGCCTGTTGACAGCATTGCGCAATTCCTGACTGATGCCGTTGGTGAGCAAACTCGTGCCGCAGGGCGACAAGATATAATACGGTTTAGTCATGATACTGATTCCTTCCAGCAGTATTGATGTCTACCGACACAGGATACATCCAAATGTTTCAAGCTCAGTCTTAACCCAGCCCGGGCCGGATGCCTCCTGAGAGTTATTTTATGCGGTATGCGTGGTTGCAATTGTCTTAACCCAGCCCGG